>CALEMW010000001.1 GCA_937910695.1 uncultured bacterium
GATTTTCTGTTTGCTCCACCTTCCCCTGATCGCCGGTGCTGTTTCCTATGTTACCTCGATCGAGGTCATTCCACCCCATCCGGATCCCATGGAGCCTGTCTCTCTGTACGTTTCCGGCGGCATGCCCAGCAGTTGCTGGTCGTTGGGCGGCCAGAACGGGACTTCGTTTTCCCTGATCGACGACTCGTCGCCGGAGGTCAATTGTTTGGCCGTCATCATACCGTTCGATCTGACGTTCGATCTGGGCGGCCTACCTGAGGGCGTCCACACGATCACGGTCAACGAATGGCATCAGAGCCTGTACGATCCCGGGTTGTGGAGCATACCGGTGACCTTCACCGTCGGCACCCCGCCAGTGGAGGACGAATCGGCCTCCTGGAGCGCCGTGAAGAGCCTCTACCGCTAGGCTTTCCCGCAGACGGTCCAGATGCTATCTTTGCCGCGGCGGTCCTGAGGGGTCGCCGCGCATTCGTACGTCCCGTTGATCCCGGACCCGGAGAGAGGGCCCCATGGCCGACATTACCAAGCGCAGCGTCGACTACTCCCGCTGGTACCTGGACGTGATCCAGGCCGCCGAACTGGCCGAAAACAGCCCTGTGCGCGGCTGCATGGTCATCAGGCCCAACGGCTACAGCATCTGGGAGATGATGCAGCGCTGGCTGGACGACCGCTTCAAGGAGCTGGGCCACGTCAACGCCTACTTCCCGCTGCTCATTCCGAAGAGCTTCCTGGCCAAGGAAGCCCAGCACGTGGAGGGCTTCGCCAAGGAATGCGCTATCGTCACGCACTCGCGCCTGAAGACGGTCGAGGTGGACGGCAAGATCACCGTGGTGCCCGATCCGGCGTCGAAGCTGGAGGAAGAGCTGATCATCCGGCCCACCAGCGAGACGGTCATCTGGGATACGTACCGCAAGTGGATCCAGAGCTACCGCGATCTGCCTGTGCTGATCAACCAGTGGGCCAACGTCATGCGCTGGGAAATGCGCACGCGCCTGTTCCTGCGCACCGCCGAATTCCTGTGGCAGGAGGGGCACACCGCCCACGCCACCGCCGAGGAGGCCCGCGAGGAAACCCTCAAGATGCTCGAGTGCTACCGCTGGTTCGCCGAAGACATTCTGGCGATGCCGGTGGTGTGCGGCGCCAAGACGCCCCGCGAGCGTTTCGCCGGCGCGGTGGAGACGTTCTCCATCGAAGGCATGATGCAGGACAACAAGGCGTTGCAGGCGGGCACGAGCCACGACCTGGGT
This sequence comes from uncultured bacterium, assembly GCA_937910695.1. Taxonomy (GTDB): domain Bacteria; phylum Krumholzibacteriota; class Krumholzibacteriia; order LZORAL124-64-63; family LZORAL124-64-63; genus CALEMW01. The sequence goes on from CALEMW010000001.1 coordinate 1,248, forward strand.
CAGAACTTCGCCAAGGCCTTCGAAGTGAAGTACCAGACCAGCGAGGGTACTGAAGAGTTCGTGTGGGCCACGAGCTGGGGCGTGAGCACGCGGCTGATCGGCGCGTTGATCATGAGCCACAGCGACGACGCCGGCCTGGTGATCCCGCCCAAGGTGGCCCAGCGCAAGGCCGTGATCGTGCCCATCTGGCGCGACGACGAGGGCCGCGACCTGGTGCTGGCCAAGGCCAAGGAACTCCAGGAGATGCTCAAGCCCGCCATCGGCTTCGTGCAGATCGACGACCGCGACAACATGCGCCCCGGTTGGAAGTACGCAGAGTGGGAGCGCAAGGGCATGCCGATCCGCATCGAGCTGGGCCCCCGCGACGTGGCGAACGACGCCTGCGTGCTGGCCACGCGGCACGACGGCCAGAAGCACCAGACACCGCTGAGCGACCTGGTCTCGGCGGTGACCGGCCACCTCGACCGCATGCAGACCGAGCTGTACGAGGCCGCGTTGAAGCGTCGGGCCGAGAACACGCACCGGCTGGAGACCTGGGAGGAGTTCACGGCCCTGTACGAGGGTCCCGGCGGCTTCGCCCACTGTCACCACTGCGGCGACACGGCCTGCGAAGAGGCCATCCAGACCGAGACGAAGGTCACGATCCGCAACATTCCGCTCGACGCGGAAGCCGAGGACGGCCAGTGCATCCGTTGCGGGAAGCCGAGTTCGAAGCGGGTGTTGTTCGCTCAGGCGTATTAGCTCCTGAGCGTTTCGTCGGACGTATGAAGAAGGCCCGGGTGGAAGATCCACCCGGGCCTTCGTTCCGTCAGCGGAGCATTAGCGCGTCGGTGCGGGATCGGGATAGTTGGTGGCGTTGGTCAGGGCCTTGTACAGGCTCTTCATCTCGGTCAGGTCGGTCACCAGGCCGGTCATGCCCGTTCCCAGCTGGCCGAACTTGAACTTGTGCTGGTCCTCGTTGGGCTTGGAGCGCAGGTGGCTGCCGACCGAGTAGCCGCCGTCGACGCCGATGAGGGTGCCGTCGGCGCCGTGGCACATGACGCAACGGGCGGCGAAGATGGCGTCACCATCGGCCGCGACACCGTCCTGGCCGATGTTGCTGAACGTGATCGAGCCGGTGGGGTAGCCGCCGTCGAGGGTGTAGTCGTAGATGTCGTTCACATCGACGGCATCCTCGAGCAGGAACTTCACCAGGTCCCAGATCTGGGCGTCGGTGAGGATCTGCGAGTAGTCGGGCATCTGGTCGCCAACCGCCGGGTTCAGATCCGGGTCGTAGGTGGACAGGTCGGCGCTCGGGGCGCGGCGGCCGGCCGAACTCGCGATGGCGTCGAACATCTCCTGGGGCGTGTACTCGTTGCTCATGACCAGCAGGTCGAGGTCCGACACGTTCGGCCGCGTGGTGCGGGGGGCGCGGTTGATGTAGGCGCCCTGGTTGCCCAGTCGGTCCCAGCCGTGGCACTGCTTGCAGCGGAAGAAGTCCTTGCTGGCGTTGAAGGTGGCGAGGTCGGGGTCGGCCTGGTTGAAGCCGGTCTCGGTGGCCCAGAACTTGTCGTAGAGCTGGCCGCCGTTGGCGCCGTCGGCACTGACGTATCCGGCCGGCGGGGGCGCGTCGTCGGGATAGGTCGTCGTGTTGGTCAGGGCGGCGTAGACGTCCTTGAGATCCTGGAGGTCGGTGACCAAGCTGCCCATCCCGGTGCCGAGCTGTCCGAACTTCATCTTGTGATGGTCTTCGTACGGCTTGTTGCGGACGTGACGACCCACGGTGTACTCGCCGCCGTCGACCAGGAACGTCGTCCCGTCGGCGCCGTGGCAGCTGGCGCAGCGGGCGGCGAAGATAGCGTCGCCGTTGGCGGCGATGCCGCCGGAGCCGATGTCGGTGTAGGAGATCGAGCCGTCGGGGTAGGTGCCGCTGGTGGTGAAGGTGTAGAGGTCGTCCACATCAGTGGCGTCGGCCTTGAGGAACTTCACCAGCTCCCAGAGCTGGGCGTCGGAAAAGATCCCGGAGAGATCGGGCATCTGGTCGCCGACCGTAGGGTTGGTGTCGGGATCGTAGGTGGACAAATCGGCGTTGTAGGCGCGGCGATCGGTGGACGACGAGAGGTTGTCAAAAATCTCCTGGGGAGTATGGCTGGCGGCATAGGCGCGCAGGTCCACTGAAGATACATTGGGCCGCGAGGTGCGAGGGCCGCGACCGATGTAGGCACCCTGGGTACCGAGACGGTCCCAACCGTGGCACTGCTTGCAGCGGAAGAAGTCCCCTTTGGCGCCGAAGTCGAAGGCCACGTCCTTGGTGTCGACAAAACCGGTTTCGTCGGCCCAGAACTTGTCGTACATGCGGCCGCCGTTGATGCCGTCGGCGTTGGTGTAGGCCGCCGGTTCGGTCGGTGTGACCGGATCGTCATCGCTGCAACCGGTGAAAGAGAGCCCCAACAGCGCGAGCAGCAGCGCCAGAGACAAGGATTTGGTCAACCGCATTGAGATCCTCCAGGACGAAAAATGTGTTGATTAGCGGGCCGACCATGGCATTTCAAAGAAGCCAAATAAACAAGACCTATCTTTATAATGGGAGTTTATGATTCTCATTATTACGACAAAGGTAAGGCTGGTTTGAGAGTCGGGACTTTCGGACCCATGGCCGAGCGATTATCATTCCGAAGGGAACCAGCGCACCGGAGAACGGCTCCGGGGACAGATCGGATGGAAAAGGAGACAATCCCATGCACACCCCGTGGACCGACGAGACGATCCAGGAGCGCATGAAGCTGAAGGTCGGCCTGGCGGAAATGCTCAAGGGCGGCTGCATCATGGACGTGACCAACGCCGCCCAGGCCAAGATCGCCGAAGAGGCCGGCGCCGTGGCCGTGATGGCTCTCGAGCGCATCCCCGCCGACATCCGCAAGGACGGCGGCATCGCCCGCATGAGCCAGCCCAAGATGATCAAGGAGATCCAGGACACCGTCTCGATTCCGGTCATGGCCAAGTGCCGCATCGGCCACTTCGCCGAGGCCCAGATCCTCGAGGCCCTGGGCGTCGACTTCATCGACGAGTCCGAAGTGCTCACTCCGGCCGACGAGAAGAACCACGTCGACAAGTGGCCCTTCAAGGTCCCGTTCGTGTGCGGCTGCCGCAACCTGGGCGAAGCGCTCCGCCGCATCGGCGAAGGCGCCGCGATGATCCGCACCAAGGGCGAAGCCGGCAGCGGCAACATCGTCGAAGCCGTGCGCCACATGCGGCAGGTCCAGGAAGAGATCCGTCGTCTCACGGTGCTGCGCCCCGACGAACTGATGGCCGAAGCGAAGAACCTGGGCGCCCCCTACCACATCGTGCTCGAAGTGGCCAGGCTGGGCAAACTCCCGGTCCCGAACTTCGCCGCCGGCGGCGTGGCCACCCCCGCCGACGCCAGCCTGATGATGCAGCTGGGCGCCGAGACGGTGTTCGTGGGCTCGGGCATCTTCAAGTCCAACGACCCGAAGCCCCGCGCCGAAGCCATCGTGCAGGCCGTCACCTACTACGACGACCCCGCCAAGCTCCTGGAGATCTCCATGGACCTGGGCGAAGCCATGGAAGGCATCGACGTCGCCTCGCTGCCCGAGGATCAGAAGATGGCCAGCCGCGGCTGGTAGCCCGACTCTTGCATATCCCGATCGACGCCCGGCCTGGGCCCTCCGGGTCGGGCGTTTTTGATCCCAGAACGGCCCCCTGCGTGGATCCACGCACCGGCGGCACGAGAGGTCAAGTTGAGCACCATCCAGGATTCCCGCCCCGTCGGCGTTCTCGCCCTCCAGGGCGACTTCGAGCTTCACGAGCAGGCCCTCGACCGGCAGGGGACGCCGCACGTACGTGTACGCCGCCCCGGCGAGCTGGACGCCGTGCGCGCGCTGATCATTCCCGGCGGCGAGTCGACTACGATGACGAGGCTGATCGACAGGGTGGGCCTGCGTCAGCCGATCCTCGATTTCGCAGAGAGTGGGCGGACGATTCTCGGCACGTGCGCGGGACTGATCATGCTGGCGCGCGAGGTGGAGGAGGACAACGGCAAGCATGGGGTGGAGCCGTTGGGGTTGCTGGATGTGGTGGTGCGGCGCAACGGGTTCGGGCGGCAGGTGGATTCGTTCATCGATCTGGTGGAACTCGGCGACGGCACAACAGCGCAGGGTGTGTTCATCCGGGCACCGCGCATTCTGGCGACGGGTGATGGTGTGGAAGTTGTAGCGCGGTGGAATGAGGAGATCGTTGGGGTACGGCAGGGGAATGTGGTGGGGCTGACTTTTCATCCTGAAGCCGGACCCGGTTCACTCACGATGTGGGGAGTATGACCACTTTGACTAGCTGGTATGACAGTATGAGACGATTCGGGCCTTGACTCAGATCTGCTTTTTATGCGAAAGTTCACTGTGAGGAGGGAGATATCGCATCATTTGCGAACCCGGCCTCGCCGGCGCATCCAAAATATGGATTGTTGTTCCGGCTGTCGGATTCCTCCTGATTCGACATGACAACCCATCGAGCCTCCGCTGCACTGCTTCTCGCCGCAGTGACGGTGGTGGATATGCACATTCGGATCGATTATTGCTTATTGGCCCTTTTCGGGCCGCTCCACGGCGAGACTTGTCCTCCCAACAAGGGATCGTAAGATGTTACGACGAATCCTCTTCCTGTTGTTGACCCTTTTCGCCCTCATGGGGACGGCGTCTGCCTATGAGGCAGACATTCATGTGTTTGCGGATTGTGGGGGGACGGATGGGGATCCGG
>CALEMW010000002.1 GCA_937910695.1 uncultured bacterium
AACAAAGGCGCTGAGAGCGAGCAGGATTGTAAACGCGAGAATCGTACGCTTCATTGTCTGGTCTCCCTTCGGGACTTGTACTTGTTTCGAGATTATGAATATGAGGCTCTGCTTTCGGGATACTCTCATCGCATTGGCATGTAGTCAAGTTGTAAACGCCGGTCCAAAAGTGCGGCGCCCGCCGGTCCAATAGTGCGGCACCCATGACAGTAGTATTCCCCTCGTGGGAGGGGCGTCAACACCTTCCTCTCAGCTCTTCTTTTGCACCTTCGTTCGATTGTGTTTCTGGTGGGCCTTGGCTTCCTTCAGGCGGTAGCTCTCCCCGTTCGCCTCGATGATGTGGACCCTGTGGGTCAGCCGGTCCAGGAGCGCCCCGGTCAGGCGCTCCGAGCCCAGCACTTCGGTCCACTTGTCGAACGGCAGGTTGGTCGTGACGATCAGGCTGTGCCGTTCGTAAGCCCGGCTGACCACTTCGAACAGCAGTTCGGCTCCGACCTTGGTGAACGGGACGTAGCCGAGTTCGTCGAGGACCAGCAGGTGGTGACGCTCGATCTGGGCGATCATCCTCTGCAGAGACCGTTCTTCCCGCGCCTCGAGCAACTGCCTGACGAGTTGGGTGACGGTGAAGAACCGGACCCGTCGGCCCTGGGCGCAGGCGGCGAACGCCAGAGCTGTTGCCAGGTGGGTCTTGCCGGTGCCGCTGTTGCCAACGATCAGGATATTCTGGCGGTCGGCGATGTACTGGCCGCGCATCAGTTCGCGCACCAGCGCCTCATTGATCGACGGCTGGCTGGAGAACTCGAACGTATCGAGGGTCTTGGTCACCGGCAGCTTGGCCGCCCGCAGGCGTCGTTCCGCGGCGCGGCGTTCGCGGTCCAGCAGCTCCCGCTCGGTCAACTGCAGCAGGTAGGTTGCATAGTCCGCCTTTTCACGGCCGCAGGCGGCCGCCAACGCGGTGTACTCGCGCAGGATCGTCGGCAGCTTGAGCACCTTCAGGTGGTGATCCAGTAGCACGGTGGTCTTCGGCTCGTTCATGGCGTCACCGCCGCGTGCAAGAGGTCGCCGTAGGATTCGGTCCGCGGCGCGGCGATCTGCACGGCCTGCAGTTGAGGCCGACCGGCCAGAACGAACGTTCCCGGTTCGGTGGGCTCGTCCGGGTGCAGATACATCGCCACCACGTCCACCGTCGGCGCTCCGGCGACCAGCGCCTTCTCGATCGCAGCGCCCACCCGTCCGGTCGTATGCTTCTCAAGCAGGCGCAGCACGGCGATGTACTCCTTCGTCCCCTGGTGGCCACGCTCGTTCTCCAGCCTTCGACGCAGCACCCCGAAGCTCTCCGGCAACTGAAGATCCTGCAACGGGCGACCGTGATCCAAGGCGCCGGGCTTGCGCTCCAACAGCGGTAGGTAGTGGCGAGGCTCGTACACGACCTCGGCCTTGCCCCACCGCCGCTCGTGTTCGGCGACGACCCGGTCGCGGTGACAGATCACAACCCGATCCCAGTAGCCCTTGACCGTGACCTCGTGATGGGCGCAGCGCACCGGCACGGAGTAGTCGTTGCCGCAGAACCGGACGACCGACAGCGAGTTCGCCCGGGCGGCCTGCTTGCGACAGGCGTCCAGCGGAGTCGCCGGAAGTGGCAGGAACGCGGCCTGATCCTCCTTCAGAAGCTCGGCCTTCGATGCCGCCTGGCCCCTGAGACGACGGTCGAGATCGCTCCGGCACCGCTCCAGCAGATAGGCGTTCAGTTCCTCGAAGTCGGCCAGCTCGGGCACCGGGACCAGGAAGTTGCGCCGCGCATAACCGCCGGTGCCCTCGACCAAGCCCTTCTCGTTCCCGCGCCGAACGGTGCAGAAGTGGGAGTCGAACAGGTAATGGCTGGCCAGCTGCAAAAAGCCATCGGTCAGCTTCCGCTCATGGACGCCGGTGATCGCCCGCACCGCGATCTTGCTGTTGTCGTAGCTGATCCGACCAGGAACGCCGCCGAAGAACGCGAAGGCCCGCACATGTCCTTCCCAAAAGCTCTCGGTGCACTCCCGAGGAACGCACATCATGAAGAACCCGTCGCTGTAGGGCAGCGCCATCATGAAGATCGCCACCTTCTGCAGCACGCCACCGAGCTTCGCCAGAGCGAAAAAGTAGTCTACCTGGGCGTCGCCGGGGCGGTGGACCAACGGCATGTAGACCTCGCCGCTGGTCCGCTTGATCTCCACGACCGCCTCCTTCACCACCGTGTAGCCGCCGGTGTAGCCCTCCTCTTGGAGCCGCTCGAAGATCCGCTTCGCGGTGTGGCGTTGCTTCTTCGGGATCTGCTTGTCTTGGCTGATGATCTGCCGGACACGGTCCACATACGGACCGAGCTTCGGCTTCTCGCGGAGCTTCGTCAGGCGGTAGCCGAGGGGCTGGCTGTGTTCGAGGATCTTATCAAGGGTCGTCCAATGCATGCCTGTCTCACGCAGGATCTCACGCTTGCTGACACCTTCGTGCAGGACGCGGCGGCGGATATCTGTCCATTGCTGCATGTCGCGATACACCTCCAGGCCTCCGGATGGTCGGGGTCGGATCCGTCTGGGCGAATACCCAGTCAAACCTGGACCCTGCATGGGAGGCGGCAAGGGGTGCCGCGGTTTTCGACCGGCGCGAATGGTGCCGCGGTTTTCGACCGGCGTTTACAATAGGTGCAATTGAAAATCACGTAGGCATAGCTTGTATGGTGGCTAACGAAAAACTGGTGTCCCAATTTGCTCAGTTCGTCATACAGCTCAAGGGATACGGAGTGATGTATTTCAGGAGCATGAGTCCCATGCAGGTGGAGCATTTCGGGAAATTTGTAGCGGCGGAGCTGTCATTAAAGCCGAAGCGGTCCCAATTGAGCTATTCCAAGCATGAACTGGGCCCGCTTGTAGCAGGACATGAAGGTAAATATTTC
>CALEMW010000003.1 GCA_937910695.1 uncultured bacterium
TTAAGACCAGATGACCGCAGCCCGATCAACGACGGTTCGATGAGGAATGCGATGATCCTCGCCGGCCTTAAAAATCCGCACTCCGCGGCGCCCGCGGAAACGGAATCGCATCGCGGATGTTGCTGATGCCCGTCGCGTACATGAGTGCCCGCTCGAAGCCCAGCCCGAAGCCCGCATGGGGCACCGTGCCGTACTTCCGCAGGTCGCGGTACCACCAGTAGGGCTCCGGCTCCAACCCCATCTCCGCCAACCGCGCGTCGAGCACCTCGAGCCGCTCCTCGCGCTGGCTGCCGCCGATGATCTCGCCGATGCCCGGCGCCAGCACGTCCATGGCCGCGACGGTCTTGCCGTCGTCGTTCATGCGCATGTAGAAGGCCTTGATGTCCTTGGGGTAGTTCATCACGACCACCGGCCGTTTGGCGTGGGTCTCGGTCAGCCAGCGTTCGTGCTCGGACTGCAGGTCCATGCCCCAGCTCACGGGGAATTCGAACTTGGCTTCGGCCTTCTCCAGCGCCGCGACGGCTTCGGTGTAGGTCATGCGCTCGAAGCTGCTCTCGCAGAAGGATTCGAGACGGGCGCGGACGCCGGGCTGGACGTGGGCGTCGAAGAAGTCCATGTCGTCGCCGTGCTCGTTCAGGACGGCCTGGAAGAGGTAGCGCAGGTAGTCCTCGGCCAGATCCGCATCGTCGTTCAGATCGGCGAACGCGATCTCGGGCTCGATCATCCAGAACTCCGACAGATGGCGCGTGGTGTTGGAGTTCTCGGCGCGGAACGTGGGGCCAAAGGTGTACACGTCGCCCAGGGCGCAGCAGTGGGTCTCCACCGACAGCTGGCCCGAGACCGTCAGGAACGCCTCACGGCCGAAGAAGTCCTTGTCATAGTCGATGCCGCCAGCTTCGTTGCGCGGCAGGTTGACCATGTCGAGGGTCGACACGCGGAACATCTCGCCGGCGCCTTCACAGTCGCTGGCGGTGATGATGGGCGTGGGGACCCAGTAGAACCCGCGCTCGTGGAAGAAGCGGTGGGTGGCCTGGGACAGGCAGTTCCGCACCCGGGCCACCGCGCCGAAGGTGTTGGTGCGCGGCCGCAGGTGAGCGTTCTCGCGCAGGAATTCCATGGTGTGGCGCTTGGGCTGCACGGGATAGGTGTCGGGCTCGGCGACCCAGCCCAGCACTTCGATCTCCGTGGCCTTGACCTCCACGGACTGGCCCTTGCCCTGGCTTGCGACCAGTTCGCCGCGGCACACGACCGAGCAGCCCGTCGTGAGGCGCTGGACCTCGTCGGCGTAATTGGCCAGTGCCCCTGGGGCGACCACCTGGATGGGGTCGAAGCAGGAGCCGTCGTACACCTGCACGAAGCTCAGGCCGGCCTTGGAGTCGCGGCGGGAGCGGACCCAGCCGTGGACGACGACGTCGGTGCCGACGGCGACCGAGCCGTCGAGCAGGTGCTTGATGCGCGTGCGCGCCATGGGATCACCTCGGAGCGAAGGAACGGGGTGTCTTGGAAGCGGACATAGTGAAGGATCGGGGGCGCCAGCGCAAGTCCGCCCTAGGCGAATCCCGCCAGACGGCCCAGCTGGAACACCGCGAAGCTCATCAGCCAGGCCGTGCCGGTCAGGTAGGCCAGCATGAAGACCGTCCAGCCCCAGCTGCCGGTTTCGCGTCGGGTGACCGCCAGGGTGCTCATGCACTGCATGGCGACCATGAAGAAGGCCATGAGGCTCAATCCCGTCAGCGGCGTCCATAGCGGGGAGCCGTCGGCGCGCGTGTCGCGGCGCATGGCCTCGCGCAGGTCGCGGTCGCCGATCTCGGCCACGTCGCCCACGCCGTAGACCACGCCCATGGTGCTGACGAAGACCTCGCGGGCGGCGAACGAGCCGATCAGGCCCACGCCGATCTTCCAGTCGAAGCCCAGCGGCGCGATCAGCGGCTCGAAGAAGCCGCCGAGGCGTCCGGCGTAGCTGTTCTCGAGCTGGGATGCGGCTGCGAGCTCGGGGGCGACCCCGGCAGGGGCCTCGACCCGGGGGAAGGTCAGCAACACCCACAGCACGACCGTGGCCACCAGGATGATCGTGCCCGCGGTGGCCAAAAACGCCTTGGCCCGGTCTCGCAACGCCAGCATCACCGTCAACGGCTCGGGCAGGCGGTAGGGCGGCAGTTCGAGCAACAGGGGCTGGGGCTGGCCCTTCAGGACCGTGCGGCTGAGCACCGAGGCGGCGAACAGGGCCAGGGCCGTGCTCAACACGTAGACCGAAAGCAGCACGATGGTGCCCGCCCGGAACGGACCGAGCACTTCGTCGGCGGGGAACAGCAGCGCGATGATCATCGAGTAGACCGGCAGCCGCGCCGAGCAGGAGATCAGCGGCAGCACCATCATCGTCAGCATGCGATCGCGGCGATTCTCGATGGTGCGCGTGGCCATGATCGCCGGCACGGCACAGGCGAAGCCGCTGATCATCGGCACGAAGGCGTGGCCGTGCAGTCCGATGCGTCGCATGAAGCGGTCGACCATGAACGCCGAGCGCGACATGTAGCCCGAGCCTTCGAGGATCGAGATGAACAGGAACAGGATCAGGATCTGGGGCAGGAACACCAGAACGCCCCCCACGCCGGCGAAGACGCCGTCGACGACCAGGTCGCGGCCCAGGCTCGGCGGCAACGCTCCGCCCACGGCGCTGCTCAACCAGGCGAATATGCTTTCGATGCCGGTGATCAAGGGTTCGGACCAGGAGAACAGGGTCTGGAAGACCAGGGTCATGACGGCCAGAAAGAACAGGCTGCCCCACAGCGGATGCGTGAGCACGGAGTCGATGCGTTCGGTGCGCTGGCTTCGAGGTTTATCGCGGCGCACGATCCGTTCGGCCACCGCATCGATGAAGCTCCAACGGGGCACGATCGTTTCCACGTCGAGATCGAGACCCTCGCCCTTCAGACGCTGGCGCGCCTCGAGGGCAGCTTCGCGCAGCCTGGGCTTCACCACGAGTTCGCTCTTGCGGTGCAGGCTCGACAGCAACCAGAACGCAAAGGCGCGACGGGACCGCTCGCTGGGCAGATTGAAGCTGACCTCCTCGCCCACCAGGGGAGCCAGGGCGTCCACCTCGCGGGACAACGAGGAGTGGGGCGACCACAACCAATCCGAACCGGTCCGCAGCGGAAGCGCGCCGAGGAAGTCGTCGAGTTCTCTGCAGAGCAGGTCCACCCCCTGACGGCGGCGGGCGATAGTGCCCACGAAGGGAACGCCGAAAGTGGACCGCAGGGCGTCGAAGCTGATGTCGAGACCGTCGTCGCGGGCGGTGTCGAGCATGTTGACCACGGCGATGACCGGCAAATCGAATTCCATGACCTGAAGCAACAGATACAGGTTCCGCTCGAGGGCCGATGCGTCGAGGACAACCATGACCGCGTCGGGGCGCTGCTGGCCGCGGCGGCCGAGGATGGCGTTGATCGCCACCTCTTCTTCGGGCGACCTTGCATTGAGGCTGTAGCAACCCGGGACATCGATCAGACACACGCGGCCGGACCGCGGCAGTTCGAGAATGCCGTCGCGCTGCTCCACGGTGATGCCGGGATGATTGCCGGTGCGGGCGCTGGCTCCGGTCAGGGCGTTGAACAGAGTCGTCTTGCCCGAGTTGGGATTGCCCGCGACAGCGACTGTGAACAAGGCCTTGCGGGCAGGAGCTCGGGTCGCCATGGGCACCTCGGACTCAAGTGGTTCGGCAGTGGATCCCGGACGCGTCGCCCTTGCTGAGCGAGATGCGCGTGCCACGTACGAGAATCTCAATCGGGTCGCCCAGCGGCGCGACCCGGATCACCGAGATACGGATTCCCGGGATCAATCCCATCTCCATCAGACGCGGGCGTAGGATCATGCCGCAATCGATGTCCAGCAACTCGGCTTCACAACCGATTTCGAGCTGATCGAGGGTCACATCAAGCTCCCTTTTCGTCGTGCCAAGAAATGCTGACCACCACAACATAGGAAGGCGGCGGCGGGAAGCCAAGGCCAATTATCCTTAGCGGATTCATACAATCGGTTGGCACCTGGTAGCAACGAAAAGGCCCCCTCCGCACCGGGAGAGGGCTTTCTCGTCGCGAACCCGTTCGAGACATCCTAGGCCAATGCTTCCAACCCTCGCTCCTGGGGGAAGAACCCGCGGTAACGATCCGCCCGACCGATATGGTCGCGGAAGATGGGCTGCCGCACTTCCTGATAACTGTATTCGTGGAAGGCTGGGTCGGCATTATGATTCAGGCAACGCTTGTCCCACGGCAGGCCGCAGTGGTCGAGCACTTTCCGCAGCACTGCTTCGGGGTTCAACACGAGCTGCTCATAGCGCACCTTCATCACATCGGTACGACCCTCCATGGTCTCCAGATACCTGTCATATGCAGTTTCCAGATCGTCCCAGTGATATGCCCAACGCATCTGCCCGCGGAAATTGCGGAACCAGCACGACAGCAGCGTGTCGTCTCGGCTACGACGCATGTCGATGATGCGTGCATCCGGGAACACTCCCCGGATCAGATCCAGGTAGCGGAAATTGAGTGGATATTTGTCAACCGTGCGTCGCGTGTATCCCATGAGATAGGCTTCGCCGATACGCATGAGATTCTGGCCGCCGGACAGCTGGCCCGCGATGAAATCGAAGAACAGGGATTCACCTCTGGACTCCATGACGGGATGCTGAGCCAGCATGCGTTCGAGCAGCGTGGTTCCCGAGCGCGGCATGCCGACGATGAACACCGGTGCACCGGGCGTACCCTCGTTGGGAATCGTCATTTCCACGGGCTGGAACGGGTCGGGGTCGCGCAGTCCCTTGGCCGCATTGGCCTTCAACGAGGTCTCCCAGGCTTTGGCGTCCTCGCCCTTCTTGTCATAGAGATGGATCAGTTCGAAAAGGGAGTCCACGTCGTTCCATGGTCTGAGGGCCGCAATGCCCTCGTCGTAGCGCCCTGTCTGACGGGCGATGCGGGCCATCACACGGGCCTGGTCAGCGCTGGGACTCGCCTTGCGGATATGCTCCCAGCCTTCCTCGAAGCGCGAAGTCCACTCGTAGAGCAACCCGAGCCAGAAATGATCGTGGGATTGGAGGAACGCCTGTTCGGCATTCTCCCACTCCTTCCGCGCAAAATGAAGACGGCCTATGTTCCGCCACACGAGCCTCGAGTCCTGTAGCTCGAGAGCCTGCCTATAGAGTTCCAGCGCCCGCAGTTGAGCCTTCGAGTCATGAGGCGATTCCTCCACGAGCACGTTGGCGCGCAGCAGCAACTTTTTGAACGGAGAGAGCCGGGGCCATTCTGGGCCGAACATCGTCATACTCCTTCGACAGATCCCTGGCATCCATGTGGTCATATTTTGACCAGTTCGGCCGAGAGGATTTCCACCTGCAATCGCAAGCTCCTGCCAGCTTTGAGGTTCCGCCACAGGACAGGTTCCGCTGCGGGGTCATCCTCCCGACCGAGGCTGGACTTTGCATAGGCCGTGCCCCTGCCGCGGACGTGCGAAACCTGGATCCTGTGTTATGGTGGGATGTGACCCGAAACCGGAGGCCCCGATGTCCACGGAACGCAAAACGGACCGACTGAGCGAGCGCTACGAGCGCATCGTCGACCAGCTTGCAGAACTGTTCGTCAAGACCGACGATCCGACGGCCCGCATGGCCACCGCCGTCGCCATACTGCACCACAAGATGCCCCACTATTTCTGGACGGGGTTCTATCGTCTGCTCGACGGCGATCTGGTCGTGGGTCCCTACCAGGGGCCCCTCGCCTGTTCGGTTCTGAAGGCACCTGAAGGTGTATGCTGGGCTGGCATGAATACGGGAGCGACCGTCGTCGTCCCGGATGTCGCTGCGTTTCCGGGACATGTGGCTTGCGATTCGCGCTCGCAATCGGAGATCGTGGTGCCGGTTCGCAACCGCGCCGGCGAGTTTGTGGGGGTGTTGGATGTGGACTCGACCAAGCCGGACGCCTTCGGCGAAGCCGACATCGTCGGCCTCGAACGCATCGTGACGATGATCCACACCGCCTGAGATCGGCATCTCCACAAGCAGCGGCCCCCTCCTCGGAGGGGGCCGCTGTTGTTTACGATGCCGGTCGGACTAGCGTCCGTCGACGTCGGTCAGGTACCTGTAAAAATCACCGTCGGTCGACAACACGAGCGTGCTCGACTTGTCGAAGACGGCCGGATAGGACTCCAGGGTCTTGAGGAACCCGTAGAAATCCTGGGTCTGGGCGTTGCGTCCATAGGCCGCCGCATAGATCTCCGTGGCGCGCGCGTCGGCGTCGCCCTTCAACTCTTCGGCCTGCCGGTACGCCTCGGACTGGATCTCCAGCAGATCGCGGTCCTTCTCACCCCGGATGCGCATGGCTTCGCCCTGGCCCTCGGACCGGAAACGGTCGGCGATGCGGCGCCGCTCGGCGATCATCCGCTCGTAGACCTTCCGCTGAACGTCTTGGACGTAGTTGATGCGCTTGAACTGGAGGTCGAGGATCTCGATGCCCAGATCCGTGGTGCGCGCTTGGGCGTTCGTCAGGATCTCCAGACGGACCGCCTCGCGTCCGTACTCGATCGGATCGAGGTTCACCTGCTCCTCCGGCACCAGATTGCTCTGCTCGGCCTCCCGGTTGGACGACCGCACAACCTCCACCACATCGAACTTGGCGATGGCGTTGCGGGTCTCGCCGTCGAGGATGTCGTCGAGACGGGTCTGGGCGCCGCGTTCGTCGCGCAGACGCTGAAAGTACAGCAGCGGATCGCTGATGCGCCAGCGGGCGTAGGTGTTGACCTGGATGAAGCGTTTGTCGCGGGTCGGCAGCTCGTTGGGGTCGCCGTCCCACTCCAGGAACCGCCGGTCGAACCTGTGCACCTTCTGCACCAGAGGCAGCTTGAACTTCAGGCCCGGAGTGTCGATGGGGTCGCCCACCGGCTTGCCGAACTGCGTGATGATGACCTGTTCTGTCTCCTTGACCACGTACATCAAGTTGGCCAGGAGGATGAGCACGAGCAGCGAAAGAATGATGCTTCCGATCTTCATCACTGACCACCTCCCTTCGGGGCGTCGAGATTGAGCAGGGGCAACACGGACTTCAGCGTTCCGTCCACGATCACCTTGCGGTCCACCGTTGGCAGGATCTGGCTCATGGTCTCGAGGTAGAGACGCCGCTTGGTCACCTCGGGTGCCTTGGCGTAAGCTTGGTAGAGGGCCACGAAGCGGGCGCTGTCACCGCGGGCGTGGTTGATGCGCTCGAGGGCGTAGCCCTCGGCCTCGCGCACCGTCTGCAGGGCCTCGCCGCGGGCGCGCGGGACGACCTGGTTGTACTCGCTCTGGGCCTGGTTGATGAGCTTAGCCTTCTCCTGCTCGGCCTCGTTCACCTCGTTGAACGACGGCTTCACCTCGTCGGGCGCGTTGACATCCTGCAGGACGACCTGCTCCACCTTGATGCCTGTTTCGTACTGGTCGCAGAGATCCTGGACCCCGAGCTGAACCTGCATGGCCACTTCGGCGCGGCCCACCGTCAGCACCTCGTTGACCGTGCGGTCACCCACGATCTCGCGCATGACCGCCTCGTTGATGTCACGGAAGGTCTCGCGCACATTGCGTACGCGGAACAGATACTTGTAGGGATCCACGACGCGGTACTGGGCCACCCACTCCACCACGGCGGAGTTGAGGTCGCCCGTCAGGATGTTGGCCTCGTCCAGGTAGGGCGTGCTTGCGAACTGGCTGCGGACGCCGGCCTTGACCGTACGGAATCCGAACTCGTCCTTGAGCTGACGCTGCACCGGCACCTTCATGACGCGCTCGATGCCGAAGGGCAGCTTGAAATGCAGGCCCGGATCGGTGGCGTACTGGTACTTGCCGAAGCGCAGCACGAGGCCGTTCTCCTCGGGGCCGACGGTGTAGAAACTCGTCAGCACGGCTACGACGATCAACAGCGCGATGCTCGCGCGTTGAATCGCCACGACGTTGAACTGGGGGATCTTCAAGTTCGGGATCTCGAACTGTCCGTCTTCGTGATCTTCACTCATGAGACATGCTCCTTTCGCCGAGCTTCAGAGCCCGGTCGTTCTTGGAGCTTAACCTCACAGGCATCAGTAGCAAGCGGAATCGGAATCAGGACTGCGACGATCGGCTCAACGGCGGCCGGGATCGAGTCGGAACGGCTGTGATACGGCACCCAGATAGCGGAGATGAAAAGCATCGAAATCGGGATAGGAGACTCCAGCCCAGGCTTCGGTCGTCAATTCGAACTGGACGGTGTCGCCGGGGGCGATCCATGTCGTGGCCCGACGTTCACGTGAGCAGTCCACATGCCACACCCGCCACCATTGGCCGTCCCGGCGGCCTCGAACCTGCAGATTGCACAGGCCGAAAACGGCGACCTCGTGTTCGGCGATGTTCATGACGCTTACGAGCATGACCTCGTGAAAGCCGAAAGTATCGCCATCGAGATTGATCGCGACGGTGACGGGTAGAGCGCCCCTGCCGCCAGCGGTCGACATTTCTGCGTCCTCACGTGGCGATGGCGCCTTCGGACCGGACGACGAACATGCCGCACCACAAACGAGATAGAACGAAAGGATAAAGCAAGCCTTCCTCACACACCGGCCTCTGTTTCCTCTGCGGTGCGGGACCAGGTCCAGGTCACCGGCCAAACCGCAAGCACGATGGCGGCGAAGATCATGGCGCTCAGGACCACCAGCGAACCCGCACGGACTAGTCCTGTCGCCGTCGAACCAGCAGCGGTCACACAGAAGGAGATGAACACGGACAGCGGGATTGCCAGCAAGAGAAACGGCCGGAAACCCCGGCGGTGCCAAACAGCCGTGGCGAGGAGCAGAAGGGCGAAGCCGATGAAGGACAGACTGAACACCGACATCATGGCACCGAAGTCGGCCAACCCCCGAAAGCCGTCGACGTCGGCATCCGTCACGGCGATCAGGGACGAAGCGGCCAGCGGTACGATCAGGAGCCATAAGAGCGACAGAACCGTTTTCATAAACCCTCCAACATCATGAACTGAAGTCTGCAGGGGGAAAGTTTTCAGCGCCCCCCCCCCCCCCCGTAACTGTATCGAATCGATCAGGACTTCTTGAGTTTCCCGATCACCCATAACAGGATCACCGCACCGACCACCGCGGTAATCGAGAACCGATCAGTCCACCACCGACGATGCCGAGCAGGCCGAACACGAAGCCGCCCACGATGCCGCCGACGATGGGCGCCAGCCAGAACAGCCACAGCTGAGACACGGGTGTCGTTGCATCAGTCACATGTCGAGGCCACAGAACACCCTCGCAGATTCTATTCTGTCGCCGACGACTCGGGATGGAGACGCCGATCGTCATCGCGCCGCTCCCCATCTCCATTCTCATATCGCTTGGTTTGAGAATCTCAGGCTCACGAGATTGCGTCAACTCTCATGCCATAGATGTTGATGTATTGGTATAACCAATCCAGGAGCTGAGAGGGGAGCGGACATATCATCAACAACAGGGCTCTCCAGTCCATCAATCCTTGGCGCTCCATCATGGGAAGGGCTATACTGAAGGCGCATTCGCAGCATGAGACCGCATTGGGCGGTCTCCCCCCGCACGACGAGCTGAGTCCCGACCTTGGCTCACCCTGAGTCGAGGAGCACCTTTTGAGTTTCGACAGGTTCGATTTCGATCCCTGGATCATGGACGGCATCAATGCCGCCGGATACAAGGAGCCGACCCCCATCCAGGCCGAGGCCATCCCCCCCATCATCGAAGGACGTGACGTCCTCGGTCTGGCCCAGACAGGCACCGGCAAGACGGCCGCCTTTATCCTGCCGATTCTCGAGCAGTTGCTCGAAGGCGACCTCGGCGAGGTGCGCGCCTTGATCGTTGCACCGACCCGCGAGCTCGCGGAACAGATCAACGAAGCGTTCAAGGTGTTCGCCAAGGCCACCGATCTGCGCAGCACAACGATCTACGGCGGCGTGAGCAAGAACCCCCAGATCGATGCTTTGCGACGCGGCGTCGAAGTCTTGGTGGCGTGTCCCGGCCGACTGCTCGATCACTACGGTGCCGGAGACATCAACCTCTCGACCGTCGAGATCCTGGTGCTCGACGAAGCCGATCACATGTGCGACATGGGATTCCTGCCCGACATCAGGCGCATTCTCAAGGCCGTGCCCCAAGACCGGCAGACCCTGTTCTTTTCGGCGACGATGCCCCCGGAAATCCGTCAGCTGGCCGACAGTATTCTCGTGGATCCGATCACGGTCCAGATCGGCGAACGAGCTCCGGTCGACACCGTCTCCCATGCCCTCTACCCCACGACCGAGCGCCTGAAGAAGGACATCCTTCTCGAAATGATCGCCCGCACCGACGGCGGCCGTCTGCTCGTGTTCACGCGCACCAAGCACCGCGCGCGCAGCCTGGCCACGGTTCTGGAAAAACTTGGTCACAACGTAACGGCGTTGCAGGGGAATATGGCGCAGAACAAGCGTCAGCAGGCGATCTCTGGTTTCAAAAAGGGTAAGTACGACATCCTGGTGGCCACCGACATCGCCGCCCGGGGCATCGACATTTCAGACGTATCCCACGTCATCAACTACGACATGCCTTCGACCGTCGACGCCTACACCCACCGCATCGGCCGCACCGGCCGCGCCCTGCGCAGCGGTTGGGCCTACACCCTGGCCACCCAGGCCGACGAGCTGCTCGTCAGCCGCATCGAGCGGGTGCTGGGCGAGCCCATCGAACGTCGGACCCTCGAGGAATTCGATTACGGCGGCTACAACCCCGATGACCAGGGTCCGCGGCTCAGCGAGAAGAAGCCTCAGCACTCGCGGTCCGACGGTCCGGGGGGTATGAACGCGCCCGAAAAGCGCCGTGCATTCGGCGGCCGACCGCGTCGGATTTCACGCCGCTAACCACCTGATTTCTTCACGACCCAGCCACGCTTTGTGAAGTCGGCGACCACCGTATCCCGGTGGTCGCCCTGAATCTCGATCACCCCGTCCTTGACGGTGCCTCCCGAGCCACAGCGCTGCTTCAGGGACTTGGCAAGATCCTTGAGATCGTCGCCACCGAGCGGTACGCCGGTGATCACCGTGACGCCCTTGCCCTTGCGGCCTTTCGTTTCCCGGGAGACGCGGACGACACCGTCGCCGCCACGTGGGGACGGGCAGGATGATCCGCCCTGCGTAGGCAGGGAGCCATCGCTGGACCAAACCAGTGCTTCTTCGTGTCTCTTACGGGTTGTCATCAGGGGCTCTCCTCGGCCAGAGCGGCCGCTCCTACCCCGTCCAGCGGAACCGGTCCAGGTCGATCCGACCGTTTGCGGCGAAGGCCACGCCTTCATCTTCGAGCAGCAGGCGCTGTTCGGTCGTCGAGGTGCCGTCACCTCTGCGGCTGACCTCTCCCCGGGCGTTCACCACACGGTGCCAAGGTACGGCGCTCCCCTCGGGGAGCGCTCCCAGGGCCTTGCCCACCAGACGCCAACGCCTCGGCAAGCCGGCCTCTTCGGCGATCTGTCCGTAGGTTGCAACGCATCCGAGCGGGATGCTCTGCACCGCCGCATAGATGGCGTCGTGTTCCCAACGAGCAGGCATTCCGAACTCTATTCCCGAAGAGCAGCGACGCGTCTACTCGTCGTCCGAGTCTTCGTCGTCCGAGTC
>CALEMW010000004.1 GCA_937910695.1 uncultured bacterium
CATGCGCCTGCTGCTTCCGTTTCCGCCTGGACTGCTGAAGCCGAAGGGCGCGGTCCTGTTCGGTTCCGACAACAAACCGATCAAGCGTGAACTCACCGTCGCCGGTCTGGCACCGAGCGTTCATCTGGTGCTTCGCCAGGACGCCCTGAACCCCGCCGCCCTGGACGATCTGAACGAATCGCTCCACCAGGGTATGGCACAGACTCCATTGGAGAGCTGATGAGCACCTCGAAGACCGTCTCACTCCCGACCGAGGCGCTGTACGACGCGCTCCAGTCCAACGGCTGGGTCCACAGCAAGGCAGACTTCGCCAGGATGCTGGAAATCTGTCTGGGCAACGTCTACAACTACCTGCCCAGTCATGGCGGAATGCGGAGGACGCGGCCCTTCGTGCCGACCCTCGAGACGCTGCGGCGCTGGTCGAGCATCATCCAAGAGAAGACCGATCTGCTGGTCAAGATCACGCTGCCCAACGACGCCCCCCAGGGCTTCGAGATCACGGGCAGAGCCAAGAGCGGTCAGCCCATCACGGTGCCCATGGTCTACGTCGTGAGGCAGGTAAAGGATTCCGATGGCTATGATGGTTTCAGGGCCACCGAGGTTCCGGTCGAGGGTTCCGAGGCATGAGTGCTGATTACCCAGGGAAGTCCGAATTGGAACTTGTGGAGTCCAAGGACCGCTACGAGCGACACCAGGACGAGCCCAAGCCCAGCCCAAAGGCCATCGCCGTCGCTGCCGCCAAGGCGCTCACCGAGCGGCTACTGGAAGACCTGGAGAACGATCCCGCCGCCACCCTCCGCAAGCTCGAGCAGGCCAGCCGTCTGCATCGTGAGCTGTTGGGTATCTGCGACGGTGCTGTCCCGTCTCCACGCGGTCGGAACGGTCGGCGCGGTCTGATGATGTCGAATCCTGGCGGGTTCGAGGGTACGGACAACAACATGGACGAGGACTTCGAGGAGGTTTTCCCCAACGCCATGGGCGTCCCCTTGGGCGTCGGCACGGGTGACCTGACCAGCTCCCTGCTCGAGCAGGGCGTGGCGGCGCTGCGTGGCTTCATGGTCGATAAGCAGACCGCAGAGACGGCCCAGGCCGCGCACCGTCTGAAGACCGCCAAGGTGCGCGCCTACGAGGTGGCCGTGCAGGCCGCCACCACGGCCCGAGAGCGGGGTGACGACGCCGCTGCTGATCGCTACGACGCCCAGGCCGCGAAGCTGATGGGCGAGGTGGACAGCGGTGAAGGGGACTACCCGGTTGTCGTCCCCGATCTCGACTTGGAACCCAGTGAGCCCAACCTGGGCGAGGATGAACCATGACTCTGACCCGTTGGTACAGGCCGAGCGCCTGCGGTGACTTCCAGCTCGAGCGCATCGAGGACACCGTCTGCAAGCTGGTGGTGAAGGACCCGACTCCCTACGAGCGCGAGCAGCTCGAGCTGCTGATGAAGAACGCTCGTGAGAATGGCTACATCGACATGCTCGAGGGCTTCGGCTCCGAGGGCGGCGAGCTGGTGCTGAACACCAGCATCGAGTGGGCCGGGAACCTGCTGTTTGGCACCTGGGGAGCGCCCCATGGTTCCTGTGGCCAGGTCCAGCCCCCGCGTGCGCTGCTCTCCGTGGCTATGTGCGGGGACAAGGTGGTGGCCACCTGGGACAGCACTCAGCCGAAGCGGTGCGATGAGCCCACCGATTTGGTGCCGGTGGAGGCCGACAAGGCCATCACCACCCCCGCTCCCAGGCGAGGCAGCGGTGGGGGCGACTGTCCCGAGAGCTTGGCCAGTGAGGTGCTGCGGGCCTTCTCGACGCCCGATCAGTGGGCCGAGTGGCAGCGCACGGGCGGCACCATGACGGTGCGTGGCGGCTGCACCGGGCGGCGCTACCGGCTCGCCCACCGCAAGTGTTTCGTACAGACTCGTCGCCAGGAGACGGTCGCGGTCGGCCTGGACGACAGGCTCCGTGGGTTCCGCAGCAGTCGCGCTATGCCCGTGCTCGCATTCGATTTCGAGCTTCCCCCTCCCGAGGAGGTGCTCTCGATCAAGCTGGTGCTCGAGCAGCGCGAGTGGTGGCTCCGCAACCCAGGCTCCATGCCGGGCGCGAGGGATGAGGTCTTCGAAGATCCATTCCCAGGCGAGGTCGCCCGCACCAACGCGCAGATGGATCGGATCGGGAGCTTCGAGACGAGCATCGAACCAATGGTTCGCGGCGCGGCCATCGGTATGACCCTCATGCCCGTCATGGACGAACTGCGGAGACAGCGACGGGCCAGGTGATGGCGGAACTCAGGCCCAGCTCCGAGCCCACCTGGCCCCGATGGGAGCGGTTCGAGTGGGACGTGGACAACGACGTGCTGCTGCGCGAGGTGCGCCCTGGGTTGTGGGTCGGCTCCGAGCTGGCTCGCGACAATTATAGCTGGCTGGCGGTGGTGGATCTGTACGGATCGAGTCGTCTGGTCACCACCAGGCGCGAGCTGTCCTGGCGGATCAGCGACGACATCCCCATCCAGCTTGGCCTGCTGGACACCACCTGGCCGTTCGTGTTCCACGCCCTGAAGAAGGGGGACGTGCTCATCCACTGCAAGGCCGGGCTGTCCAGGTCGGCGTCGGTGGCCTACGCCATCCTGCGGCGGCTGGACAGGCTCGATCACGAGGAGGCCCTGAGAAGGGTCAGGGTGCCCGAGGACACCATGGACGCCTGGCCGAGCCAGCCGGTGATCCGGTCTGCGCGGGAATGGGTCTGGCGGCACAGGTAGGGCTCCAGGCGGGGTCGATGGCCAAATGCGACCCCTGCCCTTGACGGATACCGCTTATCTCGATACGGGATGATTCCGTACACGAAATAAGGAGGTCCGCATGTGCGTCGATGGAACCGTCCCCTGTGCAGTCTGTGGCACCACTCTCCCCTCTCAGGACGGCAGGGCCGGGCGCAAGCGGCTCTACTGCTGCGACGAGTGCAAGGCCGTGGCCAGCATCCTCGACAGGATGGAGGGCAACGAGAACGACCCCGAGGGCATCTACGCGAGGATCGTGGCCAGAGCCAAGGCTGCTGGCAAGCCCGAGAAGATCAGCCAGCTCCGCGCCCAGCTCTTTCGGCTGCTCAATGATCACAGCGACCGTGATCCCGTGACTGGACGCTTCGTCGCCAGCAAGGACGCGGTCGCCAGCAAGGACGCGCAGTGATGGACCTGAACCTCCTCCTGGCCCAGGCCAAGGCGCAAGTGGTCGCGGCTCCCCTGGCCGATCTGCGCCCCATCTGTCTGCGTGAGCCCCATGGCTGGACCCTCTGGCTCTATCAGGGCGACCAGCTCGTCATGGTGGTGGAGCGCGACATCGAGGCCGAGACGCTCACGGGCGTGCATGTCGGAAATGACGACGTGCTCGACCTGATCGACAAGCTGGTGACCACCGAGCGGCTCACGGCCTGGCTCGAGGCCATGGCGGCTGGAGCGGCGGACGGTGCCACCGCCATGGTCGCTGCTTGCGGACAAAATCAGCTCATTTCTTGACGGGAACCCCGTATGTGAATAAGGAGTGCGGGACGAGGCCGGTTCGCCTCGCCGCCATCCCGGCCTGGAGCCGGGGCCAAAAGGAAGACATCATGGACAACACGATCTCCTACGACATCGACGGCTGGCACACCATCAGCGGCGTCCGTGTGGGCCTGGCCCTGGACCCCTCCGACATGCGGGTCTACACCCACTACTCCATCGGCTCTGGCGTCTCCCAGCAGCTCCACGACAACCTCCACCTGGGCATCGGCACCGTGGACCCCGAGGTGGTTCCCGCGTCCCTGCTGGCCTGGTGCCAGGAGCACGAGGCCGAACTGCTGGCGCTGGCGGACTGCTACCGGGGCTCCGAACTGGACCGCTGGAGCAATCTGAGAGGCACCTGGAGCGAGGACACCGACGATCTGTGCGAGGCGCTGCGAGAGCGCCTCCAGACCGCCCAGGACGACAACGTCATCGAGAGCTACTGGGAGGCATCGTCCTGGCTGGACGGCGACACCCACGGCGCGTTGAACAGCCTGATCGAGGATGGCGACCTCGACACCGCCGCCGAGCGCGAGCGGGACGAGGCGCTGGGCCAGGGAATCCGCATCGACCTGGACGCCTGCAAAGCCGAACTGCGCGATCTGGCTGAGCGTGAGCGAGACGAACTGGCGAGCGAAGTCGAGGACGCCATGATCGGAGACGATCCCGAGTGGATCGGTATGTGTCTGGCCGACATCGACACCGAGCGGCTCGCCGCGCTCCGCAAGCTGCTGGAGGGCGAGTAGCCATGGACCCCACGACAATCCAGACCCCCACCACGGAGAAATGGATCGTGTGGATCGTGCCACCACGCCGCAACAAGTACGCCGACATGGAGCCGGGCACGCGCTTCGGCCCCTTCGATCTGGACACCGCTCGGAGCGTCCTGTCCGAGCGCACTCAGCGCAACGGTTTGGCGGGCTGCATCCTGTCAAGCTCGGAGGCCGAGTAGACCATGACCATCACCCGTGACGAAACCGTGACCGTGACCTGGACCCACGACTACAGCTCTCACGAGTGGACCGGCACCGCCGACACCCTGATGCTGGGCCCGCTGGAACTGGATCTGGAGCGGATCTATCCCGTGAATCGCATGTTCGAACGCGACACCAGCCGTCCCCACGAGTGGGTCGTGGTGATCGTCGACGACCACCAGCACCGGCACCTGATGGCGCTCCGCAAGCGGATCAACCGGGCGCTGAAGGCGGCCTATGGCAAGGGCGTCGACGAGGCCCGCCGCGTCGTCACCCGTGAACTGTCCAACACCGACCATCGTATGCACCTCGCACCGCAGGGAGAGTAGACCATGCCCCGCTCCACCACCCTCGCAACCGACCGCCTGGAAGCTCTGAAGGCTGCTCCTGTGGAGCTTCGCCCGCAGAGCTACGACTCCTGGCTCGAGGTCGCCACCGCAGCCCAGGTCCGCCGTCACTGGCGGCGCTGGATGGGTGTCTTCCCCGGCTGGGCTCGCATCGACACCATCACCACCCACCCCCAGGAGAATCGACCATGAGCGATAAGATCCAGAAAATCGAAAAAAACGGATTCGACCATCCCTACGTCGGAAGACGCGGGATCATCACCAACAACGACTGCAAGGTTCCGTTTACCGATGAGGGCGAGATCGTCTGCGTATTCCTGGGGATGTACGGCTCCCCCATGGTCACGATCCGCAGGGA
>CALEMW010000005.1 GCA_937910695.1 uncultured bacterium
ATGGCCGTAATGAGCTCGGGGGATCGAATCCCGTCTCGGAATTGCTGATTCTCGGGTTCTAGGATACTCTGTTCCGGATTTCCGCCCCTCGATTCCAAGGAGACCTTCATGCCTCGCATCGCCCTCGTCTGTCTTCTCTTCGCTCTGTTCGTCCACCCCGCGGTGGCTTGCCCCGACCGCTGCACCCACGGCCTGCTCGACCATCACGCCGCCGACGCCCACGGCGACGCCGTGACCGAGTCCACCGACACCGAGAAGGACGACGATTGGGACGTGAACGTCCCCCAGGGTCCCTTCAAGGACCTCGCGTACACGACCAGCGAAGGGACTTGGATGAGTGTGGACGTTTCCCCCGACGGCGCAACCCTCGTCTTCGACCACCTCGGCGACCTGTGGACCATGCCCATCGCGGGCGGCGCGCCCACCCGCCTGACCAAGGGCATGGCCTGGGACTACCAGCCCCGCTGGTCTCCCGACGGCGCGGAGATCATGTTCTCGAGCGACCGCAGCGGCGGCCTGAACCTCTGGGTCATGAACGCCGACGGTTCCGACCCGAAGGCCCTGACCGACGCCGGCGAAAAGGACACCAACAGCGGCGCCTGGTCCCAGGACGGCGAGTGGATTGCTGCGAAGCGCCGCCTGACCGACACCAGCTCCATCGGCACCACCGAACTCTGGATGTACCACCGCAGCGGCGGCGAAGGCGTTCAGGTGTCCAAGAAGGCCGACCTGCCCGAGGTCAGCTCACCGGTCTTCCATCCCGACGGCCGCTTCCTCTACTTCAGCAGCCGGCCAACGCGCTTTGGCTACGACCGCAACCCGCACCAAGGGCTCTACCAGATCCGTCGCTTCGACCGTCTGGCCGGTGTGACCAGTCTGGTGACCGATCGCTGGGGTGGGGCGGGTCGTCCGGCGTTGAGTCCCGACGGCAAGACCCTGTCGTTCGTCAGCCGCGACGGCCTGGAAACAGTGCTGGTGCTCCACGACCTGGAGTCCGGCGCCGAACACGTGCTCTACCGCGGCCTCGACCATGATCTGCAGGAATCCTTCGCCTGGGCCGGCGTGTATCCCGGCATGGACTGGACGCCTGACGGTCGCGGCATCGTGCTGTGGGCCAAGGGTGGACTGTGGCGAGTGGATGTCGCGACCGGCGACGCCGCAGCGATTCCGTTCTCCCTCGACGTCGAACTCCAGGCCCAGGACGCCCTGCGCTTCGAGCCGAACGTCGCCAGCGACACCTTCACCGCGAAGATCCTGCGCTGGACCCACGCTTCGCCTGACGACGGCCGCATCGTGTTCTCGGCCCTCGGCCGCCTCTATACAGCCGACGCCGACGGCGAGAACCCCCGCGTGCTGTTGAACAAGGATGACGACACGACCTTCGAATACGCCCCCCGCTTCAACCATGACGGCAAGAAGCTCGCTTACGTTACCTGGAACGACGTGGCCAAGGGCCAGGTCTGGACCGCCGGCGCCAACGGCAAATCCCCCAAGCAGCTCACGCGCATCGCCGGCCAGTGGACCAACCCGGGCTGGAGCGTTGACGGCTCCGAACTCCTCGCCCTGAAGGGCAGCGGCGGCACCTTGCGTGGGCAAACACTCGGCGGCGAGCTCTACCATGAGATCTGGCTCTTCGAAGTGAAGTCGGGTAAGGCGAGCTATGTGACCACCGTCGCCAGCCGCGGCTCATCGTCTCGCATGCCCGCACCGGTCTTCGGCCCGAGCGGCCAGCGAATCTGGTTCATGCGCGACGGCAAAGACAACCAGACCGAGCTCGTCAGCGTGCAGCGCGACGGCACCGACGAACGGATCCACGTGCGCTCGAAGTACGGCGAAGAATACACCGTCTCACCCGACATGAAATGGGTCGCCTACAAGCGGCTGCACGAGGCGTACCTGGCCCCGTTGACCACGCCCGGCCTCGGCGTGCTCGACCTGAGCGACAGCGACGGCTCGGTGAAGGTCTTCAAGTTGACCGACGAGCTCGTCGACTGGCTGAACTGGGAAGACGCCGAGACGATCACCTGGTCGTCGGCGAACGAGTTGTACCGCCAGACCCTGGCCAAAGCGACGGCGGAACCGGCGGAGAAGGATGACGAAGAAGAAGGTGACGCCGACGCCGTCGAAGGGGCCGAGGAGGCCGTGGTTGTCCCCGACCCGAACGCTCCCGCAGCCATCACCATCACCCTCGAGGTCGATCGCGCCCGCCCCGCCGGCGTACTCGTGATCGACGACGCCCGGTTGATCACCATGAACGGCGACGAAGTCGTCGAGCACGGCCGCCTGGTCATCGAGGGCAACCGCATCATCGCGGTCGGCGCCCGGGACGACGTGGCGATCCCCGCCGGCGCCGAAGTCCTCGACGCCGCCGGCCTGACGGCCATTCCAGGCCTCGTCGACGCCCACGCCCACATGGGCTACAATTCCATGGACATCCTTCCGCAGCGCGACTGGCAGTACTACGCCAACCTCGCCTACGGTGTGACCGCGACCATGGATCCTTCGGCCAGCACCCATCTGGTGTTCGCCCAGTCGGAGATGGTCGAGGCCGGACTCATGAAGGGTCCGCGCGTGTACTCCACGGGCTTCATCCTCTACGGCGCCGACATCGCCGGCCGCGCGCCCACGAAGACCTACGACGACGCCCTGCGCCACGTGCGCCGCATGAAGAAGCAGGGCGCGTTCGCCATCAAGAGCTACATGCAGCCCAAGCGCATCCAGCGTCAGTGGTACGTGAAGGCCTGCCGCGAGCTCGAGATGCTCGACTTCCCCGAGGGCGGCGGCAACTTCGAGAACAACATGGGCATGATCCTCGACGGCCACACCGGCATCGAGCACACCACCCCGGTCGCCCCGCTCTACGACGACATCCAGCAGATGTGGAGCCGCACCAAGGTCGGCTATACGCCCACCTTCCTGGTGGCCTACGGCGGCCTGAGCGGCGAGAACTGGTTCTACCAGCACGAACCTCCCATCTGGAACGACCCCAAGCTGACGCGCTTCACGCCGAAGGCCGTGGTCGAGTCGCGCTCACGGCGGCTGCCCGTGCACGCCTACGACGGCGACTGGCACCACATGACCGTGGCCAAGAGCGCCACCGAGATGCTGCGCAAGGGCGTCATGGTGAACCTCGGCGCCCACGGCCAGCGTCAGGGCCTGGGCTGCCACTGGGACCTGTGGGCCCTGGCCCAGGGCGGCGCCACCAACCACGAGGTGCTGCGCATGGGGACGATCAACCCCGCCACGTACATCGGGCTGGGCAATCAGCTCGGTTCGTTGGAGGCCGGCAAGCTGGCCGACGTGGTGCTGCTGGGCGCCAACCCGCTGGACGACATCCGCAACACGAACACCGTCACGTACACGGTGAAGAACGGTGAGGTGTATGAGGCGGAAACGATGAACCAGACATGGCCGACCGAAGTGGAGCGGTTGCCGTTCGTGTGGGAGTAAATTGTCGTTTCCAGTTATGAAGCAGGGTGACGGTCTCGACCGTCACCCTGCTTCCTTTCCCTGGGCGAGTTCAGCTATCGAAACAGGAGCTTGAGATCCCCGAAGCTCAAGGTGTCGTTGGTGACGGGTTGCGGATGGAGGTGAACGAGATGCGCCTCGCCATCGGCATAGACGACGGCGCCGTAGTCGGGATGGGGCAGGACTTCCACTTCAATTCGAGCCCAATTCGGGTACACATCATTGATCAACGCCAATCGGCCGACGATCAGAGGCGTATCCAGGAACCCGAACATCGGATTGGTGAATCCGGCCTCGACGCCTCCGGACCACGCGTCGCCGATCTGAAGACCCACGGGATACTCCATGTTGAGAAGAGTCGTGTCGTTCCTATAGTCGACGAGGCCGAAGGCAGCTCCCGTGACAATATCTTCGACAAAAACGACGACATAGCCCTCGTAAACCAAGGGTGCTTCGTCGTACACCCAGTTCGGATCCGGCTCGAAACCGTTCTGATCCCAATACACGCCGATGGAACCGGTGGGTTGGGTGAGGGCGGGTGTGTTCAGCAGAACCAGGGCAGCCAGGATGATCGATAAGTGCCAGCGCATGGATAGACTCCCGAGTAATGATGATTCCGATTCATACTAAGCCTCGATATTGTTTCCATGGTACCAGATGGCAGTATTCTGGTCAAACAGCGCTGCGTGATGGAACGGTGTTGTTGTTCGTCACCTCGGTGATCGTCGGCAACTTCCAGTCACCGGTAAACGTACCGTCGACTCAATCCCCGAACTACCCACAGGAACGAGTCCCATGATCAACCATCTGCTCCGAGGCCTGCTGCTGTTCGCTCTGCTTGCGAGCTCGATCCCCGTCGCCGCCGAACGTGTCGACAACCCCGCCGAACCGCGTGACGGCCGCGTCGGCCTGATCCAGGAGTTTCCGGGCGCCGTATCGTTCGTCGATGCGAAGGGCGATCCGGCAGGCCGCATCACCGTGGGGGGAGCGGCGGGCGGCATCAGCAGCCTGACGGGTTGTCTGGCCGCCGGAGAGGTACTGCTGACTTCGGGGACCCACTTCGCCGACGGCCCTACGCCGAACATCCAGCTCCGTGTGAACTACCTCGAACGGATCGATGCCGACGGCGTATTCGCGCGCCAGGTGGCCTTCGCTGCGCCCCACGACGGACAAGCCGTGGGGGTGTTCCTCTCTGGTCCGGATCACGTGATCGTGGTGAAGGGGTATTTCGAATCATTGGCGGCACAGTTCGGCACCGGCGCCACGTTCAGCGGCGACGACGAGGAACCGGAGACGCCCGAAGTGATCTATTACGAGATCGAGAGGTAGGGAATGGAGGCGAACCTGGCGGCCTCATGCCGCCGGTCCGCCTCCGCACTTGAATCATCGGATCAAGATGCAGCGTCCGACCGCAGACGACTGTCCGGCAATCAAACGGTATAGATATGTTCCCGAGGCGAGGCTGTCGGCGCTCCAGGTTATGGAGTGGTCGCCGGCCTCGTACATCGTTTCCGCCGAATGGGCGACCAACCGCCCCCGGGCATCATAGATTTCCGCCCGCACAGCCGTGTCCACGTCGACCCTGAAGCCTATCACGGTGGTCGGGTTGAACGGGTTGGGGTGATTCCCTTGGATCGTGATGACGGGATCGGCCGGCCGGCCGACCGCGGTTCCCAGGGGATCGGCGATGGTGATCGTTCTCGAAGGTCCTTCGGTACTCGTGCATTGCCAGACACCGGTGTGAGCCGATGCTGCAGGAGCAAGGTCGACATTCGGGAATGTGGCGCCAGGCCAGGGCGACCCATCGAGCGTCCATTGATGACCAACCCCGCCGAGCTGCGACTCGAGGCGGAGCGTCGCGCCGATCGGGTGCGTGTCGCTGGCTCCTACGGATTGGTTTCCGCTGCCGACGAGGTGGGTTTCCAGGTTGGTCCATGTCCCGGAGTTGTTCACATTGCCGCTGATCTGCAGGAACAGAGGCCAGTCGCCGTTTTGGATCAGGCCCTCGTTGATCACGTGCTCGAAGGTCGCCGTCGCGGTGCCGAAGTGGGTTTGAATGGTGTCGGTCACCGTCGTCGTCCCAGTGAAACCGACGCCGGAGTAGAGCCGCGTGAAGCCCGACAGCAGGGCGTTGTCGATCGAGAGGTTGGACAACCAGGCATCGGCACTCGAAACGATCGGCCGGCCGCCGGCCGAGACGCTGCCGTTGCTCAGATAACCCCCGGCCAGGTACAGCCCGCCGCCGGCGTTCAAGACGATGGTCGATCCCATCAGGTCCCACATGGTGCTCACAGTCAGAATCGAGTCGACGATCAAATCGCCGCCGCCGCTCGACCTTGTGTCGACGGGAGTGAAGACCGCACCGCCGAGCATGGTGAAGAGCTGGTCTCCGGTGCCGCTGAAGTCGATGGACTGAGTTGAAACACGACCTTCGACGAGCAGGTCGCCATGCAGGGAGACATCCAACGGCCAGCCGCCGGAGACGCTCGACATGTTGCCGCGGATCACGGCGGCGCCGAACACGCTCAGGGACCGGTAGCCGTAGGCCGTGGTGAGCGAGCCCCCCGTCTCCACGGTCAGGTCATGACATTCCTCCAAGCCCTCGATGATCACGCCGTGCAGAACGACCACATCGGTGTCGAAGTAGGGGAAGGTGTTGATCAGGCCCCACGTGGCAGGGTCGTGCCAGTATCCGTTCTGGACCGAAGTCATGGTCAAGGCGTTCGCCGAAACGGAAGTCAGAATATAAAGAGCGACGAAGATGATAACGTTACGCATGCATTCCCTCCGATGCGGAATATGCCTGCCGAGGTAGGGCATCTCATCGGCGAGGCCTGGGACAAGGGTCTATAAAGAGAATATTCTAGCATAGGGATAATACGATTTCATTAACGTCGTGCCACGCTGGGAAGTGTCGGAGCCCCGACTCTCATCGAGGAGATGGTGAATCGAGGAACCGCCGGACGATGATCAGGAGTTCATCGGGTTTCTCGACCGTTACCCTGTGACCTGCTCCCTGGATTTCCTTGAGCTCCACGGATCCGAATAAGGCCAGATGATGGTCCTCCTGGAATTTCGCCCCCAGAGCGCTGCAGTCCGTCCCCACCAACAGCACCGGCGTTCGACACTCGGCGAGTCCTGCCGCAAAATCGTAGTCGAACCGTCCGTCCTGATCGGTCAGGAGCCGCGGCCGCCACACTTCGACCTGGGCACCCGGTCGCCACACGGGCCAGGGGGTCGGGTGGTCAGGGTCGCAGTGATAGCGGAGCAGACGTCCGTTGGCGAGAAGTTGGAGGGCCTTGTAGTCCATCGTGGCGTGGCTTGAGGCCGTGATCGTCTCGCTCGACCAGAGCAGTTCGTTCAACCCGGTGTCCAGCAGGTCGAGGTGGAACATTTCGTCCATGGTCGCGGCCATGATCGAGCCGTTGAGGCCGGCGGGTTCGATCAGCACGGCGCGTTCGACGTCGTCCGGCCGTTGGGACAGGTAGCAGGAGGCGAACATGGCGCCGAAGGAATGGCCGATCAGCGTGACGGGTGCATCGGGTGAAACGAGTGCTTTGACTGCTGTGATCTCCTCGACGATCGACGCCAGTGTGAATTCCTCGGCCGTGATCCGTTCGGAAAGGCCGTTGCCGCGCTGGTCCCAGAACACCACGCGCCGCGTGTCGGCGAGGGCGCGGAACGCCAGCATCGAACGCGAGTCCGAGAGCGAACCGTGCAGGATCAGAACGACTGGAGCAGCGGCCGGGCCCTCGGCGAAATAATGGACGGCGCGGGTGCGACCGGCGACCTCGATGGTGACCGAGGGCAGGGCCGGATCCTCGTCGACCGTAGGTGGAACGAGGTCCTCGGTGACGATGGGGTCGATGCCCAACAGTGCGGCACAGGAACAGAGGTGCATCAAGAGCAGAAGTGCCATCAGGGGCCATGCATTCCGCAGCATCATCACTGCACCTTCCTTTCCCAGCCGGCGACGAAGTGGAATGGGAGCTGGCCGAGCATGGGGCCGGCCTCGAGACCGGATTCGGCACTGTGTTCGACCCCCCCGAAGCCGAGCGAAAAGGCATCGCGGTCCGATTCGAGGGCGGCGGCCAATCCGAAGCCGATCCGCTGACTCGTATTGCGGCACCACTTGCCTCGTGGGCCGGGAACGGCGCCGATAGGCCGCTCGTCGAACGTAGCCCGCACCAGATCGGAATGGGCGATGTTGGTCATGTCGGCCACCCTCATCGAGAGGTCGAAGACCGCGGCTCCGTCCGAGCCGTAGGCGCCGGTTCTCAGCATGGTCGTCGAGCCGATGGTGAAGGTCCGCCCCGCAGCAGAGGTACTGCGGATCAGCGTCGTGTGGCTGACCCAAGCCACGGCCCAGTCGCCGTCGATGGTGAACCGTGTCGTGGAGCCGATGCTGAATTTCCAGTCGCTCAGTCGGCCGAGAAAGGCGATCGGAATGTCGAGGGCTGCGTCGAAGCTGCCGTCGTGCTGGAAGAAGACATTCTCCTTGCTCATGGTGTAGGCAACTCCGACGGTCCAGGTGGAGTCCCAGCCGAAACGCAGCGCCAGGCTGTGTTCCGGCACTTCGCGACCGGACAGGGGCGGCAGTTGGGCCCAGGCAGTCGGAATGGATGCGGCGAGCGCCGCCAGGATCGCCAAGACGGAGAACACTCTGCGAAGACTTCTCATATCGAATCCTCTTGGTTCACGATCAGGGAAAGATGCGGTCTTTATAACGTCGGCTCAGGCGCAGAACGGTGCCGTCGCGCAGGATAACCTCGTAGTCACCACCGAGATCGGCCTGCAGCACCTTCACGTGATCCAGGTTGACGATGGTCGAGCGGTGGATCCTGGTGAACCGGTCGGCGTCGAGGCGGCGTTCCATGTCGGCCAGGGTGGCGCGCACCAGATGGCGGACTCCCTCCGCATGGACCTCCACGTAGTTGCCGGCCGCAGTCAAGTGGGTGACCTTGGCGATCGACACCAGCTCAAGGCGGTCGCGGTCGCCGACGACGATGCGGCGCAGGCGGTCGCCGCCGAAGCGCTCGCCGGCTTGTAGTCGGGAGAGTGCTGTACGATCGGTTGTCTCGTCGGACCCGAGGCGTTCCAGGGCGCGGGTGAACGCCTTGTCGAAGCGTTCGTCGCTGTACGGCTTGAGCAGGTAGTCGAGGGCTTCCACGTCGAAGGCCGCGATGGCATGGTCGTCGAAGGCGGTCACGAACACCACCTTGGGCATGGCCTCGACACCCACCGCCTCGATCACCTCGAAGCCGTTGAGGCCCGGCATCTGGATGTCGAGGAACACCAGGTCCGGCGGATCGCGACGGATGGTTTCGACAGCCGCCAGACCGTCGTGGGCCTCTTCGATCGATCCCACTTCGGGTCGGTTCTTGAGATGGCGTCGGATCTTGAGGCGGGCGGGACGCTCGTCGTCGACGATCAGAACGCGGACCGGCTTCATGACGACTCCCTTCGGTGCCATGGCACTTCGACGGTCACAAGACAACCGCCTCCCTCTGCTTGATCCACCCTCAGGGTGTGATCGGTGCCGTAAAGTTGGCTCAATCGGGCTTCGGTGTTCGTCAGACCGATGCCGCCGCCCTCGTGTGCGGAGGGGGCGTCGGGCCCGTTGCCGTTGTCGCGCACGGTGATGTGAAGACGCTCGCCCCGGCAGCCGGCGGCGATGCGGATGCACCCCGGTCCACCATCGTCGGTGGCGTGGGTTACGGCATTCTCCACCAGTGGCTGCAGCAGCATATGGGGCACAGTCACGAGTTCCGCCCCCGGCTCGATTTCGATGATCACAGTGAGCCTGTCATGAAAGCGCGCCTGCATGATGTCCAGATAGGCGTCGATGAACTCCAGCTCCTTGCCCAGGGTCACCTCCTGGGCGTCGGCGTGCCGCAGGGTGAGGCGGAGGAAGTCGGCCAGGCGGGCGAGCATGCGGTCGGCGCCGGCCGGGTCTTCGTGCACCAGGCTGGAGATCATGTTCATCGTGTTGAACAGGAAGTGCGGATTGAGCTGCATCTTGAGCGCCGTGAGGCGGGCTTCGTTCAGCTTGCTCTCGAGCTGGGCGGCCCGCAGCTGCTGCTCCCTGGTCTGGCGTATGTAGGAGATCAGCGCCAGCACGCAGTAGATCACGGCGTAGAGCAGGATCTGCTTCTGGTACTCCATGAGGAAGCGGTAGCCCATGGCCCCGTAGTCGTACCGCGGCCAGCCGAGAATCTCGTAGATCAACGTCCGGGAACCCCACATCAGCAGCGTGGCGGAGGCACCGAAGACCATGCTGCCGAAGAGGTGGAGTGGCAGGCGCCGCCACCAATCGTCGCGACCGATGGGGAAGCGGATCATGAAGCTCAGCACGAAGGGAAAGAGCACGAAGGCGCAAAGCGAACCGCTCAGCTCCATGATGTACGGATAGGATGAGGGAAACTCCGATCGTTCGGCCAGCCCGCTCGTCATCACGATATTGGCGTTGATCAGCCCCACGAACACGGCGCCGCCGGCGATGGACAGCCAGGTGCGCAGGCTGCGGGGGGTTTCGAGATTCCGGATCATGCTGTTCCCTCCCTTCGGGCGGCCGGTGGCGCCTCTCGCTCGCCGACCGCCCCGAGTCTCCCGCGCCGTCGCGGGTCGCGTCCAGTCCAATGTCGTCAGGCCGCCGTCTGGGGAACCGCCGCGCGACGCTTTGCCGCAAGCCGAGGCCTCGGTTTCATGCCGAACACGAAGCGCAGCGGGCCGAAGGGACGGATCACAAAGTGGTACAGCCCCATCGACAGGACGAACGACCCCGTCAGGACCACCAGGTAGGAGGGGACCACCGACACCAGTCCCGAACGGGACACGTAATAGGCCACGGTGATGATCGCCGTCTGGTGGAGGATGTAGAACGGGTAGGTCGCCTCGTTGGCGTACCGCAGGAACGCGTTGTCCCGCGTGAGCAGGGTGCGGGCGTAGCCCATCATGGTCAGGATCCAGTACCAGGCCATGGTCGCGGCCGTGAACATGTAGAAGTAGACGTAGGCGCTCGATGCGCTGTCCGGATAGTGGGCGCGCACCGTGAAGAAGGCGACGATCATGACCAGTGCGATCACCGCGTTGCCGCGCCGACGTTCAAGGATCTCCTCCCACAGGCGCCGCTCTTGGCAGCAGACGAAGCCGAAGAGGAAGAAGCCCAGGTAGTAGGTGAACGAGGCCCAGTCGTCGACCAGGCTGTTGGTCGTTTCCGGGAAATAGGGCCGCAGGATCAGCTGCGAGACGAACAAGGGGATCAGGAAGAGGCCGAACCCGCCTGGCCGCGACACGAGGCGCACCAGCCCGTCGCGGAACCGCGCCGAGCGGTCGCTGCGCAGGTAGAGCATCAGGGGCAGACCCACCGCGGAGTAGAGCATCAGGTAGAGGATGAACCACAGGTGGTGCCAGCTGAAGCTGCCCTCGGGATAGGGCACGAAGTTGAAGACCGTGCGCCAGAACTCCCAGTAGGACCCGTACTCCGTGATGTGCTCGAAGTAGATCTGTGGCGGCACGATCACCAGCATGCCGAAAAGCAGGGGAGTCATCAGGCGCTTCCAGCGCTCCTTCAGGTAGACGCCCGGAGAGCGGAATCCCAGGGCGAAGCAGGTGCCGGCACCGGAGATGACCAGCAGCAGCGGCATGCGCCAGTAGTGCAGCCAGGCCATGGGGTAGACGAGGGTCGTGGAGATCATCGGATTCTTGATGTGCCACTCCCAGGGCACGTAGAACATGCCGGTGTGGAAGAGCTGCAGCAGCAGGATGGCGATCACCCTGAGCCAGTCGAGATCGTGGTATCTGGTGCGTTGCATGATCAACCTCCGTTCGGGGTGTGACGTACGGATAATCTACGCGGTGCTCCCGGCTCAGTTGGGTGAGATGGGACGAGCGGCCGTGCCGGTGGGACGAGCGGTGAGGGATGATGACCAGCGAGGGGGCGTCTCGACTCCTGCCCCTCGACAGACAGCCCCCAACGTGACATCTTGATGCCCAGTCCGGACGCCCGATCCACCTCGTCGACAGAGGTCACTCTTGAGCGCCTTCCTCCGCAGTCTCGTGTTCCGCGTCGGCCTCGTGTTCATCACGTTCGCCCTGATCCCGATGCTGCTGGTGGGCCTCTTTCTGCCCAACCTGAAGCGCAATGATTTCCTCGCCCTCTGGTCCGGTTTCGTGGTGAACTGGCTGAAGTGGACCTGCAGCGTCGACTACATGGTCGAAGGCATCGAAAACATCACCGCCAGCAACGCCATCATCCTCAGCAAGCACCAGTCGTCCTGGGAGACCTTCGGCCTGCAGGCCATCTTCCCGGCCCAGACCTGGGTCCTCAAACGCGAGCTCCTCAAGATCCCCATCTTCGGCTGGGCCCTGAGGGCCGCCGGCGCCATCGCCATCGACCGCGACGCCGGCAAGGCGGCGCTGATGCAGGTCATCTCCGAAGGCAAGGACAGGCTCGAGAAGGGGTACTGGGTCGTGGTGTTTCCCGAGGGAACGCGCACGGCGCCGGGCTCCCGCGGCAAATACAACGCAGGCGGGGCCATGCTCGCCTCACGCAGCGGCTACCCCGTGGTGCCGGTGGCTCACAACGCAGGGAGTTTCTGGGGGCGGGGGTTTACGATCCGGCCCGGGATGATCCGTGTGATGATCGGCAAGCCCATCCTCACCGCAGATCGCAAGGCCGGCGAGATCAACGCAGAAGCCGAGGCGTGGATCGAGGGGCGGATGGAAGAGATGATCAGCTGAGTCCGTCGATTGTCACAGCCGAAGGAATGACGGCAGCGAGGAAGAGAGCGAAGGCCATCTGCAGTCCTTTGCTAGTCGACCGGCAACCCGAAGTGATCCCGCAGCACCCAGTGGATCGCCGCCGCGATCTGGTCGTGCTCCATCATGTGAGGATCGAATCCCCAGATCACGTCGGCCAGTCCGCCGGGCTTTTCGGCGGAAGTCTTGTAGGTCAACACGCCCACAGGAACACCGTCGACCCGTGTGCGGCCGGTGTTGGGGTCGAGTCCCCAGGAGCCGCAATAGGTCTGGTGGCCGAGTGGCAGACCGCCGGGAAATTCGGTGTCGCCGGCGGCGATGTAGTGGTCGAGGATCCAGTCGTATCGGGCGTAGGCGTGCAGCATGGGGACGATGACCGGCGAACCGTCAGGAAGAACCTGGTCCATCCAGAAGGTTTGGCGGTTGGTCACGTTGGTGTCGTAGAACTCGTCCTGTTGACCGAAGTCGTAATTCAGGCCCACGATGAAGTCATCGTTGGGAGTGATGGCGCTCCAGACGAAGATCGTGTCGGGGAAGGCTCCGGCTACGCCGAAGGCCGCATCGAAGTCGGGGTCGAGGACCACGGCTTTGGTGCCGGCACAACGGCGCGTGTTCTGGAATCCTCCGT
Organism: uncultured bacterium; assembly: GCA_937910695.1. GTDB lineage: Bacteria > Krumholzibacteriota > Krumholzibacteriia > LZORAL124-64-63 > LZORAL124-64-63 > CALEMW01. Next base: position 12,857 of record CALEMW010000005.1, read on the forward strand.
AGCCGCACACGTTGTCGGCGATGTAGACCTTGGGCGGGACCATCAGGCTGACCACCGAAAGTCCGAGGGAGCGATAGCCGAACTCATCGAGCCCGTTGATGCGGGCGACATCTCCTATGAAGCGCGTGCCGAAGCTCATGGACATGCTCGCACCGCCGCAGGATCCGCTCGGCTCGTCGGTGTCGTAGATGATCGGAAACAGCCACTCGCCGCTCGAGCCTGTGGGATGGAAGTTCGTTACGGCCCCGGCGCCGATCAGAAACAGGTTGCCGATGTTCTGGACGAACGACTCGATCCAGATGAACGACCCGCCGTACCCGTCGAATTGACGCCGAATGTAACTGGGTGCGGCGTTCTTCGTCGCCCAGAGGATCACCTTGTAGTTCACGGCTTCGCGGTAGCCCCAGCGCTGGTCGTCCTGGGTGTCGTATTCGTGGATATCGTCGACCCAGCCGTCGACGCTGCCCAACACACCAGACCAGAACTGATCGCGGATCTCGTCGTCGTCCATCGGGCGGCCCACGTTGTTGGGCCAGCCGTTGCTGTTGTGGTCGACGACGTCGTCCACCAGCAGCACGGGAGACTGCACGTCGGGAATAGGTACGACCGTCAGCACGTAGCGCACACGGGTCACCTGGCCGGAGTTGTCGCGTGTCTCGATCACCAGTGTATGGATGCCGGAATCGAAGGTTCTCGCAGGGGCGTAGGTGTGCTGTTCGGTGTCACCGAAGAGGATCTGCCAGCCGGGATCGGATTCATTGTTCACATCTTCGATGTCCCAGCCGTAACGGTAGCCCATGATGACGCCGCCGTATTCATTGGCGTCGCCGTACCAGTTGAAGCTCACGGGCTGGCCCTGGGCGATGTCGATGCGCACGCTTCCGAAAAGGCCTGTGAAGGTCTGGGTCGCGAAGAAGGAACCCGCCACGGTCAGGGCAGGAAGCTTGCTTCCGTCGATCTTGAAGTTGTGCACTGTTTTGGCGTAGCTCAGATCGAGGCTGACCGCCCCCGCCGTATCCTGGGCCTGCAAGGCGAACAGGTAATAGAGTTCATCTGCGCCGGGCGGAACGACGGGCCGGCTGAAGGTATGCCTACGGTTGACTTCCAGGCCGGCGTAGGGGATCCAGTCGCTCCAGCCGGGGTCGGAAAACGTGACCAGATCATCCTTGTGATTGTTGTAGCTATAGACGGAGTTGATGGCGAGATCCGGTTGGCCGGGTTCCCTATAGACGGCATCCTTGAGGAGGTAGCGTACGCGGCTCGGGTTGCCGCCGATGATGTCGGGGTCGCTGCCGGTCCAGCCCAGAATGAAGGTGGGAGGCAGGCTCATGGCGTTACGGTAATTGCCGGTCATGGAGATGGGGGTGGTCAGACGGATCGTGGGAGCAAGGGTGGCGGAGGTGAACGTCACCATCGCCGGTGTTGGATCGACGGCCCCCTGATCGTCGATCGAGCGGATGAAGAACGTATGGTGCTGGTAGAAGCGCTGGTTGATTTCCGGAAGATGGTCATCACCGGCATATCCTGACGAATCTGCCGAAACGGCGAATAGGGAGTCCATGGCCGTGGTGAACCGCCAGGGGTTGATCATGTCACCCGTGCGTGGATCGATCGTGAGGGTGTCCATGACGCTGATTCCGTCCACGCCGTTGGATGACATTTTCCACTGAAAGCCCACGATATTGCCGTCGACATCGTGACCGGCCCAGCGGAATCGGACCATGATGTCGGTACGCTCGAGTGTGGGAGGGCTGCTGGTGATACGGGTCTCAGGGAGGCTGTTGAGAACCCCGATTCCACCCAGATCAGCAGAAGGAGAGCAGCCGGATACAAAAACCAGAAATAGGACCGGAATGGACGCTAGAATTGCGCACACAACGGGCATCGGGCTTCGCAAAAGCGACCTCCCTGCCGGTCCTGTAGGGTGACTCGGCGATGATTATCGGAAAGGGGAGACTAAAATATCACGTTTTCATGTGTAAACGCAACGTGAGCTTCATTTTGGATTCGCGGCGGCGATTCAACAACTATTTGCGTCTTTCTCAGCAATCGTGTATCGTAGTGGCGATCATGAACCGCCAGGTATGTGCCCCGGATCGTTCCGCAAAGCGTCGAACTCCCTGCACAAAGTGATCACACATCCGTTCGGCTGCGGTCGAACTTTGAGATTCCCTCGACTGCCGAGGGAGTTGGGTCCGGCAACTGCCGGACCATTCTGGAGCGCGAAGGGTCCCCCGGAAAGAGCCGGCGGCCTGGAACGCCTCGTGAGCCGGAAAGCCGGCACTGAAGGTGGAAAGAGCATGAAGAAGATGTACGTGGGCAACCTGCCCTGGACCGCGACCGAGGACGAGATCACCCAGCTGTTCGCTCAGCATGGGACCGTCCATTCCGTGGCCTTGATCAACGACCGTGAGACCGGCCGCCCTCGTGGCTTCGGTTTCGTGGAGATGGACGACGACGCGGCTACGGCTGCCATGACGGCCCTCGACGGTTTTGAAATGGGTGGCCGTCCCCTGCGTGTCAACGAGGCCCAGGATCGTCCCCGCCGTACCGGCGGCGGCGGTGGCGGCGGCTACGGTGGCGGCGGCGGCGGCGGCTACGGTGGCGGCGGCGGCGGCGGCT
>CALEMW010000006.1 GCA_937910695.1 uncultured bacterium
CTCCCAGACGTTGCCGAGCACGTCGTGCAGGCCCCAGGGGTTGGGCTCCTTGAGCGCCACCGGATGGGTCGTCTGGCCCGAATTGCAGCCGTACCACCCCGCGCGGTCGAGCGCCGGGTCGAGCCCCGTGTCGATCTCTCCTTCTCCTTCGCCCTCCCCCTCACCTTCCCCGCCGCCGGGGGCGGCGCAGTCGTTCCGGGTGAGCGGGCCGCTCCAGAAGGCCGTCCGCGTCCCGGCCCGGGCCATGGACTCCCACTCCGATTCGGTGGGGAGCCGGTAGCCCGCGCAGCCTGGCCCATCGGGTGCGATGGGGATCGACTCGCGTTCAGCGTCCGCCGTGTCGTAGACCTGACCTGTGTCGTTCAGGTAGCACGGCGCAAGCCCCTGCGCGGCGGACCGCGCATTGCAATAGACCAGGGCCTGGCCCAGATCGTCGGGTGGATCGGCGACCGGAAGCTGACGGCGGGTCCCGGTTGGCCGGTCGCGGCAGCGGGGCGAGTCGCCGTGGGCTCTCCGAGGGTGCGGCGCCCCAGTTCTTGGCGCGTGTTGCTCCGGACGCAGGCTGAGCTGGTGACCAGAACACGGGGTGGTTGATCAAGGCGGGACCGCCAAGCCTCCAACTGGCTAGAATTTCGATGGAATTCTGTTTGCGTGTGCTTGGCAAACTTCGGCTTCCATCAAGAGCGCTGCAAGCAGCGCAGCCAGTCTGTTGCAGGGGCTCGGACCGGGGTTATGCCCGTTCCGAGAGCTCCCCATGGTCGAGCGGAGGACGCAGTAGGTCGGCAAGAGCGATCCTCGCTGCCTGGAGAATCTCTGCCGCCGGATGGCCCTCAGTGAGCCGGAGCTTGACCTGTCGGGCATGGAGGAAGACCAGGCCCGCGACGTGGAGCAGCCGATAGCGCAGCGCCTTGGGGCGCAAGGAGGCCATCGACCGCGGGAGGGCCTTGACCTTGATCAACTGCAGGAGGTTGTGGACCAGGACGTTGATCCGCCACCAGGCGGCATTGGAGCCATAGCGGCCGCACGGCAGCGTGCCGCCGGCCAACTCCCCCTTGAGCACCCCATGCGCATGCTCGACGGTGCCCTGCTTCTCGCGCTGCCAGCGGAGCAGCCGCTCGCCGGCCCAGTCCATGTTGGTTACGACGGCGAAGTGGCGCCACCGATCACCGTCTTCAGCGAGCAGGTCGCGCTGGCGACCGCGGACCCGGATGGCGATGTAGCGCAGAGGTGTGCCGCTCTTGCATCGGTTGCGTCGCCAGCCGGGGACGAAGTCGTCGACCTCTGCCCACTCTCGCTCCTCTCCTGCTGGACCGTCCTTCAGGCTCCGGTATGGCTGCCACTTGGACTCCGGGATCTTCTTGACCGCCCCGAGCAACGCCTTGCTCATGTCGGCCGACACCGCGAACTCGATTTTCTGCTCCGCCAGCCAGGACAGGGCGTTCTCGTCGTACAGGGCGCTATCGCCCCGCAAGCGCCGCTGCCTCACCGAGCCGGGCAGAGCGGCGAAGGCTCGGACAATGAAGTCCTTCACCCGGAAGGCGGCAGGCACATTGCCATCCCGGAATTCGTCCAGGACCCAGACCCCCTGCTCGGCCCACCAGGCCATCTGCGGCTGGTAGCCTACGGTCCCCTCGTAAGCCCTCAACGCCGCGGCCTTGAACGCCTCGATAATGGTCGCATCCACATCGAGCGTCGCCCGCAACTGCTGAGCGTGTGCCTGCACCTGCCGCACGATATTGCCGACGAACTCGGCCAACAGCACCAGGCCCGGCCCCTCAGGTCGGATGTTGGCCTGACCTACGACCGAGAGTTGTCGGTCGTCCTCGTCCGACAGCCGCCGCCCGTTCTCGGTCTGGTGAAAGGCGTAAAGGAACTCCTTGCCCTGAGTGGGGCTCGAGATCTTGAATCCGATCAGCCGGCGGAGTCCTCCGTCTGCTCGCAGTTGCTCGAGATCGGCGATGCAGTCACCGCCGTCGGCGATCAGCAGCACCAAGCTCTCGAGGTGACGGCGCACGACCTTCCACCCCCGGTACCCCAGTGCCCGAGCCAAGCGTCGGTAGGTCGACCGCGGCACGATGGCTCGCAGCCCTTCGAGGACGAGCGGCAGTCCTGCGCGCGCGCAGGCTCGGATCTTGGTCGAGGTGACTTCGATCTTGAAAGGCAGAATTCGTTGTAGTACTCTCATATCGGCACTCCATATCGTTGCCTGATAACAACAGTATAGACGAACTATTCGTCAAAGAATAGCTCAGGAGTGCCTCTTTTTGTTTTCCGTTTGAAAATCAGGATCTTAGCGGAGATTGAAAGAGGAAGCAAGATCTGCGCCTGACGTCGGACGCCAACTCACCTGGCTGGTGAACAGCTCGTGGTTCACTCAGTGCAGGAGCGGCCGCATGGATCAACAGGTTCAGCGGCGGGCTCAGAAAAGTAGCCGACGATCTGGG
>CALEMW010000007.1 GCA_937910695.1 uncultured bacterium
CTCAAGAACAAGGACGCCGAGCTTGAGCGGTTCCGCGCCGCCGAGGCAGCCCGCAAGGCCGCCGATGAGAAGCGGAAACTCTCCGAGATGTCCGAGGTGGACAAGGCCAAGGCACTGGCTGCAGACGCGATCGCAAGGGCGGCGGCTGCGGAGGCCGCGCGCGATGAGGCATTCGCCAAGTCACGACGCGACAAGGCCGAGTCGGAAGCGCGGGCGGAAGTCAGCGCGTACGGCGTCACGGATGAGGATGTCTACAGCCTGATCCCATCCGCAGCACTCGACACGGACGACGACGGCAAGCGGACGGCAGATGCCAAGGCCGCCCTGGAGAAGTGGATCACGGCGAAGACGGGTACTCTACTGCGCGGCAAGGGCGGGGCGACTGGTCCCGCCGCATCGGTGAAGCAACGCGGTGCTGGTGGAGAAGAACGGACGGGGGTCAATGCCGAGCTCCGCCGGTGGAGAGACGCACAGAAGGCAAGGAGTTAGACATGAGCGACGAGATGAAGAAAGACGTGGCCCCCGTGGAGAAGAAGAAGGCGCCGAAGCACAAGAAGCCCGCGCCCCGCAAGCCCGGGGACAAGAAGGCGATCCTCCCGATCGATGACGTGGTCCAGGTGGTCCCCGGCGGCGAGGCCCTCTGCGAGGAAATCGGAGAGATCCAGGCGGGGCTGCTCCAGTACCGCGACGCGTCCGGGAGAATCCGCGGCGGGAAGAATGACCCGTACTCGTATCGAGTGATCCCGATGGACATCGCAGATAACCGCGCGCTCCAGATCAGCGGGGCATGGCGGACGCAGGGCTACTCGGAGGTCTCCGGAATCGAGTGCATCGGCCTCCCCGGCGGGCGGGTGTTCCGCACGTCCAGGGAGAACGCAATCAAGATCAGTGCGCTGAAGGCGAAGAAGGCACTCGCTGACCGCAGGAGCGAAGCGGCTCCCGCTGGGATGCGTGGTACCGAAGTCAGTTACAGCGAAAGCAGCGGCGAGTAGCCGCGTGGAGAAGAACATGAAATACCTCAAGATCACGGTCGCGGTGCTGGCCCTGTGCCTCGCCTCGACTTCCGCATTCGCGGCAAACGTCGACAACCCGAATGGGTGTCTGCCCTCGACCTTCTTCGGTCAGGGACAGGCCACCTTCGCGGCCTACGAGGCAGCGGCGGCGCAGACCATCGTCGAGGGCGACCCCGTCAAGCTGGACGGCTCCGGGCAGGTGGTCATCGCCACCGCCGCAGATTCCAGCCTCCTGGGATTCGCCAAGTCTGCCGTGTCGGCGTCCACCGTCGGAGACACCATCTACATTTACAACAACCCCTCCCAGGTGTTCCAGTGCCAGTGCAGCGGGACGTTCGCCATCACCCTGATGGGTTCCGCCGTCGACCTGGAGGGGAGCACGGGGATCTTCGAAGTCAACGAGAACGCGTCCGTGACGAAGGCCGTTCGCATCGTCGGCTTCAACGTGGCGGATTCGGTGGGCCTCAACAGCCGCGTCTACATCCAGTTGAACATGTCGAAGCTCGGCCCCGGTTCCGCGGGCACCTTCGACGACCTCTACGTGATGGACGATCTCACGGTCGCTGGCAACGTCGACGCCACCAAGGGCCTCGACGTGACCGGCGCTGCGCTCACCGTGGACGCGCAGGCGATCACTCAGACGACCTCCGGACAGGTCACGTTCGCCGGAAACGTCGACGCCGCCGCTGGCGTGGACATCACCGGAGACCTCACCATCACCGGACACATCGACGGAGAGGAGATGTTCTTCGGCTCGTTCGACTATCCCGAAGATGCCGGTACCGAGTGGTGGGGCGTCGCTGGCGCCGCTGCGCTTCCGCAGAACATCTCGGCGAAGAAGGCATACATCAACCTGCAGGGCCTCAAGATCGGCGACGAGATCGTGTCGTATCAGGTGCTCGGTACCTGTATCGAGAACGCCGCGCTGACCCTTGACGCGACGCTGGTCCGAGTTGACCTTGCGGGATCCGAGACCGATCCCACCGGCGACGGTACCAACGCGATCGCGCAGGTCACGGCCAATGGCAACTTCTCGCCGACCGCGACATTCACCGCACCGCACACGGTGATCGCTGACACCGCGTACCGGATCATCCTCCTGGGGACCACCGGCGCGGTGGATTCGATCTCGGTGCAGGGCGTCAACGTCGTCATCAACCGCAAGCCGTAAGGAGGGTTTGTCATGGGCAAGCTCATTCACACCGATTATCCCCTGATCCTGGATCCCGGCCACAAGGCATACCAGGATCGCTTTGACGAGACGTTCGAGAACGCCATGCCGGTGTACCCGCAGCTCTTCCAGGTCGTCACCTCTGACAAGCCGGACGAGACGGTCGTCGCCATGTCCGACGTCGGGGAGCCCGAGCTCCGCGCCGCCGGGATGCCGATCGACACCGAGCGGGTCATCGCCGAGCAGTGGAAGAAGACCTACACCCACAGCGAGTATGGGATGAAGTCCCAGATCGATCAGGCGCTGTGGGAGGACATGCCGCAGGACATGCGCAACGCGTACCCGGTCCACTACGGGCGGGCGATGAACAGCAAGGCCGAGGCCCTCGCCGCGTCCGTGGTCTCCGGCGGTTTCGCCACGACCGGCGGCGACGGGGAGTTTATCTTCGACACCGACCACCCCCTCGGGAACGCGGTCGGCACCTGGTCGAACCTCGCCACCGCGGCGCTTTCGGCTGCGTCCCTCGCCACCGTCCGCGCTGCGATGCGGAGCCAGCTCTCCCCCAGCGGGCGCGTGATGGCAACTCCGTTCGGGCGTCTCCTCGCTGTGCCTCCGGCGCTCGAAGGCACGGCGAGCGAGATCACCAGCGCGACCATGATGGGAGTCGCTGGCGGGGTGTTCAACAACGCCAACTTCGTGAGCACCCTCGGTGTCACCCCCGTGGTCTGGGAGTACCTCACCTCCTCGAGCACGGACTGGTTCCTCTTCATCCCGCCCAGCGAGGTGATGGAGGGCTTCAAGTTCTGGTGGAGGGTCGTGCCTGAGTTCAACGGCGAGTTCAAGAAGGAAGACTCCTACTACTGGATGAACTCCAGGATGAGGATCTCGACCGCCGCCGTGAACCCGCGGCAGGCCTTCGGAAACGACGTGTAGGTGTAGGGATGGGGGCGATCCAATACTTGCTGGAAGACAGAGTCGGGACGGTCTACTTTGACGTTCCGCGCTACCGTCCAGCATCGGCAACTGTCACGGTCAAGACCTCGGGGAACACGGACCTCCCTTCCGCTGCTGTGGAAGACGAGACGGCAACCCTCGATGAACTTACTCGTACCGTGGCGTCCTGGGTCGCCACCGCCCCCCGTATCATCACGCTTGCCGCCGGCGATGGTCAGCCGGTCATCGGAAGACACTATCTTACCATCACGGCAAACGGGAAGCGCGAGACGGTCAAGGTCATCGGGGTCGACGGCGAAGAGATCGAAATCGCCGACAAACTGCCCCATGACCTTGCCGCCTCGGACGTCTTCGATTCAACACGAATCAGTTACAACCTCACAGCAGCGCAGCTCGCAAACCGCGGGCTGTTCCGCTGCAAATGGGACTATGTGGTCAGCGGCCTGACCTACACCGTCGAGACCCTGTTCCGCACGGTGCAGGCGCTGCCCTACAATCCAGGGACCGCCGCTGGTCTCCGGGACGCAGAACCACAGTACACGTCCCAATGGGATCAGATGGTCCAGAGAGAGGGAAGCTGGGAGGCTGCGCTTGATCGGGCCTGGGACAAAGTCCTCCAGTCAGTGGAGGGGCGTAAGGTCGTTGAAGGCGACGGACCCGTGATCGACAGGATCGTCGACTGGTCGCAGGCGGAGCAGACAGTCTATGCCCGCGTCCTTCTGGACATGGCGCCGACACGCAGACCAAGCGAGGACTGGGAGGTCACCGACTGGGTACGGGATCGGCAGAACGCATACCGCGTCGCCTTCGACGATTGGATGAACTCGGTCCGCTGGGTCGACGACGACAGCGGCGACCGCATCCTAGCAGACGGCGAGTCGGGGCGCGACCTCACGTCGATCAGGATGAGCCGATGAGCTTCGCCAGCGAAATCATCAACGCCACTGCGGCGATCATCGAGGCCCTGACGCCGGTCACGGATCCAGACGTCAGTTACGAGTGGTTGGACGTCCTGACCGCCATGCAGGCAGAGGACGACCCGCAGGGGCACCGATCCTTTACCGTCACATGGTCGGAGGGATTCGTCATCGAACCCTTCACCGGCCAGTTTCAGCGCATGGTCGTCACCCGCGGCCTCGACATCTCCATCGTCTACCGAATCGAGGGGCGGTCACCCCGTGAGCTCGAACCGCAGATCACCGAGGACGGCGACCAGATCGCGTGGGCGCTGATCAACCCAACGAACAAACCGACGCTGACTGGAATGCAGTTCATCCAGTACAGCAGGGAACTCAACATCTCAGTGCAGCCCAGCGATAGCGGGGCGTCCTTGATCATGACTATCACCGTGCCGGTCCAGTACCGGTCGACAAGGTATTAGGAGGCCCCCATGGCACTTTTTAGAAGCGATACAGGAGTCGTGACCATGGGCGTCGAGGCCGTCGCCTTTGGTACCGTGTCCGCAAACCTCGCCCGCTGGCACCAGTGCAAGGCGCTCCCGGACCGTGGGAACCTCAAGCAGGTATACCACCCGTCCGACCGCGTCCGCAGCGGCAACCACCAGGAGCCCGGAGTCCTCGGGCACA
>CALEMW010000008.1 GCA_937910695.1 uncultured bacterium
TCAGACCTGGACATCGTGGCCGACCAGGACGTGGTGATCATCCGTCGTGACGATGCAACGGCAGTGGACCTGATCTATATCGGTGCTGTCGAGGGGAACCTGGCTACTAGCACGCCTGCCGACGACAGGCCTTTCGTCATCATGGATACACCGGCGAGCGTCTGGTTTAGGTATTACTCATTGTCGTCAGACTACTGGAACAGGTTGGCACCAGACGACGTTACCGTGCTGGTTAAGGGAGCCCCCGGAGAATTTATATCTTACAACGTGTATGTGCAGGAAACGGTAGCGTTTCCTGCGACGTACAATGGCTCCTACCAGCTCCTCCCTGTCCCTATCGTGTTTCACGACATTGGGCATCTCCATGTGACTGGGTTTTTGCAACATCTTCGTGCTGCGTCGGTCAACGCCGGGCTGCCCGGCCGGTCCCTGGGGGGTAAGACATGGACATGCAGGAGCAACGGCGTTGGATACGCTGTCCCGTGCCTCCGATGGGACGGAATCACGGTGTACCCATGAGGTGGCTACTGGCAGTGAGTCTCGCTAGTGTGCTGCTGCTGCCGGCCTCAGTGGCCATAGCTACGGATCCGGCCACTGATCAAGGCGCTGGCGAGGTCACGGAGTTTGGGCGTCAAGATGATGCCCCGGCCGTTACTGTGACTCGGACTGTGGATGAAGATACTATCCTAGCCACGCCCAGGTATTTCCCTGTCATCCCAGCGGCCCGCACGGTGATCCAGCAATGACCCTCTCCGCCCTCAGATCCGCCACCGTCGAGGCCCTGGCCGAGCGCTTCGGCTCCCGGGCCCCGAAGGAGCGACATGAGCGATCTCGCATGGTTCGCTGACAGACACGACGAGACGAAGCGGCTAGTCGCGGAACGCTACGCCAAGCGCAACCTTCCGCGAGTTCTGCCCGAACACTTCCGCCAGTCGCCGCCCGACGGGGCCGTGCTTCACGTTCCCGCATCCGGCGGGGGCGTGGACCTCGATGACGTGGAACTCTGTTGGCGCTTCATGCGGAGCGGACACAAGACCTCGACCAACTTCGTGATCGGGTGGCCGACTGGGCGCACACTGTGCCCGGTGCCACCCGAGCGAAGGGCGTGGCACGCTGGAGACAAGGGCAACGGTCGCATCGGCATTGACCTTTGCAGCCCCGGCCCCATCGTCGAGATCGGATCGCAGTGGTACCGCCAAGGAACGGAGAAGCGAGCCGGCGTGCGCGGCGCCTGGATTCACTGGCTCGGGAAGTGGCACATGCAGGCTCCGTGCTCCGGTCCTGACGGTGCTCCGATCACTGGCGCTGACGCCATCCGATGGCCGTCGAAGCCGTACCCGTTCCGGCAACAGTGTTGGCACCTCATCACGCCGCACCAGATCCAGGCGCTCGTGCAACTGCTCAGGCGCCTTGACGCAGTGTGGCCTATGGACCCCGCTCGCATCGTGCGACACTCGGACCTGTCGAAGGGCCGCTCAGACCCCGGGCCCTGCGTCCCGCTTGGGGCCGTGCGCCGTGCGCTGCGTGGGGACACGGCCGTAGACGCCGCTCTGTCCATGGCCGTCGACGCATGGCCGGCCAGTGGCGACGCATGGAGAGACGTGCTCGTGAAATCATGGGAAACTGACAGAGAGTGAAGATTGCCCCTTGACACGCGTCAACCGGCGTGCTATGTGGTGATAGTGAGGACATGCACGCAAGCCCGCCCGAACGGAGCACACCGACAATGCCGAGCCAAACAGACGATAGCTGGGCCAAGCGCTACGGCCCATGGGTTGCTGCGGTAGCGACAGTGTTTGCCATCACCGGTGGCCTCATCACGGCGATCTATTTCGTCGGTGACGGACGATGGATCACGAAGCCGGCCTATGCACAGGACGCAAGAGAAAACGAAGCCAAGCGGCAGGCGTGTGATGTGCGTATTGCGGGAACAGAGAAGGACGTGGCGGTCATCAAGGCCACGCTGGAGAGTCAAGAGAAATCGTTTGACGCACTGGCCAAAGAGGTCAGCGACCTGACGCGGTATCTTCGGGACAGGGAAATCAGAGAACGGAGGCGAAGGTGATGGACTGGATCGTCAAGCTAGGCGGACGCAAAGCCGTCGCTCTTTGGTCGGCGCTCCTCGTCGTGCTCGTGCTGATTTGTCTCGGCCGTTGGGTATTGCCAGCGGACGCAGCGCAGGCCCGCATGATCGTTGAGCAGTCGCTCGGGTTCCTGACGTGGGCGCTTGGTCTGTTCGTTGGCGGAAACGCCATCGAGCATGTGGCCAAGGTGCTGCCGCTGATGCGCGGCGCTGCCGTACCGAAGCCAGACGACAAGTAGACACACCCCCAGAAACAACCTGCAACAGGAGGGATACATGATCGAACTCACCGGACACCACGACGGACACGGACTCATGGAGCGCTGCGTGGTGCGGGCCGTAGACGAGCCGCAGCAGCCCAGCGGGGCCTATCACGACTACCGGCTGCTCCGGGCGCTGACCGACGAAGAGGTCGCCGCTGCACGCGACGGCGGCATGTCGTACGAAGTCGAGGACGGCGTCACCCTCGCCGACGTCGGATCCGTGCAGTTCCAGCGGGGGCCCCGCAACGAGGATGGCAGCACCCCCGGGACGCTCGACGGGGCGCTCCTGAGCATCCTGATCCACCGCAGGGAGTGCTTCCAGGCCGGGCCGTACGCGTGCCAGGAGAATCAGGAGGCGCTGGACCTTCTGCTCGGCGTGCGCGCCATGGACAAGCATCGTGCCGACGAACGCGCAGCACGCGGCGTGCTTGGTCGCAACGCCAAGTAGACAGACATCCACCGATCAACCCGCAAGGGCTCGTCGTGACACCGGCGCCCCGCAGGGCGCCGGCCTTCATCATCCTGCAACAGGAGGGCACTTGACGCAGGAAAGGCTCTGGACAGAGTACGGCGACGAGATCGCAACCGTCCCGCTGGGATGGAAGGGGCTCCGTCGTTTGGCCGAGATCCGAGAGGGCGAAGCCCCAAGCATTTGGCACTGTCAGCAAACGGTCAAGCGCGTGCGCCGCGACGGCGGCCCAACGGCGCTGCCGCCAGTCTCGCAGGCCAGCCCAGGGGCAGTGCGTGCGTACCTGGAAAACGCGCTAGAGAGCGCCAAGGACGCCCCAGAATCGACGCAAAGCGATTGCGAGACCAACCACACCACGGCGACTCTCGCAGCCGAAACAGCGCCCGTTCTGGCCGTTGGGCGCAGACGCACGACCTACCACATCGACCCCGACTCCGGGGACTACACTACCCATCTGCCAGGCGACAGAGAGATCCGCGCCACGGCCGAGCAGCACGCAGAGATCCTGCGGCGCTACGCAACGGCTGGCGGCGGCGAGACAGTGGTGGCGATTGCTCGCGACTTCGGGCTGTCCACGCGGGATCTGCGCTCCTACCTGATCGCCCACGGACACTACCACGATTCGCTGCCGTACCCATCCGAGCGCCTCGCAGAGGAGCCGACAGAGGCGCTCGCTGAGGACATGATCGCTATGCGGGCGCGGGCGGTGGAGTCGTCCTACCGCCGCAAGCGGTCAGACGCCGACACGCGGGACGCCGACAGGTGGCGCCTTTGGCAGTCGCAGGTCGTGGAGCGCGTTGACCACTGGGCGGCTCACTCCCGCACGCCCGAGATCATGGCGCCATCGCCTGCGCAGCAGACGGGGCTGAGCGTCGTTGTCGGGCCTGCCGATTTCCACTGGGGTATGCTATCCGATCCAGTGGAGACGGGCCACACATACGACAAGCCCACGGCCCGCAAGCGCCTGCGGCAGACCACCGAGGACCTGATGGGCCTGCTGCCGTCGCAGCCGCAAGAGGTTGTGATCGCTATCTGCGGCGACTTCTTGCACTGCGACGGGGGGCCCGGCGGCCGCACGTCGAAGGGGACGCCGCTCGACGTTGACGGCAGCGCCCTCGAGATCATGATCTCCGGGGCCGAGATCCTGCGTGAGTACGTCGACACATGGGCCCACGTTGCGCCGTGCCGCGTCGTGATCACGCCTGGCAACCATGATCGCCGCTCGTCTGTTGCGCTGCTCATGGCGGCTCTGGCGGCGTACCGGGGCAGCGAGCGCGTGAAGGTTGTGGCCGACTTCAAGGATCGTGCGTACCTCGACATCGGAAGCACGCTGGCGTGTTTCTCGCATGGCGACAAGCGGGCCGCAAAGCACATGCCTGCGATCTTTGGGGCTGAGAACTGGGGCAGGGGCTCGCACCGAATGAGCGTGACCGGCCACAAGCACCACATGCGCAGCGCCAACGAGGCGGGGCTGTGGTCCTTCCAGATGCCGTCGCTGACCTCGCCCGATGCGTGGCACCACGGCGAGGGCTTCGGCGGTGCTACGCCTGGGCAGGCTGCGATCCTGGTGGACTCGGTGCGGGGGCCGGCTGGGTATCTGTTCTCGGCGGTGGGGGGCTAGCCCAAGCTGGCCGACTCAACACCAGACACCAGTGTCTTGCCGACGCCGACGAACGACGGCGCCCAGCCGGCAGTGATGAATGCCATGGCCGCTTCGATACTGCTGGCCCTGTCGAAGCGGTTGGTTGCGCCGTTGACCATCCAGTCCGCCAGCCCTTCCGGCGTGTCAAACACGGGGCTCACCGGGCTACCTTCCGATACCGTTTCCCACATCTGCCAGCCCGGCCCATCTGGCGGCTTTGTCTCCGTCCATTCGTCGCAGGCTGCTTCGTCCTCTGGTGAGCGCCACAGTTCGCCGGAGCCATCGCAGTGCTTGCATTTGCCGTAGACGCCCAGGCGCTTGGCCCGGGTCTCGACGCAGATCCAGCGGTTGATCGCGTCGTGGCCGAATCCGTGCGGCGCCCAGGCGTTGACCTGTTCGGCCGTGGGGTGCGTCGGAGGATCGTTGACCACCCATCCTTCGCCGGACACGAAGTGGCGCGTGAAGTCGTACAGGCGCCCGGCTTCGACCAGTGCGTCGACTTCGTCCTGTGTGATGCTGTAGCACCAGCGGCGGCACTCGCCCATGATCTTCCACGGCGGACGTTCGGCCTGGGTTCCGTCAGGCGCAATGCCGTACGCGTACCACCACCGCTGGTCGATCCCGTCGAGGTCGTACCAGTCGTCAGCGAGCTGCTTGGTCTCAGGGTTGTGCCCTGAACCGTCGCAGAACGGGCAATCCTTGCGGTGCACGTAGTGCGGGTTGAGGAAGCCGTCCCATGTCTTGCTCAGCGGCCAGTCGAAGTCCAGCGGCAATCTCTTGATCTCTCGTCCCATGCGTCTGCTCCTTGTTCTTGGTTGTGGTTGACTAGCGCTCCTCCAGCAACTCGTCAACCAGCGCCTCCAGATTGTAGCAGTACCACGCCAGGACAGCGCCGCGCTTGGATCCATCGTGGGCGATGCACTCCTCGCCGCCGCCAACAGGTTCCAGCATGCGGCCGCCCTTTGGGCGCCTGTCGAAGGGCAGCGAGCAGCCGCGCACGCCGAGGAAGGTGCACGCTCCGCCCCATGTTGGGTGAGTCACCAGGCCCTCGTGGCCGACCACTGCCGGCCTGACGAAGAGAGATCGTGACCTCCCGTCCCCCTTGCCGTCGTCGAACGGGTCGCCTTCCCACCAGTCGAGGCAGTAGCGCCCGCCTCGTACGGCTTCGCGTACGCCGTCCACGATCTCGGCCTTCGTGCTGCCGAAGTCTTCGGGCCACGCTGCGCACGGTGCGCCCTTGCAGCATCGGCCCTTGCACTCGGCGCAGGCGGCGGTTGGCTGGTATCCTTCCACGCTACACCCCCACCGTGGTATACTCTCGGACCGTGCCCCAGCGAAGCCCGCTCTCAAGCCACTCCGCCCACTCGGCGCCAGCCGGCAGCAGGTACGGCTCCGCATCAACGCGCACGATCTCCTCGCC
>CALEMW010000009.1 GCA_937910695.1 uncultured bacterium
CGCGTCCACATGGCGGGGCTTTACCCCTCGGTGGAGGTGATCGCCGATTACAACGAGATCATCAATGACGACTCCATCGACGCTGTCGTCGTCGCGACCCCGGTCTCGACACATTACCCCCTTGGCAAGGCCGTCCTTGAGTCGGGCAAACATCTCTTCATCGAGAAGCCCATGGCCGCAAGTGCCGCGGAGTGCGAGGAGCTGAACACCATCGCCGCCGCCAGAGGCTTGCACATCATGGTTGGGCATACGTTCCTCTTCGTTCCCGCAGTGCGCAAGATCCGGGACCTGTACACGTCAGGAGAGCTTGGTGAGATGTACTACATCAACATCCGCCGGGTGAATCTGGGCATTTTCCAGAAAGACACCAACGTTGTTTGGGACCTCGTGCCTCACGACGTGGCCATGTTGAACTTCCTGTTCGGCTCGGCGCCGTCGCGCGTGAGCGCCACCGGCCAGTGTTATGTCCAGAAGGACAAGGGTCTCGAAGACGTGGCTTTCGTTACGCTTGAATATCCGGATGGAATGCTTGCGAACATCCATGTGAGTTGGCTCGATCCCAACAAGATCCGTGAGGCGACCTTCGTCGGCAGCAAGAAGATGGTCGTCTACGACGACGTGACCATGACCGACAAGCTCCGCATCTTCGACAAGGGTGTCGATGTCATGCCTCACTACGACGGGTTCGGTGAGTTCCATCTCGCCTACCGTCACGGGGACATCCTGATTCCCAAGATCGCTCAACTTGAGCCTCTGAAGGTTGAGACGTCCCACTTCGTGGACGTCGTGTCCGGTCGAACCGAATCTCTTAGCGACGGGGTCCTCGGACTGCAGGTCGTGGAAGTCCTGGAGAAGGCCTGCCAGTCCATCAAGGATGGCGGCGCCCCCCTCGACCTCACCCACACCGTGGTTTGAGGCATGACGTCGCGGGCGGGGGGAGATTGTCCGTTGCGGGTCGCCATGATCGGTCAGAAGGGGTATCCGCCCGTACACGGCGGGATCGAACGTCACGTCGCGGAACTAGCGGCGCGCCTGCCGGGACTGGGTGTCGAGGTCGACATCTACTCGAGGCCCCACTACAGCGACGCCGACGGACCGACGACCCTCGAAGGGGTCAGGGTCCGTCGGCGTCCGAGTCTACCCACGAAGCACCTTGATGCAATCTCCCATACGGTCATGTGCACCGTCGATGCTCTGTCACAGAGATACGATGTTGTTCACTACCATGCACTAGGGCCAGGACTTCTGGCAGGGGCTCCACGGTGGTTAGGCCGGTCGGCGACGGTGACCACCGTCCACGGGTTGGATTGGCAGCGCGAGAAGTGGGGGGCGTTCGCAACCTGGGTGCTCAGGTTTGGTGAACTTGCGAGTGCTCGGTTGCCCGATGCCACAATCGTCGTATCTCGATCGTTGTCGGACCATTACCGGGATCGATATGGACGCAGGACGGTCTGCATCCCCAACGGCATCAATCCGCCCCTGGTCTTGGCACCCGAGATCATCAAGGGGATGGGCATCCGTCCTGGTTATGTCCTGTTCGTCGGGCGCCTGGTTCCTGAGAAAGGGTGTCATCTGCTTATCCGCGCCTACGCCGCCCTACCTGCCGACGTTCGCGCCAGACACCAGCTCGTCGTCGCCGGGGATGCCGGATTCACAGAGGGGTACGTCAAGGGCTTGAAAGCAGAGGCCCCGGCTGAGACCGTGTTCACCGGCTACGTGCACGGCGCGACTTTGGCGGAGCTGTGGAGTAATACGACACTGGTTGTTCTGCCGTCGACTCTGGAAGGTCTGTCCATAGCGTTGCTCGAAGCTATGAGCTATCGCAACTGCTGTCTCGTCAGCGATATTCCTCCCAACCGTGAAGCCGGTGGTGACACTGTCGAATATGTTCCCGCAGGTGAAACGGATGCTTTGACAGATGCGATGGCGACTCTGCTGGCCGCCCCGGAACGCCGTGAGTCATTTGCCGAACAGGCAGCGGTCCGGGCATTGGCTGAGTACTCTTGGGATACAGCGGCCGAAGCGACGGCTCGCGTGTACCGCGAGATCACCTCTTCTCTATGATTTCCTGTTTGACAATGAAGCCGTTACGGTTATCATTTCCAGTCACCAGAACGATACTGCGGCGGGAATAGCTCAGCTGGTAGAGCACCACCTTGCCAAGGTGGATGTCGCGGGTTCGAGTCCCGTTTCCCGCTCCAGAATGGAGGGCGGCCTGAAAAGGCCGCCCTCTTTTTTCTTTTGGTGGAGGTTGAGTCGGATGTTATGTTATTAACAGCAAGGGGGAGTTCCTTATGTCGTCGTGGTTTCGGTCCATGCCTCCCACTCATCCCATCTCGTCATGGGCTCCATCGCTTCCGGCATGTTCACTGATTGTACCGCGTATTGGATCCCCTTGTTCAACATCTACAGAATCGGAGACGGAATCATGATGGACCGTCGAGATTTCCTGAAAACCATGGGCTCAGCCGGGGCCGTGCTGGCGGGGGCTGGTCAGGCTGTGGCCCGAGTGCACGTACCGCCTGGCATCGGATCCCATGGTGTGCTTGTCGACCTCACGACCTGCGTCGGCTGTCGCAAATGCGAATGGGCCTGCAACAGGAGAAATGGTCTGGAAGAGCAGACCCTCGCTTCATTCGAAGATGCTTCGGTTTTCGAAGAGATGCGTCGACCCGACCAGGACCGGTTCACTGTGGTGAACCGATGGCATAAGGAAGGGGCCGTGGGCGGCTCGGTCTGGGCCAAAGTCCAGTGCATGCACTGCAACGATCCCGCGTGCTCGAGCGCCTGCGTCGTGACGGCTTTTTCCAAGCTGCCCAACGGAGCTGTTGTCTATGATCCGTGGCGTTGTATGGGCTGCCGCTACTGCATGGTGTCTTGCCCGTTCCAGGTGCCTGCCTACGAGTATGACAATGCGCTTACTCCCAGGGTTCGCAAGTGCGAGTTCTGCGCCGAGGAAACACTGGAAGGCGGCATACCTGCCTGTGTGGAAGTCTGTCCCGTCGAAGCACTGACCTATGGTCCCCGGGAACATCTGCTCAAGCTGGCCCGCAACAGGCTGGCTGCACGGCCCGAACGCTATCTCGACCACATCTACGGCGAACACGAGGTGGGCGGAACGGCGTGGCTCTACATCGCCGGCCAGGAGTTCACGACCCTCGGTTTTCCCGAGCTGCCTAGTGCAGCGCCCCCCGAACTCACCGAGAAGATTCAACACGGCATCTTCAAAGGCTTCATTCCGCCCCTGGCCCTCTATGCACTGTTGGGACAGGCCATGTGGATGACAGAGCGA
The DNA here is from genome assembly GCA_937910695.1 of uncultured bacterium. GTDB lineage: Bacteria > Krumholzibacteriota > Krumholzibacteriia > LZORAL124-64-63 > LZORAL124-64-63 > CALEMW01. Next base: position 3,293 of record CALEMW010000009.1, read on the forward strand.
CGCAAGAAGGCAGAGGCGGAACAGGAGCTGGAGCGGGAGCAGGAGGTGGAACATGAGTGAGCATGCCGTGGCCAAGCCTGTCGGGGTGAAGATGTTCTCCAGGGGGACCTGGGTGCTCGTGGCCCTGATGGTCCTCGGGGGGATATTTGCAGCTCGACGTTTCCTGTTCGGGATCGGTTCCATCAGCAATCTGGACAACCAGTATCCCTGGGGCATCTGGATCGGTTTCGATGTCGCGACAGGGGTGGCCCTCGCCGCAGGCGGGTTCACATCGGCCGCCCTGGCTCATGTCTTTCATCAGGATAAATTCCACGCCATTGTACGTCCGGCTCTGTTGACTGCGATGCTGGGCTACACGTTCGTGGTGCTGGGCTTGCTGGTGGATCTGGGGCGTTTTTACAATGTGTGGCATCCGATCCTGCCGATGATGTGGTCTGGGCATTCGGTGCTGTTCGAAGTGGGTATCTGCGTGATGTTCTATCTGACCGTCTTGTATATCGAGTTCATGCCCATCGTCGTGGAACGGTTCATGGGACGTGTCAATATGCGCGGCGTTCTGCGCTTCTTCAACCGACCCTCTGAACTCTTTCTCCGCATTTTCGATCGTACGCTGGGACGGGTCATGGGGCTGTTCATACTCGCCGGCGTCGTGTTGTCCTGTCTCCATCAATCGTCGCTGGGCGCCTTGATGGCTCTGGCGCCGACGAAGATGCATCCGCTGTGGTGGAGCCCCATCCTGCCGCTGATGTTCTTGCTGTCCGCCTTCGCGGTGGGCTTTCCCATGGTCATCTTCGAATCACTGCTGGCCGCAAAGGCGTTCCGACGGGAACCCGAGATGGATGTTCTGGCTCCGCTGGCACGGTACATACCCACGCTGCTCGGTCTGTATCTAGCGTTCAGGATCGGAGACCTTGCCTTGCGGGACCAGCTGGCAGCGCTGACCGATGGTTCGGTGGAGGGCCTGGTGTGGCTGGGTGAAGTGGGGATCGGGTTCGCCTTGCCCATGGTCCTGCTCTGGAGTGACAGGATCCGTCGCTCGCCGAACGGGCTGCTGGCCGCCGCCGCCCTTGTCGTCCTGGGCGTGGCCTGGAACCGGATCGATGTCTTTCTCGTGGCCTATCGACCGCTCTATGCCGACGGTCCGTACATTCCGGCTTTCGGCGAGATCGCGGTGACGGTAGGGCTGATCTCGACGCTGATCTTCGTCTATAGGTTCTTGGCGATCCATCTGCCGATCATCGCTGCGCCTGCCGAAGTGTCGGGCCCGCCGAAAGCCGCTCCCCGGCAAAGCGGCCGAACCGCGGTGGTGGTTGGTGGCATCATGCTTCTTCTGCTGACGGCGGGGCTGGCGGCCGGGAGCGAGCAGCAGGCATCGGCCGACTGTACGACATGTCACGTGTGTCCTCAGCCGACGACGGCGGACCCCTGCCTGAAAATCGAGCGCTGTGCCCGCCACGCCATGGCGGATAATCTATCGCCCGACATGGGACCGGACATCGTGATCATGGATCAGCTGGAGCACTTGTATGTGCCGGTCCGATTCCTTCATCGTGCCCATGCCGAGATGGTGGGCATGTCGGGCGGATGCACGACGTGTCATCACTACTCGCCTCCACATGCCGAACACCCCTCTTGCCGTGAGTGCCATCCGTCCGACATTCAACACGAGGATCTCTCCCAGCCAGGCTTGAAGGGTGCGTACCACCGGCAGTGTCTCGGCTGTCACGCGGACTGGGACAACACGATGAACTGCGAAGTGTGTCACGAGAAGAAGGAGAGCGGTCCCCTCCAGGGAATGACCGACGAAGTCTGTGAGCACAGCAATTACGAGCCCATAGAGATGAAGGAGTTGATCCTCTTCTCGACGGACTACGAGGATGGCGACATCGTTCCGTTCCATCACGCCAATCACTCGACCAGGTATGAGCTCAACTGCTCCCTGTGCCATCGTGAACAGAGTTGTGTCCGTTGCCACGTTCACCGCGACCAATCGCATCCGATGGGTGAGTTGCAGGACGTGGACATGCACGATACCTGCTATCAGTGCCATGGTGAACAGGACTGCAGCGAGTGCCACGGCCGCGACCCTGAGGATCTCTTCAATCACCGGGCCACCGGTTGGCCGTTGGCGATCTATCATGCGAATGTCCATTGCCGGGCATGCCATGGGGATCGCGGGAAGTACGAGCTCCCCGACAACGATTGTCGAGGGTGTCACAGCGCAGGCTTCGGGGAGGAATTCCGACATCGGATCACCGGCGTGATTCTCGACGATATTCATGGTGATCTCGAATGCAGTGACTGCCACGTAGAGGGATTCGCACAGCCGCCCGCCTGTGGGGGATGCCATGACGACGGACGTCGTTATGAGCGGAGTGTCGGATTCGGCAACTGATCGCCAAGTGGGCTCGACGGGCCGTGTCTCTTGACACGGGCCCGTCGAGTGTTCATTCTATGGAGTTCGGAGGCGGCATAGCCAAGTGGTAAGGCGACGGTCTGCAAAATCGTTATCCCCAGTTCGAGTCTGGGTGCCGCCTCCAGTTTCCACCCCCTTTGCAGGGGGTTATTTTTATGCCTTACAGCGCCTGAATATCCGATGTTCAGAATCCAGCCTTCCCTGCCGATGCTCAGGGGGATGCGTTGACATTCCCGGAGGCCTGATTCATCATCGCCCACGCTGCCGGGGTGGCGAAATTGGTAGACGCAGGGGACTTAAAATCCCCCGGGACGTTGTCCCGTGCCGGTTCAATTCCGGCCCTCGGCACCATCATCCGGCCCCGGCCGATCGTCGGGGCCAAGTCTTTACCGCGGGAGTTCGAGACGTGCGCCTCGCCTTTCTGTCCATCGGGCGTCACATCCACACTGAACGGTGGATCCGCTGGTTCGCAGAGCGTGGTGACGACTGCCATCTGTTGACGGTTCAGCCCGGGAACATACCCGGAGTGACGGTCCACGACATCCGATCCGGTTTCGGCCCGAAGCCCCTGCGCTATCTCTGGTCGTTGCTGGCGGTCAAGAGATTGCTCGGCCGCATCGAACCTGATCTCCTCAATACGCACTTCCTGACGGGCTACGGGTATTGGGGGCACTACAGCGGCATGCATCCCAACATCTTGACCGTCTGGGGCGACGACGTGTATGTGACGCCCTTCGAATCTGGCCTGAAGCACCGTCTCGCCTGTTCGGCACTGAGATCCTGCGACGCGCTGACGGGAGACAGTACCGACATCCTCAAGATCGCCGCTGGTCTCGGTGCCGACCCAGAGCGCTCGTTCCGCGTGCTCTGGGGTGTTGACTTTGATGTTTTCCGGAAGCGCGACGCCAGCGATTGGCGGCACGGGTTGGGGATCGGCGATGACGACATCGTCTACTTCTCCCCGCGGAGTTACACCCAGCCTTACTACAACATCGATGTGATCATCGCTGCGGCCGCCCGGTTGAAGGACAGGGTCCCGCGGGCGCGTTTCGTATTCTCGGGTTACGAGGGATCTCCGGCACCCTTCGAAGCCAAGGTCCGCGATGCCGGCCTCTCCGATGTGACCCATGTCCTGGGACGGATTCCCCACGACGAATTTGCCTTGGCCTTGGCCGGATGCGACGTGTTCCTTTCCGTGCCTTCAGTCGATGCCACCGCAGTGAGCCTGCTTGAAGCCATGGCCAGCAGTGCTGCGATCATCATTTCCGACTTGCCCTCCTCGGTCGAGTGGATCAGGCATGATTACTCTGGACTTGTTGTCGCTCCCCGCAACGAGGATCAACTCCTCGCCGCGATGTTGCACTATGCCGACGACGCTGAGTCCCGTCGGGAGCATGGGTGCAGGGCGGCAGAGGACGTTCGGCGGGTCGCCGGGTTCGAACAGAATATGCAGTTGGTCTCTGAGATCTTCGATCGGGCTCTGGGCCGGGATGATGCTCAGTGGCCAGCAGCGGTTTCACTGTCCGCTCTGGCGGGAGGTGGTGAGTCATGGACCTGACGGTCGTGATTCCCACCCGCAACAAACGTCCTCTGCTGCAGGCGACCCTGGTGGCGCTCCAGGCCCAGGGACTCGCCGCCGAGCGATGGGACGTGGTCGTGATTGATGACGCATCCACCGACGATACTCCTGCCTTCCTGGGGGAGGAGCATCGTCGGTGGCAGGGCCGACTCAAGGTCTTGCGCTCCGAGCATAATGTAGGGCGGGCGAAGGCGCGCAATCTAGGAGCCGCCGCTGCCGTCGGCGATTGGATCCTCTTCCTCGACGACGACATCGTTGCGCCGAACGGTCTGCTCGCGGCTCATCTCGAAGTACTCGGCGGCCACCCCCAACGCGGCACGATCGGCTGTGTGACGACGGCGCCAGCCGTCGTCGATGCTCCTCATTTCGGATATATCGATTCGAGAGGAGTGGCCAAAGTCGGCACCGGACGAGTCCCGGCCCGGTATCTGGTCACTCAGAACACAGCCGTTCCGCGTCATGTATTCGAAAGCGTAGGCGGTTTCGACGAAGCCTTCCTCGCGTATGGATTCGAAGACATGGATCTGGGGTACCGTCTCGAAGACGCCGGTGTCGAATTCCATGCCGTGGTCGAGCCCGTGCCCGAGCATGTGCATCATCACAGTTTCGATTCCTGGCTCGACAAGAAGCGGGAGTGTGGTCACGGACCCTTGCAAAGGATCGCTGAATCCCACCCTCATCGCAGAGACGATCTCCGTTTAGGCTGGATCCTGGACCGACCCGGGGAGAACCCGAATCCGCTGCTGGCACTGGTGCGACTGTTCAGCAGAGTCTGCGTCCGGCCGCTTCTGGCACGTTCACTACGAAGCTGGCCCGAGCGTGAGCCGGGGCGTGCCGTGTTCTTTCCTCTGTATGCCCGTCTGATGGATCTCCTGATCCTGGCGACCTACTGCCAGGGACTGTCAGACTCTGACACGTCGGATCCTTAAGCCTGACACGGGTGACATCGTGGCATGGCCGTGTCATGCCTTCTTGCTGGCTTTCATATCTGTGGTTCCCTAATACTCATAATTACAATTAGTTAGAGGATCTTCGATTCTCCATAGTCATGGCACGCGTCTTGTAATAGCGTGTCCATCACCTAGAATCCGACGGAGGAAATCATGGGAAAGATCATTGGCATCGACCTGGGCACGACCAACAGCGTCGTCAGCGTGATGGACGGCGACGAGCCCCGCGTCATTCAGAACAAAGAAGGCAATCGCACCACTCCTTCCGTGGTGGCGTGGAACAAGAGCGGTGAACGTCTGGTGGGGCTGCTGGCCAAGCGTCAAGCTGTTACAAACCCCCAGAACACCGTGTCCTCGGTCAAACGTTTCATGGGGCGCAAGCACTCCGAGGTCTCCAGCGAGATGACCGAGGTTCCGTACCAGGTCGTCGCCGGCCCCAACGGGGATGCCCGCATCAAGACCAGCGAGGGGGAGTTCGCCCCGCCCGAGATTTCCGCAATCGTGCTCCAGGCACTGCGTGAGACGGCAGAGGAATATCTCGGAGAGCCTGTGACAGGGGCCGTGGTGACCGTACCAGCATATTTCAACGACTCCCAGCGCCAAGCCACCAAGGATGCCGGCAAGATCGCCGGACTGGACGTCAAACGCATCATCAACGAGCCGACGGCGGCCGCCTTGGCCTATGGCCTGGGCTCGAAAAAGGACGAGACCGTTGCGGTCTTCGATCTTGGTGGCGGTACTTTCGACGTGTCGATCCTCGAGATCGGCGACGATGTGTTCAGCGTGCTGGCCACCAATGGCGATACCCACTTGGGGGGCGATGATTTTGACCAGAAGATCGTCGAGCATCTGGTCGCGACGTTCATCAAGGACGAGGGCATCGATCTGAGCAAGGACCCCATGGCGACCCAGCGACTGAAGGAAGCCGCCGAACGAGCCAAGTGCGAGTTGAGCTCATCGTCCCAGGCGGAGATCAACCTGCCGTTCATCACGGCCGACAGCAGTGGTCCCAAGCACTTCGCCCTGACGCTGACCCGCGCCAAATTCGAGGAGCTCGTGGATGGACTCGTCGAGCGCACATCGGCGCCGTGTCGCAACTGCCTGAAGGATGCTGGCTTGAGCCCTGCAGACATCAACGAGGTCATTCTCGTGGGTGGATCGACCCGCATTCCTGCAGTTCAGGCCATGGTCGCGAAGATCTTCGGTCAGGAACCCAACCGTTCCGTGAACCCCGACGAAGTCGTGGCCATGGGGGCCGCCATTCAGGGTGGAGTCCTGGCAGGCGACGATGTCGGTGTTGTACTGCTCGACGTGACTCCTTTGTCCCTTGGCATCGAAACCTTGGGCGGCGTTCGGACGACCTTGATCGAACGCAACACGACCATTCCGACCAAGAAAAGTCAGATCTTTTCGACAGCCGGCGACAATCAGGACACCGTTGAGATCCACGTCCTGCAGGGCGAACGCGAAATGGCCGTAGACAACAAGACCATCGGTCGCTTCCAGCTTACGGGGATTCCGCCCGCGCCGCGGGGTATCCCTCAGGTCGAGGTGACATTCGATATTGACGCCAACGGGATCCTGTCCGTCAGTGCCGTAGACAAGGCCACCGGCAAGGCTCAATCAATTAAGATCCAGGCCTCGAGTGGTTTGAGCGACGAAGAAATCGATAAGATGGTCCACGACGCTGAGTCCAATGCCGACGAGGATAGGAAGAAGCGCGAGCTCATCGATGCCCGCAATACTGGGGACAGTTCGATTCATCAGGTCCGCAAGAGCCTTGACGAGCTCGGCGACGATATCGATTCGGCACTCAAGGAGGATTGCGAAACCAAGATCAAGGCCGTCGAGGAGACCCTCAAGAGCGATGATGCTGCCGTCATCAAAACCGCCACCGAGGCCATGATGAAGTCGATGCAGGCGCTTGCCAGCAAAGCCTATGAAAAGGCATCGGCACAGCAGCAGGAGGATTCGACGGGATCGGCGTCGGGTCAGGGGCCCACGGCGAACAAAGAGGGTGAAGTCGACGCTGACTACGAAGTCGTCGACTAAGGCTCTAACATACTGGCGGGTCAGCAAATAGCTGGCCCGCCATTTCTCGGCCTTAAAAGTGGATAAATAAAGTATAAATAGTTGACTTCGGCCGGTCTGTGGATTAGGATAACGACAATGAATATCGTTATTAAATAATGCCCATGGGAACTTTGAGGATGGTATGAGGTAGAAATAGTCCGAATTTAGCGTAAGAAATATCTCAGGTTCGACACGAACTTAGGCAGAAGAGATCAAACTGACCAGGAGGCTGACGGTGTACGAAATCGAACTGAGCAGCGACCGACGCGAGGATTCGAGCCTGCAGCACTATCTCCAGACGATCGGACGGTACGACCTGCTGACCAGGGAAGGTGAATTCGAATTGGCGCGTCGGATCCGACGCGGCGACAAGGCAGCCCTCGACCACCTGGTCAATGCCAACCTACGTTTCGTGGTCAGTGTGGCCAAGAAGTTCCTGAACCAGGGACTCAGCTATATGGACTTGATCGCCGAGGGCAATATCGGTTTGATCACCGCTGCCAAGCGCTTCGACGAGCAGCGTGAATTCCGGTTCATCTCATACGCCGTGTGGTGGATCCGTCAGGCGATACAGAAGGCAATCGCTGAACAGACCAATACGGTACGGTTGCCCATCAACCGCACCCAGCAGGCTCAGCGCATGAAGAAGACTGCCCGGGCCATCGAGCAAGTTCACCACCGCAAGGCAACGGACGAGGAAGTCGCGACTGAGCTGGGGCTGACTATCCAGAAGATGAATCAGATCCGAAATGCGAGTCGGCCGCTGGCCAGCCTCGATGAGAGCATCTACGACGAAGACGGGGTTACGCTGGCCGAGACCTTGCGGGATCCCAACGAGCTCGATCCCGAGCAGAGCTTTGTCGTCGACGAGCTCCTGAGCGAGATGAGCGTCGCCTTGGAGACCTTGTCGCCTCGTGAGCGCAGCATCATTGCCAGGTACTACGGCCTTGGGGAGGAAGAGCCCCAATCCCTCGAGACAATAGGCCAGGACATCAACCTGAGCCGCGAGAGGGTGCGCCAGATCCGCAACCAGGCTCTCAAGCGGATCAGGCAGACCGTGGCCGGTCACCGGCTGGTAGACTACCTCTCATAGTCACAAAGGATTTGACAGGACTCCCTGGACTGAATAATTTGTGAATCCACCGCGTGGGAGATTAGCTCAGCTGGTTAGAGTACTTGCTCGACACGCAAGGGGTCACTGGTTCGAATCCAGTATCTCCCACCAACAGGATACGATGGAATGAGGTGGCTCTTCGGAATCACCTCATTCTTTTCATCGGGACCTCGCCGGCTATGCGCCTGCGAACCGTCCGCCAGGAGAGAACCATGGCCCAGTTGATGCTGACTCTGCCGGACGGCAGGGACCTCGCCGTGGAACAGGGCTCGTCCTTCCGCGACGCCGTCGGTTCCCTGAACCCCGTATTGCTGCGCAACGCCCTCGCGGTCACCCTCGAGAAGGCGCATTACACCTTGGACGACGTCGTACCTTCCGGCGGGGCGTTTCAGGTGATCACACGCGACAGCGAAGAGGGTCTAGAGACTCTGCGTCATTCAGCAGCGCATCTGCTGGCCTGGGCCGTCCAGGATCTCTTTCCGGGGACCAAGTTCGCGTTCGGTCCGTCAATCGAGAATGGTTTCTACTACGACTTCGATCGGGAAGAACAGTTCACTGAAGATGATCTGGCTGCTATCGAGACGCGGATGATGGAATTGGCCCGCAGCAAGGTGCCCATCCAGCGTACTTCCATCAATACGGCGGAAGGCAAGGCGCTCTTCTCGGATCAGCCCTTCAAGCTCCACCAGATCGACAATCTCGGGGATCAGGCGCTGTCGGCCTATCGGATGGGTGATTTTACGGACCTGTGCGAAGGGCCGCACGTACCGAACACATCCGAGATCAAAGCCGTGAAGCTCCTGAACCTGGCCGGCGCCTATTGGCTCGGCAAGAGTGACAACCAGCAGCTTCAGCGGATCTACGGCACGGCATTCTTCAAGAAGAAGGATCTGGACGAACACCTTGCCATGCTCGAAGAAGCCAAGAAACGGGATCATCGGCGCCTGGGGCGGGAGCTCGATCTCTTCGGCATCATGGAGGAGGCGGGCCCAGGCTTGTCGTTCTGGTTCCCCAAGGGCGACATCATCCGTGAGGAGATCATCACCCATTGGAAGTTTCTCCATCGCCGCGACGGTTACCAGACGGTGACCACCCCCCATATCTCCCAGGCGGATCTCTGGGTGACATCGGGCCACATGGAGTTCTACCGCGACGACATGTACGTTTTCGAGCAGGACGGGCGCGACCATGTCGTCAAGCCGATGAACTGCCCCGGCCACATCCTGATCTATAAGCGGGCCAAGCGGAGCTACCGCAGCCTACCGGTGCGATATGCCGAGCTAGGGACCGTGTACAGAGCCGAGCTCAAGGGTGCCTTGCACGGTCTGATGCGCGTGCGCGGCTTCACCCAGGACGACGCGCATATCTTTTGCACCCCCGACCAGCTCGAAGACGAGATCTGCGGTGTGCTGGATCTGACCAAGGAGATCCTCGGCACTTTCGGCTTCAGCGACTTCAAGGTGGAGCTCTCCGTGCGGGATCCGGAGAACCTGCAGAAATATGCCGGCACCGACGAAGAGTGGGAGATGGCCGAACGCTCCCTGGTGCGGGCAATCGAGAAGCATGGCTTCGACTACACCCGCGAAGAGGGGGAGGCCGTATTCTACGGCCCCAAGATCGACATCAAGCTCATCGATGCCATCGGCCGCAAGTGGCAGGCCAGCACCGTGCAGTTCGACTTCAACTTGCCGCGCCGTTTCGACGTGACCTATGTCGATCAGAGCGGCGAGGACAAATACGTGTACATGGTGCACCGGGCCATTATGGGCTCCCTTGAGCGCTTCATCGGGATTCTTACCGAGCATTTCGGCGGCGATTTCCCGTTATGGCTGAGTCCCGAGCACTGCCGCATTCTCTCGGTGAGCCGGGATCAGCATCCTTATGCCGAGGAAGTGGCCCATCGTTTGAGGGTCATGGGCCTGCGTGCATCGGCAGATGTCCGCGAAGAAAAAATCGGCTACAAGATCCGCGAGGCGGAGACCCAGAGGGTGCCGTTCATGCTGATCGTCGGCGGCAAGGAACAGGAGGCCGGGACGGTTTCGGTCCGGGCCCGCCACCGGGACGACCCCGGTGAGCTCGAAGTGGGTGTTTTTGCCAAGCGGATGCTTGACGAAATCGCCGCGAAGAGCTAGATTACGCGTTCACCGTCGTTGGACGGCAGACATTCGAATCGGCGCCAAGCAGGGGCGGAAGCTCCTCACCATCACGGCCTGAAGGCCGGATCGGTTCGCACTGACAATCAGGCGGACCATTGTGTCCGCCTTTTTCTTCGTGATTCCAGCGCCGGCAACTCATGCAGGAGGTCAGGGACCATTAGTGAAGATCGTCAGCTTCGCGTCAATCGCATGATCCGGATTCCGAGGATCCTGGTCGTAGATGAAAACGGTGAACAGCTCGGAGTGATGGAGACGCGCGACGCACTCGAGCTTGCCATGGAACGCGGTCTGGATCTGGTCGAAGTGGCGCCCACCGCTCGTCCCCCTGTCTGCCGAATCATGGACTACGGCAAGTACAAGTACGAGTTGAGCAAGAAGGCTCGGATCACGAAACAGAAGTCGCACCAGGTCAAGGTCAAGACGATCAAGTTCAGGCCCAAGACCGACGACCACGACTACGACTTCAAGAAGGAGCACATCATCTCCTTCTTGCAGAAGGGCAACAAGGTCAAGGTCATCATGCAGTTCCGGGGACGCGAGATGTCCCACATGGACCTCGGCATCGATATCCTGAAGGGTCTGGTCGAAGACCTCGTCGAGTGGGGAGTCCCCGAGGGGCGCCCGTCACAGGAGGGACGCACAGTCTCCCTGATCCTCGGCCCCAAGAAGGAAGCCTGATCGAGGAAACGAGCGGAGTCGATGCCACCCCGGCTGGGGGTGCTCCGTGTCTCAGTACGTGAAAGGATGATGAGAATGAGTGGTCCGAAAATGAAGACCAACCGCGCAGCGGCCAAGCGCTTCAAGCGCACTGGCTCCGGGCGCGTGAAGCGCAATCAGGCCTACCACGGCCACCTGTTCACGAGGAAGAGCCCCAAGCGGCTGCGCAACCTGCGGAAGTCGGACATGGTCTCGGCGGCTGATGTCGACCGCGTCAACAAGATGCTCGGCGGCAAGTAGAGACGCCCCGACTACCGAACTGATTCATTAGCTGGAGGCATCATGCCAAGATCAACGAATAATCCTGCCGCGAGGCAGAAGCGAAACAAGGTGATGAAGCAGGCGCGCGGCTATATTGCCGGGCGAGGTAGCCAGTTCCGGATGGCCCGCGAGCAGGTCGAGCGCGCCGGTCAGGCCGAGTACCGGGATCGCAAGAGGCGCAAGCGCGACTTCCGGCGTCTCTGGATCGTGCGTATCAACGCCGCCGCCAGAATCCATGGTATGAGCTATAGCCACCTGATCAACGGGTTGAAGAAGGCGAACATCGAAGTCGACCGCAAAATGCTGGCCGATCTCGCCGTGCGCGACATGGACGGGTTTGCCAAGCTGGCCGAAGCGGCCCGCGCAGCCCTCTAGTCATCATCCCTTGGAGGACGCCATGCCGGGCATCGACCTGGACGGCCTGCGCCGCGACGGAACGGCGCGGATCGAAGGAGCGGGAACCCTCGAAGAGCTCGAACGCCAACGCGTCGAGCTCTTCGGTCGCAAAGGCGTGCTCACACTCGAGCTGCGCAGTCTTAAGGATCTGCCGCCTGAGGAAAAACCGGCGGCAGGGGCCGGGCTCAACAGTCTCAAGGGAGAGCTCGAGTCTCTGATGGACGGCCGCCGGTCGGCGCTGCTGGCCGAGGACGATGCTCGTGGCGCTCTCGGAGCTGACCTCTCCCTGCCGGGGCTGCCTCTGGTCAAATCGGGCGGTCTCCATCCGTTACCGGCGATCGTCGAGGAGATCTGCGGCATTTTCCACGGCATGGGGTTCAGCCGCGCCGACGGTCCGGAAGTGGAGTTGGATTATTATAACTTCACTGCGTTGAATTTCCCGGACGATCATCCCGCCCGCGATATCCAGGACACATTCTATATCGACGAGAAGATGCTCCTGCGGACCCAGACCTCGCCGGTCCAGGTGAGGGTGATGGAGCGCTCGACACCCCCACTGGCCGTCGTGGTTCCTGGGCGGGTCTACAGGAACGAAGCCGTCGACGCGTCCCATGCAGCGGAATTCTATCAAGTCGAGGGGCTCTACGTGGACAAGAGCGTGAGCCTGGCCGACCTGCGAGCGACGGTCCAGCAGTTCATCCGCACCCTCTACGGCGAAGGCACGGAGATCCGCTTCCGGCCTCATTTCTTCCCTTTTACGGAGCCCTCGGTCGAGGTTGACATGCGCTGCTTCGGCTGTGGCGGTGGCGGTTGCCACATCTGTGGGAAGACCGGTTGGATCGAGATCATGGGCGCAGGCATGGTGCATCCCAATGTGTTCGCCGCCGCTGGTTACGACCCCGACGCCTACACCGGTTTCGCCTTCGGCCTCGGCATAGACCGCATCGCAATGCTGCGGTACGGCATCGACGACATCCGTCTGCTCTACGAGAACGATCTCCGGTTCCTCCAGCAGTTCCGAGGTGTGAGTTGAAGATAAGTCTGAACTGGCTTTCCGACTACGTGACCTGGAACGGCACCACTGAGGAGCTGGCACAGCGTCTGACGCTGAGCGGTCTGAACGTCGAGGGTGTGGAACGCTTTGTGATTTCGTTTCCCGAAGTGGTCGTGGCCGAAGTCATCACTCGCGAACCTCATCCTGATGCTGACAAGTTGAGTGTCTGCACCGTCGACGATGGGCAAGAGACCAAGCAGGTCGTCTGCGGAGCGCCGAACGTGCGCGTCGGCTTGAAGGTCCTGTTCGCCAGGGTCGGCGCCGAGTTGCCCGGCAACTTCAAGATCAAGAAGAGCAAGATCCGCGGTGTGGAATCGTTCGGCATGATCTGTTCCGCTTCCGAGCTCCGGCTGAGTGCCGAGAGCGAGGGCATCATGGAGCTTGATGACGATGTCGTTGCCGGTACGAAGGCGGACGATATTTTCGGCTACTCTGACGAAGTGCTCGACATCGAAGTCACGCCGAACCGCCCCGACTGGCTCAGTCACTACGGTGTGGCTCGAGAAGTCGCCGCGCTCCAGACCAGCTTGCTGGACACACCCGTGGTCTGGACTCCGCCGAAGACGGGGGGGGAGTCGCCAAAAGTATCGGTGGAGATCGACGACTTCGGAGACTGTCCCAGATATACGGCCCATCTCGCCAGCGGCGTGAAAGTCGGCCCTTCGCCCCGCTGGATGCAGAACCGTCTGCTGGCGGTAGGCATGCGTCCCCTCAACAATGTCGTCGACATCACCAATTATGTGCTGATGGAAGTGGGACAGCCCCTGCATGCCTTCGATCGCGACAAGATCGGTGGTCCGCGGTTGAAGGTACGGCGCGGCAAGGATGAAGAACGCATCCGAACTTTGGACGGGCAGGAACACCAGATCGGCGGGGACGATCTGATCATCGCCGATGCCAATGGTCCTGTGGCTCTGGCAGGAGTCATGGGTGGTGCCTCGACCGAAGTCGATTCGTCCACCTCGACCGTTCTGCTCGAGAGTGCGTACTTCGTGCCTGGCCTCGTGCGCAAGACGTCCCGCAAACTGCAGCTGCTGAGCGAGTCGTCCTACCGTTTCGAGCGCGGCGCCGACTGGGATGCCGTGGATCTCGGCGCCAAAAGGGCCATGTACCTTCTCCACCAGCATGCCGATGCCCATATCTCCACCGCCATCGTGGATCGCCAGGATCCCGACCGCAAAGACTCCGAGCAGGTCACCCTGCGCGTTCAGCAGGTGAACCGCTTGCTGGGTACGGATCTGACAGCAACGGAAATCGTCGGGCACCTGCAGTCCATCGGCCTGAAGTGTCAGCCTCTGGGTCAGGCCAGCGACCGCGACAGTCGGAACGGCCGGTTAATGGTGACGGTGCCTTCATTCCGACGGGACATCTTCAAGGAAGTGGACCTGATTGAAGAGGTGGCCCGCCTTTACGGCTTCGACAGCATCGATTCGAGCCAGGGTTTCCGTGCCGCCACTTCGGTTTCGGTGCGGCCCATGGACCGATTCCTCGGTGGTGTCCGGCGCATGTTTGCGGCGGTGGGATTCCACGAGATCGTGACTTCGTCGTTCATGGAACGACGTGACGCCGATTTGCTCCACCTCGCTCAGGATGATCTGCGTCGGGACATGCTAGCCGTGGACAATCCCCATCACGGTGGGGAGACCCTGCTTCGGACCACAGTTACGCCTTCGCTGCTCCATGCCGCCCGCCATAATCTCAATGCGGACCGCAACGTTCCCTTCCGCCTCTTCCAGGTGGGTCGTGCATTCTTGCCGGGTGGACGTAAGCGCGTAGATGTCCGCCACGACGACGAGAGACTGCTTCCGGAGGAGCCTCAGATCTTGCAGGCCGCCGTGATCGGTCGCCCGGGTTCTTGTTACGGGGATCTCCCTCTTGGTGCGATGGAACTCAAGGGACTCTTCGATATTCTCGTAGACCGTACGAGACTGGATCTGCGTCTCGAGCCTGGTGGGGAGGAGTCCTTCTTTGCCGGGGGACTGCAGTGGCGTGTTCTGGCTGGAAACGATGAGCCCGTCGGCAGGCTGGGCAGCGTGGGGCCGGCCGTGCTTCGGGGGTTCGACATCGAAGTTCCCATCGCGATCCTGGAGATCGACTTGGCCCGCCTGAATCTTGACATGCCGCCGGTGCGGTACGAGGCATTTGCCCGCTACCCAGCCGTGAAGCGCGACCTGTCCCTCGTGGTTCCTGATTCCGTGTCATACGAAGCCGTGATGACCCGGATTCGTGAGGCTGGCGGTCCTCTTCTGGCAACGTGTGAACTCTTCGATCATTTCCGGGGTGGAAGCCTGGACGCAGGTTGCTCGGCCCTTGGAATTCGCTTGAAGTTCCAGTCGGCCAAGGGTAACCTCAAGGGGAAGGCCGTCGACCATGCCATCGTGTCGATTACGAGCAGCCTGGAAGGCGAACTCGGAGTGACGCTGAGGTCTTGACGGTTCCTCAGGTTGAAGTTGAACGGAGTCCTTTAACCGGAGACTGCGCAAAGAGATGAACGAAGCAAGTTTGAAAATCTTGGAAGAACGAGTCCTGGGCGCCGTGCAGCGTATCCAGGAACTTAAATCCGAAAACGAACAGTTGCGTTCGAAGCGCGACATCCTGGAGAGTCAGGTCGCTGAACTGCAGGAGAAGTTCGACGAAAGCCAGCAGGAGCTGATCGGGACCCGTGAGCGGGCCTCGGCTGTGGAGCAGCTGGAGAACAAGCGCAGGATTATCGAGGAGAAGGTGGGAGGCCTGTTGGAAAAGCTCGACGCCATCGAGTAGTGCCTTCCGAACCGACGGTCCGACGTGGTTCGGGACGCTGGCGGCCTCATGGCCGGAATGGGAAAGCGAGACCGATGTCCGACCTTAAGAGCGTGACGGTGACCATCTATGGTCAGGAATACACATTGCGTGGGGACGCCGACGCCAATTACGTCGAGCAAGTCGCCGCGCTGGTCGATCTCAAGATGCGTGAAATCGCCGGTCGTTCTGATTTGGCATCAACCGGTAAGGTTGCGATCCTCGCGGCCGTCAATCTCGCCGACGAGCTCCTCAGAGAGCGACAGAAGCATCATGAGGCCCTGACGCTCCTCGAAGAGCGGACGGGTCAGATCGCCACGTTCCTCGACAGCGAGATGGAGAAGCTCTAGGAACGGACTGCAGTTGGATTCCCTGCTTAGCCCGTGATGGTTCGATAAATTGAGCCAACACTCGTGTCAAGGGCAACCGGAGTTTACGGGTGGAGGTCATGCCCTCAGGGGAAGGCCGAAGTCCGTAGCAGGAAGCCCACCTGAAGCAATTGGTTCAATTGCTTCCGACCACACGACTCGGCGGGGAATCTTTCCCACCAGGAGCACAAGCCCTCCCTTCTTTTCCTTCCCAACGGGAAGGTGTCGATCATGTCACAGTTGAATCCCACCCTTCTGGGCGTGGCCGTAGCTCTGGCGTCGGCCATTGTCGCTTTTGTGCTGGGGTGGTTTCTCCAAAAAACCCGCTATGAGGGTCTTCACGGCAACGCCAAAGCGTTGAGTGAAGGAATCGTCGCCGATGCCCATCGGGAGGCGACGTCTTTGAAGCGATCGGCCGAAATCGAAGCCAAGGACGAGATCCTTCGTGCCCGGCAGGCCTTCGCTGATGAAACCGAACAGACAAGGCGCGAGCAGGCGAAGAGAACCGATTTCCTCGATCAGCGGGATGTCAGCCTGGATAAGAAAGTCGACTACATCGATCAGAAAGAGCAGCGGCTGGAAAATCGCGTGGCCGAACTGGAGGCAGAGCGAGCCGAAGTGCAGAAGTTGAAGGCTGAAGCCGGGACGAAACGCGAAGAGGCCCAGGGGGTCCTGGAGTCCATTGCCGGCATGAGCGCAGAGCACGCCCGGGATATGCTGATGGACCGAATGGTCGCGGACGCTCGCATGTCGGCGGCCCGACTCGTCCAGGAGATCCGTGAGGAGGCCGAGCGTAACGCCAAGCGCGAGTCCCAAAAGATCCTGAGTCAGGCGATTCAGAGATACTCGGCCGAGCATGTAGCAGAGATCTCCATCTCGGTGGTGGATCTGCCCAGCGACGATATGAAAGGGCGGATCATCGGTCGGGAGGGCCGGAACATCCGGGCCTTCGAGATGGCAACCGGTGTGGATGTGATCATCGATGACACGCCCGAAGCCGTCATCATTTCCGGGTTCGATCCGGTGCGTCGGGAAGTGGCGCGACAGTCCCTGCAGATTCTCATCCGCGACGGCCGCATCCACCCTGGCCGCATCGAGGAAGTCGTCCAGAAGACCAATGAGGAGATGCTCGAGAAAATCCGTGAGCTCGGTGAGCAGGCCTGTCTCGACCTCGATCTCAAGAGGATGGACTCGCGGCTCTATCCCTACATCGGACGCCTCCACTATCGGACGAGTTACGGTCAGAACCTGCTGCTCCACTGCAAGGAGGTGGCTGCCGTTTCCGCCTTGGTGGCCTCGGAGCTGGGGCTGGATCCCGAGATAGCACGCCGCTGCGGGTTCCTGCACGACATCGGCAAGGCCGCCGACCACGAGCAGGAAGGTCCTCATGCAATGATCGGTGCACAGATCGTCCGCAAGTGCGGCGAGAGCGAAGTGGTGATCAATGCCGTCGAAGGACACCACCAGGATGTGGATGCCACCTCGCCCTATACGTTCATCACTGCGGCAGCCGATGCAGCTTCGGCTTCACGGCCCGGTGCCAGGCGCGAGAGTTTCGACACTTACATCAAGCGTCTTGAAAACCTCGAACGCATCGCCGAAAGCTTCGAGGGAGTGGAGAAGTCGTACGCCATACAGGCCGGACGCGAGATTCGGATCATGGTGGACCAGACACGGGTCTCGGACGAACAGGCAGCCATAATGGCCGAGGAGATCGGTCGCAGGGTTGAAGGCGAGCTCGAGTATCCCGGGCAGATCAAGGTGATGGTTCTGAGGGAAACCCGGGCCGTGGCCTACGCCCGTTGACGAGCTGTGAGCGTGGAGGAATCATGTCCAGCCTGATCCTGAACGGTCACGAGGTGCGTGACCGCATCTTTGCGGACCTTGCCCGCCGTGTCGAAGAAACCGGTCGACGGCCCGGCCTGCATGTCATTCTCGTCGGGGACGATCCGGCTTCTGCAGTCTATGTGCGAAGCAAAGGAAAGGCCTGTGAGAAGGTCGGGTTCACTCACGAGACTCATATTCTGCCGGCGGATATCTCCGAGTCCTCAGTCCTTGACCTCGTGGCTCGGCTGAATGCCGACGACAGCGTGAACGGCATTCTGGTTCAGATCCCGCTCCCTGCGCACATCTCGGAAGAGAAGGTCCAGCGTGCCGTACTCTCCGAGAAGGACGTGGACGGATTCCATCCCGAAAACCTCGGTCGTCTGCTGGCGGGCCATCCCCGTTTCGTGGCCTGCACGCCGCTCGGGGTTCAGGTCATGCTCGAACACTACGGCGTTACGGTGGCTGGCAAGCGGATGGCCATCGTGGGACGTAGTGTCATCGTCGGCCGCCCATTGGCCATGCTCATGACACTCAAAGGCAGTGCGGCCAACGCCACGGTCACCATATGCCACTCGGCGACGAGCGATCTGGCAGGTGTCTGTCGCGAGGCGGACATCGTTGTGGCAGCCATGGGCGTGCCGGGCTTTATGACCAGGGAGCATGTACGCCAAGGAGCTGTGGTGGTGGACGTTGGGATCAACAGGGTCGACGATCCCGGTGCGAAGAAGGGCTACCGCATCGTCGGCGATGTGGCTCCGGAGGCTCTTGAAGATTGGGCCTCGGCCTATACGCCGGTGCCGGGCGGCGTAGGTCCCATGACCATCGCCATGCTTCTGCGCAACACATGGGACGCCATGGTCCTGCAACAGGGATGAGCGCACACGTGAGTACGAACAGCGCGACGGACCAACGTCTCGCCGACGACCGGGCCTTGATCGAGTCCCGACTCCATGCAGCCCTGTCTGCCGAGCCTGGAGTGCCGGATCGTCTTGCCCGCGCCATGAGGCACAGCCTGCTCGGCGGAGGCAAGAGGTTGAGACCTGTCTTGCTGCTCTGGGCACATGATGCTCTCGCTGGTGCACGTCGTGAAGATGCGCTGACGGCCGGCGTCGCTCTTGAAATGGTCCATACCTACTCTCTGATCCACGATGATCTGCCGGCCATGGACGATGACGACCTGAGGCGTGGACGTGCCACCTGCCATGTCGCCTTCGACGAGGCGACGGCTATTCTCGCCGGTGATGCTCTGCTGACCCGAGCGTTCGCCTTGCTGAGCCGGGTGCCTGGTCTAGGCGCAGATCTCGTGGGGATTCTCGCCGATGCTGCGGGGCCGGCAGGCATGGTCGGCGGCCAGCAGGAAGATCTCGATGCCGAGGGAGTGGAACTCACATCAGACCTCGTCCGCCGCATCCATCTGGGCAAGACGGCCAGGTTGATCGCGGCCCCTCTTGCCATGGGGGCGATCCTGGCGGGAGCCGATCGCAAGGCCGTCGCTGGTATGGAGCAGGCTGGACTCATGCTCGGACTCGCATTCCAGGCCGCGGACGACGTTCTCGACGCCAGTGCGGACAGTGCCACCCTCGGCAAAACTGCGGGGAAGGACGCTGCGGCGGGCAAACCTACCTGGGTGCGCCTTGAAGGGCTCGAGAAGGCCCAGGCCCGGGCGAGACGCTACGGCCTCGAGGGAACAGAGACCCTGGCCGGTCTTCTGAAGCCGGGACCGGCGGCGGAGAATCTCCAGTTCCTTTGCCGGGCCCTGTGGGAGCGCTCACGCTGAACCTGATCGGTGTTGCCGATCCACCCGTTCCGGGGCTATGTTTGGCCCTGCATCATCACCTTCGCGACTCCGTGAGTCATCGGCAGAGATCCCAGGGGAACCATGAGTTCGATCCTCGACAACCTGAACGACCCGTCCGAACTCGTCGGCATGACGACCGAGCAGTTGCGACGTCTCTGCCACGAGCTTCGTGAGGAGATCGTTTCGACGGTATCAGCGACGGGCGGCCACCTCGGCGCCAGCCTGGGCGTGGTGGAGCTGACGGTGGCCCTGCATCGCGTCTTCCGCTCGCCGCGGGACAAGATCATCTGGGACGTAGGTCACCAGGCTTACGGTCATAAGCTGCTCACCGGAAGGCATGGGCGGTTTTCGACGTTGCGTCAGCGCGGAGGTGTGAGCGGCTTTCCGAAGCGCAGCGAGAGTCCCCATGACATGTTCGGCGTCGGCCACGCCAGCACGTCCATCAGTGCAGCTGTGGGGTATGCCCAGGCCCGCGACCTGAAGGGTGAGGACCATGCGGTCATCGCGGTGATCGGCGACGGTGCCCTGAGCGGCGGCATGGCTTTCGAGGGGCTGAACAACGCTGGGCAGTCGGGTTCGAATCTGATCGTGGTGCTCAACGACAACGAGATGAGCATCGCACCCAACGTGGGTGCTCTTGCC
Organism: uncultured bacterium; assembly: GCA_937910695.1. GTDB lineage: Bacteria > Krumholzibacteriota > Krumholzibacteriia > LZORAL124-64-63 > LZORAL124-64-63 > CALEMW01. The sequence goes on from CALEMW010000009.1 coordinate 23,422, forward strand.
AAGTATCTGACTCGGATCACATCCGGCCAGCTCTACACGCGGTTCGAGGCGGACATGTGGAAGATCCTGGGCAAGTTTCCCAAGGGGGACCAGGTCCAGGAATTGGCCAGCCGCGTGAAGGAAGGTCTCAAGCAGATCATCGTGCCGACCATCCTGTTCGAGGAACTCGGCTTCAAGTACTTTGGCCCCATCGACGGACACGACCTGCCATTGATGATCCGGACCTTGGAGTCGGTGCGGCGCCTCAAGGGGCCTGTTCTCATCCACACCGTGACCACAAAGGGTAAGGGCTACGCTCCGGCCGAGAAGGAACGGGCCAAGTATCACGGCGTGGGGAAATTCGACCGCATCCACGGCGTCACGCCGTCGGCTCCCCCAAAGATCCCCGCCTACACCACGGTTTTCAGCGACGCGATGTTGGCCGAAGCAGCCAAAGACGACCGGATCGTGGCGATCACCGCCGCTATGCCAGAAGGCACGGGGCTCTCTGAGTTTCGCGATCGCCATCCACGTCGCTTCTTCGACGTCGGCATCGCCGAACAGCATGCGGTGACCTTCGCCGCCGGCCTCGCCTGTGAGGGGCTACGCCCGGTGGTGGCCATCTACTCCACGTTCCTGCAACGGGCCTACGACCAGGTGATTCATGACGTGGCGCTGCAGAAGCTGCCTGTGATTTTCGCCATCGACCGTGGCGGGCTGGTGGGTGAGGACGGGCCGACCCATCACGGTACCTTCGACATGAGTTTTCTGCGCATCGTACCGAACCTGCTGCTGATGGCGCCCAAGGACGAGGACGAACTGCGTCACATGCTCGCGACGGCCCTGGCGTACGAATCGGGTCCATCTGCGTTCCGGTATCCGCGGGGTGCTGGCGTAGGCGTTTCCCTAGACGGCGAGGCGACGCCGCTAGAGATCGGCAAGGCGGAGATCATGCAGCGTGGCGACGACGTCGCCTTGCTCGCCTACGGTGCGACCGTGGCGGCGGCCGTACAGGCCGCTGCGAAGCTGGCCGAGTCGGGGATCGGGGCCAGCGTCGTCAACATGCGTTTTTTGAAACCATTGGACGAGGATGTTCTCGCCTGGGCCGCTGCCCATCACCGCCGTCTGGTGACCATCGAAGAGAATTCCTTGATCGGCGGCTTGGGTTCGGCGGTCCTGGAGTGGGCTGCGTCGCAGGAAGAACGGCCTGAAGCACCCATCACGCCCATCGGTATTCCCGATCGTTTCATTGAACACGCTTCGCGTGATTCCCTGCTCAGCGAACTCGGCCTGGCGGCCGACGGTATCGCCGCACGGGTCATCGATCTGTTGAGTCCCAGAACAATGCGGGCAGGATCGTGAAGGAAGCAACCGCAAGCTCCATCAGGACGATCGGCTTGTTCGGCAATCCTGAGAAATCCCAGATCGATGCAGCCATCGCGACCGTCCGCTCGCTGGCTGAAGCTGCGGGCGTCGATGTGATCGTGACGAAGGCCCTGCTTCCTCATGCGATGGAGCCCGTCACGGGCGTGGATCACGAGGAGTTGGCCGTGCGTTCCGACGTGATCGTCGCCTTCGGCGGTGACGGCACCATGCTCCGTGCCGCGCGCACCATCGGTGATCATGGCACGCCTCTGCTTGGCATCAACCTGGGTTCCCTCGGCTATCTCACCGACATACCCCTGAACGAACTCAGCGATGCCATCGGCGCTCTCTTACGCGGCGAATTCCACGTTGTCGAGCGTAAGCGAATCGCCGGCGCCATCCGACACAAGGGCGGGGAAGTGTGCAACTTCCGCGCATTGAACGACATCGTCGTCAACATGGGCCCGCTGCCCAGGGCCTTGGATATGGAAATCCGCCTGGACCGTTCGACCATGGGACGCTTTCTCGGCGACGGACTCATCGTGAGCACGACCACGGGCTCGACGGCCTACAACCTGTCAGCCGGCGGCCCCATCGTACACCCAAGCGTCGGCGGCTATCTCATCACGCCTATCTGCCCTCACAGCCTGGCGGTGCGGCCAATTCTGGTACCCGAGTCCATGAAGGTGGAACTCAAGCTCCACGATGTGGGGCAGGGCGCGACCTTGACCGCCGACGGCCAGGCAGCCGTGCCTCTGGGGAAGGGGGATCGCGTGACCTACGCAATCGACTCCTCGACTGTCCGTCTGATCAAATTTGCCAATTCCGACTTCTTCCGGGCCATGCGCCGCAAGCTCAAATGGGGCGCCATCAAGCGCCGACCCTCGAGGGGTTGAGCCGTGCTGCTCGAACTGCGGATCGGACAACTGGGGCTCGTGGACGAACTGGTTCTGCCCGTGGACCAGGGACTGACCATGCTCACCGGCGAAACCGGCGCCGGGAAATCGATGATCGCCGGCGCCCTGTCATTGCTGTGCGGCGGCCGCGTACCCAAGGACCTGGTACGTGAAGGCGAGGATATCGGCTGGGTCGAGGCGGTCTTCGATCTCGGTGATTCACCGCTCCGAACCGCAGAGATCCGCAGGGCCGGAATTCGTCTCGGCGAAGATTCTGTCCTCGTTCTGAGGCGGGAACTGCGGCGTGAAGGACGGAGCCGCGTGATGATCAACGGGTTGCTGTCGTCACTTCCCGTGCTCGAACGCATCGGTCCGACCTTGCTTTCCATCCAGAGCCAACATCAGCAACTCACCCTTTCACGGGCCGGTTTCGCCAGGGATTACCTTGACGAGGCTCTTCAGTTGGAGGATCTCCGCATCGCTATGCGCAACGCATGGTCGGACTGGGGAGAAGCATGCACGGAGTTGGAACGCTTCGAGGACGATATGCGGGCGGCGGGCGAACAGGCCGACCTGTGGCGTTACCAACACGACGAGCTCAAGTCTGCAGGACTCGATCCAGAAGAAGAACAATCTCTGTCCGAGCGGTTGGCCGTACTCCAGGACATCGCCCGGTTACGACAGGCGGCGGCCTTGGCGTTGTCGCTGGTGGCCGATGATCGCGCTGCCGGGGAACTCCTCGGAAAGGCTTCGTCAAGTCTTCCCCACACCGAGACACCCATCCGGGCCCTGGAAGAAGCACGCAGCGCCCTGCTCGATGCCCAGGAGTACGCCAACCAGGCTGCTGCCCAACTCGAGCGCTTCCTCGACAGTCTCGACCTCGACGGCGGAAGCCTCGACGAGCTACAGGAGCGCAAGGCTCTCTACGAGGACATGAGGCGCAAGTACAGCCGGAGCATCCCTGAACTCATCTCGTATCTTGAGCTTCTCTCGCATCGTTTGGAGCTTCACAATTCGGCGGAAACCGGACTGACGTCGCGACGCGATGCCGTCGAGGAGGCGAAGACTCGCGTGGAATATACCGCGGCTCAGCTTGGTGCGGCTCGTCGAAGTGGAGTCACCGAGGTGAGCCGTCGGGCTCTCGAAATCATTCGCCCCCTGGCTCTCGCAGACCTCGAACTCGCTTTCGTCATCGCCCATCAAGATGATCCGACTTCCAAATTTGTCCAGGCTGGACGATCCGTCGCGGTCGATTCCCGAGGTGCCGACCTGGTGACCCTTGAGGTGAAGACCAATAAGGGCGAGGCACAGCGTGATGTGACTGCCGTTGCTTCGGGCGGCGAGCGGTCAAGGATCTACCTCGGCCTGACCGCATTGGTGCGGGGAAATCTCGAGCCACCCCTGCTCCTGCTGGACGAAATCGACGCCGGGCTCGGCTTGGATGCAGCCAGGCCGGTGGCCCGACTGCTCCGTACTTTGGCGGGTGAGGGGCAGGTGCTGTGCATCACCCACCTGCCGACCATGGCAGTGCACGGACGCCGGCACTGGCGCGCAGTGAAGAACGAAGTGGCCGGGCGGACGATTCTCGACGTGCAGCGTGTCGAAGACGAAGATCGCGTTCTCGAGCTCGAAAGGCTTCTCGGTGGCGAAGATCGTGATTCAGACGCCCACTCCCGCCGTGCTTTCGCCCGCGAACTGTTGAAGGAAGCCGAAGCCGGCAGGTAATCGGGTATTTGAACATTGACCGTGCGGGGGGCATGACCCATTATTCCCGCACTCAACGGTGCGCCCGTAGCTCAGCTGGATAGAGCGTCTGCCTCCGGAGCAGAAGGTCGTGGGTTCGAATCCCGCCGGGCGTACCACTCAAACCCCTTGGATCCGCCATGCTCTCCAAGCTGTTCCTTCTCTTCGGTTGTTTTATGATCTGGCGCATGCTGCGTTCGGTGTTCGGCAGGGCCCTGCGGGGTCAGAGGCCTGCTTCGGATATAGGCGGGACCGACGAGGCACCTCCTTATGACAACCTCTCACGTCAGGACATCAGCGATGCGGACTTCGAGGAAATCGAGGACGAGCGTCCGTGAGAACCCCTTCCGCTCACGATTCGAGGGCGATGCGGATCTGTTTCCATTGCGGCAATCCATGCGATGCCGCGAGGAATTCGTTCAGCGCCTGGTGCTGTCGCTGGTCCAAGCGGGGTTTTTGACGGCCCTCGTTCTGCTGATCTGGTCGATCCACAGGGCATTCGTGCGCCACGGAACTCATGCTGCTGCCTGGATCGAGCCCGCCTGCCTGCTCCTGGTCGTGTTCACGGCCCTGTCGCTTGCCAGGAAAATCGTCAGCAATGTCCGGGATGCGCTCTTGGCCCGTGCGGAATACAAGCGTTTGGCGGCTGAGATCGCCGCCCTGAAGGATGGTGCTTGATCCCCAGAGCCGGGAATGGCACCCTATGATCGACTTTTCTGTCAATGATCGCGCTGATGCGTCGATGAATCTAAGATGTTGGTGCCGTAAGCACTCGTGTCTCATCAGACGAACAAAGAGGAAGCCCGTGAACATCTGCGACAGGTTCAAAAACAGGGAAGCACGTCTGGGCGTGATCGGACTCGGTTATGTGGGATTGCCGCTGGCCATCGAGTATACCAAAGCAGGCTTTACGGTTGTCGGGATCGATCTCGATGAACGAAAAGTTTCCGCCCTGAACAGGGGCGAAAGCTACATCATCGACGTGCCCTCCAGTGAAGTCGCCGACGCCGTAGCAAAAGGGTTGCTGAAGGCCAGCACGGACCCGGCCGACTTAGCCGAGTGCGACAGCGTCAACATCTGCGTTCCGACCCCGTTGGGCAAGACCCAGGACCCGGATGTCAGCTACATTCAAGCCGCCGTGGAAGGCATTGTGCCGAACCTGCACGACGGCATGCTGGTGATCCTGGAGAGCACGACGTATCCAGGCACCTGCGAAGAAGTGATTCTGCCGCGATTGACCGAGACAGGGCTGACCGTCGGCAGGGATTTCTTCCTGGCCTTCTCGCCCGAACGGGTGGATCCCGGCAATCCGGTCTACCAGACCAAGAATATTCCGAAGGTGGTGGGCGGGGTCACAGAACGGTGCTCGGAGGCGGCGGCCTGCCTGTACGGCGAGGTCATGGACTCGGTCGTTCCGGTATCGAGCGCGCGTGTCGCCGAAACTGTCAAGCTGCTCGAGAACACTTTCCGCAGCGTGAACATCGCTCTGGTCAACGAGATCGCTCTGATGTGCAACTCCATGGATATCAATGTCTGGGAGGTCATCGATGCGGCGGCGACGAAGCCCTTCGGCTTCATGCCGTTCTATCCGGGGCCCGGCCTTGGAGGGCATTGCATACCCATCGACCCCTTCTATCTCTCGTGGAAAGCCAAGCAGGCAGGATCGGAAGCCAGATTCATAGAGCTGGCGGGTCTCGTGAACGGCTCCATGCCGAAATACGTGGTGAGCCTTGTCACCGATGCCTTGAACGATCTGGGTCGTTCGATCAAGGGCACCCGCATCCTGCTGGTGGGTGTGGCGTACAAACCTAACATTGACGACGTGCGGGAATCGCCGGCTCTCGATATCATGGGACTGTTGCAGAAGCGCGGGGGAGAGGTCAGCTGGTACGATCCCCATGTGGAGTCGCTATCGGGATTCGATGCCTGTAAACGCGTTTCGGACTGGACCCTCGAAGAACTCGGCCGTCATGACATCGCCGTGATCGTCACGCCGCATCGGAACGTGGATCACAGCCTGCTTATCGAGGCGGGCGTTCGGATCGTCGATACGCGCAATGCGCTCAAGGGAATCCAAAACGATTTGATAACGAGACTGTAGCTATAGGGACAAGGAGGGAACATGTCGCATTGTCTGGTCACCGGAGGAGCCGGTTTCATTGGATCCCATCTCGCTCACGCTTTGGTGGAGCAGGGGTGGACGGTCCGAATTTTGGACAACCTGTCCACCGGTCACGAATATAATATGGCTGCTTTTCGCGAGCGCGTGGAATTCGTGGAGGGCTCGATCACCGACGCCGGGACAGCTCGCCGCTGTTGCGAGGGCGTGGACGTCGTGTTCCACGAGGCTGCGTTGGCGTCGGTACCGCGCAGCGTGGCGGATCCCTATGAATCGAACCGCCACAACGTGGATGGTACCCTGACGATGCTCATCGCAGCCCGGGACGCCGGCGTGAAACGCTTCGTCTATGCTGCGAGCAGCTCCGCCTACGGGGACAATCCTGAACTGCCGAAGACCGAGGACATGCGTTACGCCCCGATGTCTCCCTACGCCGTGAACAAGTACGTGGGTGAGCTGTACTTGTCGGTCTTCGATCAGCTCTACGACTTGAGTTGCGTGGGTGTACGTTATTTCAATGTCTTTGGACCGAGGCAGGACCCGCAGAGCCAGTATGCAGCGGTCATCCCGCTGTTCATCACGAAGGCACTCGCGGGAGAAGCCCCTGTGATCAACGGCGACGGCAGTTTCTCTCGGGATTTCACGTTCATCGACAACGTGGTCCATGCGAACATCTGTGCGGCGAAGGCGGACCATCCCGGCGGCCGGACGGTGAATGTGGCCTGCGGAGACCGGGTGTCCCTGAACGAACTCTACGACTTGATCCAGAAGCACGCGGGGACGGATATTCCCGCGGTCTACGGACCGGTAAGGGCCGGGGATGTACCCCATTCCCAGGCTGACATCTCCCTGGCGAAAACGGTCATCGGGTACGAGCCGATCGTCGATTTCGCCACGGGGCTCGAACGGACCGTGGCCTGGTACAAGCAATCTCAACCGGCATGAAACGCCCGATGGAGGTCGTCCGATGAAGCGAACCCTCACGATCGCGATGCTGATGATCGTCGTGATGACGGCCGCAGGCTCGGCCGTCGCCCAGACGGCGACGGACTATCGCCTCGGACCAGGCGATGTCGTCCAGCTCAACGTGCTCCAGCAGGCGTCCCTCGATCGTGAACTGCAGATCCGACCCGATGGCTCTGCGGTCGTGCCGGTGATCGGAGAGATCGAACTGGCCGGCCTGACGACCAGGGAGGCCGAGGAGCTTCTGACCTCGAAGCTCCGCCTCTTCAATCGCGACATCCAGGATGTGTCGTTGACGGTGACCCAGTACAACTCTCTGCGCGTGTATGTTCTAGGGGCAGTGGAGAATCCCGGCAGTTTCACCTTCGATGCGCCGCCGACCCTATGGGATGTCATCCGCGAGGCGGGGGGGATCGGGCCCGATGCCAATCCAGCCGCGGTCAGGATCGTTACGGTCCGCGAAAGCCGAACGACGAACACGACCCATGACTTGACTCCGTTCCTATCAGGGACCGGGCCGGCGCCTGAAATCGAACTATTGTCCGGAGACACGATCATCGTGCCGACGTCCACAGAGGTTACGGTGTCGCCAACTACAGGCGTCCAGGTCTTCGGTGGTGTGTCAGCTGCCGGAACCTATACCATCTCCGAGCCGACGCGTCTGATGTCCGTATTGATGCTCGCAGGAGCTCCCGCCGAAACTGGCGATCTTGAAAAAGTATGGTGGGTTCATAAGCACGAAAACGGTAGTTACACTTCGAATTTGGTCGATCTCGACCTCTTTTTGGAGATGGGAGACCTCGCCGGGAATCCGATGATCCATCCCGGCGACACCGTGCACATGCAGCGCCGCGTCCCTGGTTTCTGGCGAACGACCTACCCGATCATCCTCGGGACGATCAGCACGGCTGCGGCCATTGCCTATACCCTTTATAGACTGCAGAACTAAGATTCGGGGGCTGTCTGGGACGGCCCCCATTATCCTTCTCAAGCTTTGCCAGCAGGACCCGAAACCTCTTGAAGTGAGGGTCGAATTCCTGTAATCTTGATGTGTTCACGCTCTTAATGCTTGAGCTATGGTCATTATCATGACCATGAGAATGCATCGTGAACAGGCGTTGGGGGACGCCGAAGGGGGGTCGAATCGTGGAAAGCACCAAAGGTGAGGCGCTGGAAAGGCCTCAGGGCCGTCTCATCGAAGTCCATCCAGGAGTGTGGATTCGCTCCGGTGCGAAGCGTTCGGTCGAAGACAGCCCGGTCATCGATCTTCTCATTGCACCCCCGACCCCGTATCTTTCGCTGGCCAAGCGCGTCTCCGATATTGTGATTTCGAGCTTTGCACTGCTTGCTTTCGGACTTCTGCTGCCTTTGTTGGCCGTCGCCATCAAACTGGACTCCCCGGGACCCGTCTTCTTCAAGCAATCACGCATCGGCATGGATCGGCGTCGCCGCCGCCGAGTGGACTGCGCCACCATCGCCGACCGCCGCACTGTCGTGTATCCCGGACGGCCTTTCAGCATCTACAAGCTGCGCACAATGAGACTCGACGCCGAAAAGAACGGACCCCAGTGGGCGTCGGTGGACGACAACAGGATCACGAGGGTGGGCAACTTCCTGCGCAAATCCCGTCTCGACGAATTCCCTCAGTTCGTGAATGTGCTTCAGGGAGAGATGAGTGTCATTGGTCCGCGCCCTGAGCGACTCTGCTTCATTCGCCAACTCGAGCAGGATGTGCCCTGCTATCTCGACCGTTTGGCTGTCATGCCCGGCATCACTGGGCTGGCCCAGGTCATCAACGGCTACGATACCGACCTGGATTCGGTCCGCCGCAAAGTGGCCCTGGACAGGCAGTATATCAGGAACCTGAGTTGGAAAACGGACCTCAGGATTTTCCTGATGACCTTCCGCGTTCTGTTCAGCGGCGACGGCGCCCATTGAGTCGGTGCCCGCGTCGAGCGGATCGCGAATCAACTGGATGTTGCACGACGCGCCTCCGACCCCGATAATCCCCACGACATGATTGTTCCCGATCACCTCATCCCGCCGGGCGGAAGTATGAGCGCGCGTCTTCTCATCGTCGACGATCAGGTGCCGATCCTCCAGTTCCTCGCACGGACTCTGGAAGACCAGGCCTATGAAGTGTCGACGGCGACGACCCTGTCCCAATGCCGCACCATGATTCCCGAGGTCGTGCCGGATCTCGTCCTGCTGGATATGCTGCTGCCCGACGGGAACGGCCTGGATCTGCTCGTTGAGCTGCGCCGCGAATACCCCCACATGGCCGTGATCCTGATGACAGCCTACGGCGAGATCGAAACGGCAGTGCAGGCCATACGCGCCGGAGCCCATGACTTCATAACCAAACCGTTCAATCTCGAACAGCTTCTGCTGTCGATCGAGAGGGTGCTGGGGAACACGCGTACGGCGCGGCAGCTCTACACGCGCCACCGGCGCGGACAGTACTTTCATGTGACGCCCGGGATCGTCATGAGCACGGCGCCGTCGATGGAAAAAATCTACGACACTGTGCGCAGGTTAGCATCGGGCGATGCGACGTCGGTTCTGATCGAGGGGGAGAGCGGGGTGGGGAAGGACGTTCTCGCCAATCTCATTCACTCGTCGTCGCCCCGGTCCGGAGAAGCGTTCCTGGAGCTGAACTGCGGCGCCCTGCCTGAGAAGCTGCTCGAGTCCGAACTCTTCGGGCATGAAGCCGGATCGTTCACCGGTGCTGTGCAGGCCAAGCCCGGCCTCATGGAGCTAGCTCATAGGGGCAGCCTGTTTCTCGATGAAATCGGGGAGATGAGTCTGCCCCTCCAGGTCAAGCTGCTGCGCGTGCTTGAGCGGCAGAGCTTTCGCCGCGTGGGAGGCGTGACCGACGTCACGGTCGACGTGAGGGTGATCTCGGCTACGAATCGGGATCTGGCCGCGATGGTCCGTGCCGGTGACTTCCGGGAAGACCTCTACTACCGCCTCAACGTCGTGCCGATCCGCGTGCCGTCGCTGCGTGAACGGCCCGAGGACATCCTGCCACTGGCCGAACACTTCCTGGCCGTATTCAATCTGCAGTTCTCCAAGCACATCGGACGCTTCAGCGATTCTGCCCAGGCGGCCCTGTCTGAGTATTCTTGGCCGGGAAACATCAGAGAGGTCAGGAACGTCGTGGAGCGGGCGGTGTTGCTGGGCGACGGCGACATCTTGAGACGCGACGATCTCGCTCTCGACCCACGGGCCGTGTCGACAAGCGTCGCCAGCGACGGTCTTCCTGTGGATCTGGAGTGGACGGAGGACGGCGTCGACCTGGAAACAATCGTGAGCGGCATCGAGGAGGCCCTCATCCGCAGGGCGTACAAAGCCTCCGGCCGCAACAAGAGTCGAGCGGCCAGGTTGCTCGGCCTCAACAGGGACAAATTTCGGACACGGTTCGATAAATATGACATCTCCTGACCGTCGTTTCATCGCCGTCTTGATCCTGGCCACCGCCTTCCTGGCCGTGAGCGGCTGCGGCCTGTATTCCACCCAGTCCGGCAGTGTGGATGACCGCATTCGCAAGGTCCACATACCCTATCTCGAGAATCGGACCTCCGAGCCCACCATTGGCATCGACCTCACCGAGGACATCATCGCGGCGCTCCAGGAAGACAACACACTCAAGGTCGTGAACGAGGAGGATGCCTCTGCAGACATCACCGGCACGGTCATGCTCTACAAGCTCAAGGAAGCCTTCTCGTCGGTCCAGGGCAGCAATATCCAGGTCGACGAGTACCAGCTTCAGATCATGGTGGAACTCACCTACCGCGTCAGGGACGGTGGCGAGGAAATCTTCTCAAAGAAAAGGGTGCGCGGCACGGGTAACTTCCAACTCGACGGCGCCAATGGGACGAGCGAATCGACAGCACGTTCGGAAGCAGCCGCCGAAATCGTGAGGGACGTGCTCGCAGCCATCGTGGAGGATTGGTGATGGCCCAGAAACGCGCCAAAGGTGCCGATTTCCAGCAACTCCGCCGCGATCTGGCCGGGGGAGTCGTCCTGCCGGTCTATGTACTGGAGGGGGAGGACACGATCCGCATCCGCGGCGTGGTGGACTACATCGTCAAACATCGTCTCGGCGAATCCGGTGCAGCATTCAACTATCACGTGTATGACGGTGATGATTGCGGGATCGAAGGTCCTATCCAGCAGGCTCTCAGTTTCCCGATGATGTCGCCTCACCAGGTTGTTTGGGTGAAGCGGGCCGAACAGCTGTGTCGGGCCGTCGGCGATGAGGAAGCGTTGTCAACCTACCTGAATCGTCCGCCACAAGAAACGATACTCATTCTCAGTGCGGATAAATTCGACGGCCGCAAAAAATGGCTTAAACAGGTCAAAACTGAGGGTTGGCATTTTGATCTGTCGCCGCCGACGGGACGCGATCTTCACGCCTGGGTTGAACGAGCGTCTCGCGAACGATCGTTGGCCATGGATCCAGACACTGCAGCGTTGCTCGTAGAGCTCGTGGGCGAAGATTGTTCAGCTCTGGGGCATGAACTCGACAAGATCGCCGCCGCGGTTTCTGATCGCGGCAGCATGCCTGATGCCGATGAATTGCAGCAGTTGATCCTGTCACAGCGTTCGGTCGATCCGTTCGAGTTACTCGGTTCTTTGGGACCAGGATCGGAAGCCCGGGGCTTATCGGTTTATCAACGATACCTTGCCGAAGGACGATCGGCGTTCGAGTTGGCACCATTGATCGTTTGGCGGGTCAAGCAGGCGGCCCAGGTGGCAGCGTTGTTGGCCGAGGGAGTCCATGAGCGTCAACTGGCGTCGGTGCTCGGAGCATCGCCTTACGCCATTTCTCAGGCCGTGTCCGTGGTTCGTAACTGGGGACCGGACCGTGTCGAGCGTGCGATGGAAGTGGCGTACAGAATCGACGGCCAACTCAAGGGCAGCCCGGTTCCGCCAGAAGCCATCTTGGAGCAGGCGATCCTTGAGATCTGTGCGTAGATTTCAAGATCGGGTAGAGCTTAACATAATATACATTATGCGCAATATATGAAGATCGGGCTGTGACTCCTTGCCTGGTCGAGAGTTAGCTCAGGATTCGTGGATCGGAACCCGGTCGGCAAGTTCGTCGAGGAACGGGATGTTCCACTGTTCGCCGGACAGAGCTCGTACGAAACCGAACACAGACACAGCGAGTGCGACGAGCAGCACCACCAGATGCAGAATGAAGGAGATGATCAGTCCAAGGACCGGGATGTGGCCGATTGTGCTGTCGATGACCGCCAAGCCGATCAGCAGGACGATTTCGGCGAAGAACAGTGAGAACCCCTGCCGGCAGTGCCGGGCCAGGAATGCGGACTTGGGTTTGACCAGAAGACTGGGCAGCACGACGATAACGCTGAGGTAACAGGCGGAAGCCCACCAGCGGTCATTGGAGTTCTCGTGCATGGGACTCCTCCCCTTCGGAATGCGGCGATGGTGCTGACGCTTGCGGCCGACAGCTTATCGCAAGCTTCGGACCAACGCCAGCCCAGCGATGGAGGTTTTGGCATGAAGGATCAGAGCTCCGACATGGAGATCGGAGTCGACCGTGTGATTCCCCGGCGGTTGGTGGAGTCACGAGAACGGCCGGATGGCTGCCTGGAGTTGCTTGCTCCTCGTTTCCAGGGCTTTTGGTTCGGCTGGCTCCAGCGTTGGTTACCCCAGGACCGCGCTCATCAGCGCGTGGTTCTGGATGATACCGGCGGCCGGGTCTGGAAATACATCGACGGTACGGCGGATATCCGGGGAATCGCCCAATCTCTGGCCGCTGCGGACGACGATGATCCGGTGGAGATGATCCAGCGCATTTGGTTGTTCGTAAGGGCCATGGCGGCTGAGGGATGGCTGGAGTTGCGGGCGCCCGGCTAAGATCGACGGATCCATCAAAGACGAAGGGGACGCTGGCAGGCGTCCCCTTTGTCACGTCATGGTACCCCAGACAGGGCTCGAACCTGTGACCCCTGGTTTAGGAAACCAGTGCTCTATCCTGCTGAGCTACTGGGGCACGTTCTGGGCCGCGCAAGGTCCGAAAACAGGCCGAGAAACGCGGGCGCCGGTGAAGGCCGGATAAGGAAACTACGAATCATCTCCATATTTGACAAGGGAAATCACCGGGGCGTCGGTCAGGATCTCACGACCGGGCAGGTCGCAGAGCTCAACGAGGAATACATAGGCGGCCACGACGGCGCCCAGACGCCGGACCAGACGTCCTGCGGCTGCTGCAGTGCCGCCGGTGGCCAGCAGATCGTCGATGATGACGACTCTCTCTGCTGGCCGTAGGGCGTCGCGGTGGATTTCCAGGGTTGCTTCACCATATTCGAGAGCATAGCTCTCTGACACTGTGTCGGCAGGGAGTTTACCGGGTTTGCGTAGTACGACGAGGGGTCGCTTGAGGCGATCGCAGAGAGGTGCGCCGAACAAGAAGCCCCGGCTTTCCACAGCGCCGAGAGAATCCCAGGACAGGCTGTCGAGCAGGGTCGTCAGGCCGTCCAGGGCCGTGTGGAAGGCGGCAGGATTCTGCAGGATCGGTGTGATGTCCTTGAACAGGATGCCGGGCTTGGGGAAATCGGGCACGTCGCGGATGACGGTCTTGAGGTCCATCTCGAGATTCATGATCGCTCCCGGGTTCAGCGGATCAGACGTTCCGGATCCACGGCTTTATTGTGGATCCGGAGTTCGATGTGAAGGTAGGGGCGGTTGCCTTCGACAGGCGCCCCGATCCGGCCAAGGGCGTCGTCGCGCAGGACGATCTCCCCCACTGCGACGCCGGGTAGGTCCGCATCAAAAGGACCGAGGACGGTGGCATAGTCAGCACCGTGGTCGATGATCATGATCACGCCGTAACCGTTCTGATGGCCTCGGTAGCGAACAACGCCGTCGGCGGGTGCCGTGACGGCGGAACCTGAGGGGCGGCTGATGTCGACGCCAGTGCGTCGGGTTTCGAGGGCCCCGTTGCGATGAGTGCCGAACAGGCGCAGAGCCTCTCCCCCCTCACCCTGAAACGGTCGGCGCCAACGAATGTCCGCGGCGGCGGTGCGACCGAAAGGCTCGGGAACGATCAGGCCCTGGCCCGGGTGGATGAGGTCGTTGCGCAGACTGTTGGCAGCGGTCAGGTCTTGCACCGAGACACCGCAACGGCGGGCGATCAGTGAGAGGGAGTCGCCGCTCCGTACGGCGTAGCGTCCCGGTTGGGCACCGCCAGCGACACCTGCGCTGAACAGGGCGATCATGACGATCATGACGATCATGACGATCGGGACGAGGATCGTCCGGCTGGGTAATCGCGGCGTGGATTTCATCACATCATCACTTGTGGTGTGTGGGCCTGACGGTCTTGCTCTCTTGATGATGATGCCGTTCCCGTATCTGGGGGGCAAGGCAATTTCAGCTTGAGGAGTCACAAGAGGAAACGGCAGGGAACAAGTACGAAAAGAGCCGCCTCGAAAGGCGGCTCCATTCTTGTTGGTCGGGGCGAGAGGATTTGAACCTCCGACCTCCTACTCCCGAAGCAGGCGCGCTACCGGACTACGCTACGCCCCGACCGAATCGTTCATTGGCCCCAAAGGCGCAAAACACCCATGGATGCGAGCGTCACCACCAGACCGGCGACGCCGACGCCCAAGATGATACAAGGCAGGGCGAATCGCAAGGGGAGCTTGAACAGATAGGCGGCGATCGAACCGGTCCAGGCGCCCGTCATGGGGGCCGGAATGGCCACGAAGAGAATGAGGCCCAGGGCCTGATATCGGCGGATCAGGGCGCTGCGGCGCTCGGTGCGGTCGAAGAGCCAGGTGAAGAAGCGATCCAGTAGGGGAAAGCGTCGCAGGGCACGCTCGGCCGGACCGAGCAGGGTGAGGATCGGCACGACAGGCAGCATGTTGCCGAGGACGGCGAACAGGTAGGTCAGCACAGGGTGGGCCTGTCCATAGCCTCCGGCCAATGGAGAGTACGCAAAGGGAATCGCACCGCGCAGTTCGAAAACGGGTAGGGTCGCGATCAAGACGATGGCCAGAGGCGTCGGCAGCCCCTCCGCCCAGTGCAGGACATCCTCACGCATGATTCTCCTTCCGGACGACACCGGTCAGCAACGGGACGAAGCGGCAGGCGACAGACCTCTCGATGATTGGCTCGGCGGCGGTTTTCCGGTAGCGATAGAGTGTCTGTTGCTCCCCTTGGCCGATGGGGATGACCAGCACTCCCCCCTCGCGAAGATGATGGAAGAGCGGCGATGGCAGTTTGTCGGCGCAGGCGGTGACGATGATGGCGTCGTAGGGGCCGCGTTCCGGCACCGCATCGCTGGCGTCGCTGGCGTAGACCTCGACGTTGGCGCAGCCGAGTTCCTCGAGGATCTTCGAGGCCCGCAAGGCCAGCGGTTCGACGCGCTCGGCCGTGACCACGCTGCGGGCCAGGCGCGACAGGATGGCGGCCTGGTATCCGGAGCCGGTGCCCACTTCCAGCACATGCTGGGTGCCGTCGAGCTCCAGTAGAGCAGACATCAATCCGACGATGAACGGCTGGCTGATGGTCTGGTCGTAGCCGATGGGCAGGGCGCAGCCGTGGTAGGCCCGATGCCGCAGAAGCTTGGGAACGAAGACGTGGCGCGGCACTTCGCGCATGACGTGCAGGACGCGGCGATCGTCGATGCCGGCCTCTTCGAGTTGCTCGGCGACCATGCGTGAGCGGGCGACGGACTGGTCGTGGATCACGACGAGACTCCGCCGAGAGGACCGTCGCAGTCGAGGCTGCGGGTCCGTTCCATGAGTCTGCGGTACGTGAGGTCCACCCGCAGCGGCGTGACCACGACGTAGCCCTGCTGGCACAGAGTGGCGTCGGTTCCGGGGATATCGTCCCAGGTCGGTCCGGTGCCGCCGATCCACAGGTAGGGACGACCGCGCGGATCGATCTGCTCGGTGATGGCGTCCTTATAGCGCCGGCTGCCGAGGGGTGCGGCGCGGATGCCCTTGATCTCTTCCGGTGGCAGGTCGGGAATATTCACGTTCAACAGGCTGTGCTTTTCCAGGGGTACGTCGAGCAGATCGTCGAGATGGTGACGCAGGTAGGATTCGACGGCGCCCCAATGGCGGGGATGCCATGATGCACAGGAAAGGGCATAGCTGGGCAGGCCGAGGATGGCGCCCTCGAGGGCCGCGGCCACGGTCCCGGAATAGGTGACGTCCTCCCCCATGTTCGAGCCGTGGTTCACGCCGCTGATCACGAGGTCGGGCGGATCGTTCTTCAGGATGTACTCCATGGCCACCAGGACGCAGTCCGTCGGGGTGCCCGTCACGCCGTAGCGGCCGGGACCGTACTCGACGACGCGCAGCGGGATGCGCAGGGTCAGCGAGTGGCTCGAGGCGCTCTGCTGCTCGGTGGGCGCGACGATGGTGACGCGGAGGTCGTTGCGCTCGGCCAGGACGTCGGCCACGAGGTTGAGGCCGTGGGCGTCGATGCCGTCGTCGTTGCTCAATAGGACGTGTCGCATGCTGCTCCGGTTCGTTTGCGGGATCGCATCGATTCAATCACGGTCGCGGCTCAGGCGCCAGGCGAGGCGGAAGAACCGCACGGTGTCGCGTATGGGGTTGATGCTGCTCACTTCGTCGCCGTAGACCGTGGCGGTGGGCACCGAATCGACGCGGGCGCCGCGACGCGCCACACGCACGAGGATCTCGGATTCGAAGTCGTAGCGGGCCGTGGTGATGCGCAGGTCTTTCAGAACCGCGACCCGGAACAGGCGGTAGCCGTTCTGGGAGTCGGGGATCCGGCAGCCCGCGAGGGAGCTCACGACGGCGCTGGTGAAACGGTTGGTCGCCTTGCGGATCCAGGGCATGCCTTCCGATGCATCCATGCGGGTGCCGACGATCACGTCGATGTCGTCCGCTGCGGCGCGGTCGAGGAAGCCCGCCATGTCCGAGGGCAGGTGCTGGCCGTCGGAGTCGAGGGTGAAGACCCAGTCGATTCCCTGCTCGATGGCCCAGGCGAAACCGGTCATCAGGGCGGCGCCCTTGCCGCGGTTGACTGCGTGGATCAGGACTTCGGCGCCGTGGGCCCGGGCAGTCTCGGCCGTGCCGTCGCTGCTGCCGTCGTCGACGACCAGCAGCCGCAGCTCGGGGTGGCGGTCGTGGATTTCGTCGAGCAGCGGTCCCAGGAAGCGGGCTGCGTCGAGGGCTGGGAGGATGGCGGCGGTGGTCAACTGGGCTCCAGGTTTGTTGGGGACGGTGATGATGAGGGAATCGTAAGCGATGATTCGACGGGTGGAAAGAGTGGGATGAACGAACGGGTCGCCGTAGGGCGACCCGTATTCGAAGTCCGTAGAAAATATGGTCGGGGCGAAAGGATTTGAACCTTCGACCCCTTGCCCCCCATGCAAGTGCGCTACCGGGCTGCGCCACGCCCCGACCAGAACTGGGGCCGCCCGGGAGTCCCAGGCGGAGTCATAATCTAATACGAGCCGAGAAGCTCCACAAGCTCGATTCAGTCTCAGCCCTTGTCGCCGTCGGGAAAGCGCAGTTCCTTGAGCAGATCGAGGATTTCCTGCAGTTCGCGGCGGACGCGAGCCACCTTTTCTGGTCGCTCCATGGCGGTGAAGGGCATGGCGATCTGATCCTGAACTTTTGAGGCGGCGGGGCCGCTCTTCTTGCGATCGCGGAGGGTTTTGCGAGCTCCCTCGATACGGTAGCCTTCTTCGTGGAGCAGGCGATGGATGGCCTGGATCTCCTCGACGTCTTTGCGACGGTACGCCCGACTGCCGGCGCGGTTGCGCTTGGGGCGCAGCGAAGGAAACTCGCTTTCCCAGTAGCGCAGAACGTGGGGTTCGATGCCGGTGTGACTCGAGACTTCACGGATCGTGTAATAGAGCTTGTCCGGCAGTTCGTTCGCTTTGGCGTCGGGCCGATCGGGCATGTCGCACCTCCCGTGTTGCTCGTTCCGATCGCTCCGGTCGTCCCGGCGGATCATTCACCTTCGCATCGCAGCGTGCGTTCCATCAGGCCTCGCATCGCCGAACGCGGATCTTTGCCGGAGAATAGCACATCATGAACCTCTTGAGTAATAGGAAGTTCTATGGAGTGCTTCGCGCACAACTTCAAGGCGGCGCGGGTCATCACGGCGCCTTCGACGACCTGGACGGAATGGTCGAGCAGCGACTGGGGATCTTCTTGAGCCCTGGCGACCGCCTCGCCGAAATTACGGTTCCGCGAGTGGTGGCTGGTGCAGGTGGTGATCATGTCGCCGATGCCGGCCAGGCCATAGAAGGTGGCATGGTCCCCGCCGAGGGCCACGCCGAGTCGGGCCATTTCCGACAGGCCCCGGGTCATGACGGTGCCGCGCGTATTGTCGCCAAGTTCAAGGCCGTCGCATAAGCCGACAGCGATGGCGATGACGTTCTTGAAGGCCGAGGCGATTTCCACGCCGACGGCGTCGTGATTCGTATAGACGCGGAAGGTGGAGCTGCTCAGGCGGGGTTGCCAGGAGTGCCAATCGGCGCCGCGGCCGGCCAGGACGACGGCCGTCGGCAGTCCCCGGACGACTTCTTCGGCGTGGCTCGGACCGAGCAGGACGCCTATCGGATGGTTGGCGCCGATTTCTTCTTCCAGGACCACGCTCAGACGCTTCAGGGTGCTCAGTTCCAGTCCCTTGCTCAAGCTGATCACCGGCACTCCGTCGGGAAGCCCGATGTCGTGAACTTGACGGGCGACGGCGCGGATGGCCTGGCTGGGCAGAATCATGAACACGGCGTCGGCACCGTCGAGAACAGTAGCGAGGTCGAGGGAAGCGGTCATGTTTGAGGGCAGGGCGAGATCGCCGAAGAAGGCGGGGTTGCGATGTTCGTCGGCGATGGCTCTGACCTGGGCTGCTTCGATGCCCCAAAGGGCGACCGACTCCCAGGAGCCGGCAAGGTGTCGCCCGAAGGCGGTTCCCCAACTCCCGGTGCCGAGGATTGCTGCTTTCATCGCGGGGTCTCCTCCCCTTCGCTCGCCAGCCGTTTCTCCGTACCGGCCTGGAGACGTTGGATGTTCGCACGATGGCGGATGATCACCCAGGCACAGACCACGAAGGTCACGATGGTGATGGTCTTGGAAAAATGTTCCGACTGGAGTTCGAAGAACAGGACTGCGAATGGCAGGACCGCCGCGGCGGCGATGCTCCCCAGCGAAACGATCTTCGTGACGCCAGCGATGATGCCGAAGATGCTCAGGGCGATCAGCAGCGGGAACGGCGCCAGCACGAAGTAGGCACCGGCGGTGGTGGCCACGCCCTTGCCGCCGTGGAAGTTCACGAACGGCGAGGCGGTATGTCCGATGGCCGCGAGCAAGCCGGCGATGATTCGCCAGATGTCCGCAGGCAGGTGGAGCGGCAGGATTTTCCCTTCGGGCCAGAGAGAGATGGCCAGCGTCATGATCAGCACGGCCGCCGCGCCCTTGGCCATGTCGAGCAAGAGCACCATGACTCCCCAGCCGGGGCCCAGAGTACGATAGACGTTGGTGGCGCCGAGATTGCCGCTGCCGTGTTCGCGCAGGTCGATGCCGCGGACTCGTCGGGCGACCACAAAGCTGAAGGGGATTGCTCCGAGAGCGTAGGCGAGAACGACGGCGATCCAGACGGTCATCGGGGTACCTCGGTCAATGGGCCTTGGTCTTCACGAAGATCCGGGTGCCGACGAAGCCGTACTCCTCGCGGATCTTGTTGTTCAGGTAGCGCAGGTAGCTGCGGTCGAAAAACTTCGGGTTGTTCACCGACAGGATGATGGCCGGAGGTGAGGTTTCGGCCTGGGTTGCGTAATAGATCTTGCCGGTGCCGCCTCCGTGGAAGCGGGGCTGCTGGTGCCGGGTGATGCGTTCGATGAAATCGTTGATTTCGCGGGTTTCGATACGCTTGGCCCGCTCCTCGTGCACCTGCCAGACCAGCTCGAGAATCTTGCCGCTACGCTGACGGGTCAGGGCCGACATCGTGAACCAGGGGGCGTAGGTAAGAAACGGCACTTCCTTGCAGAAGTTCTCCCAGACGCCGAGGTGGGTCGTGTGATCCTTCTCGACCAGGTCCCATTTGTTGAAGGCCACGATCACGCCCTTGCCCTGGTCATGGATCAGCGAGGCGATCTTCGCGTCCTGGGTGACCGAGCCTTCGCTGGCGTCGACCACCAGTACGGCCACGTCGCATTGTTCGATGGCCTTGGTCGTGCGCATGTTGCAGAAGGCCTCGACGGCCTCGGTGACTTTCGATTTGCGGCGCAGACCGGCGGTGTCGATCAGACGCAGGGTTTGGCCGTGCCACTGGAGGTCGGTGTGCAGAGCGTCGCGTGTGGTGCCGGCGATGTCGCTGACCAGGGCGTCCTTGCGGCCGGTCAGCAGGTTCA
Source organism: uncultured bacterium (assembly GCA_937910695.1). Taxonomy (GTDB): domain Bacteria; phylum Krumholzibacteriota; class Krumholzibacteriia; order LZORAL124-64-63; family LZORAL124-64-63; genus CALEMW01. Next base: position 43,859 of record CALEMW010000009.1, read on the forward strand.
GGACGCTGGACTTGCCCACGTTCGGTCGGCCGATGATGGCGATCTTGCAGTCGCAGGGCTGCTCCACTTCGGCCTCTGGAAAGCCCTCGACGATGAGGTCCAGCAGGTCGCCGATGTTCTGTCCGTGCAGGGCGCTGATCGGGTAGGGCGTGCCGAGTCCGAGGGAGTAGAAGTCGTGCACCGTGTACTGCTGGTGCTCCTTTTCTACCTTGTTCACTGCGAGCACGACGGGCTTGCCGCTGCGACGCAGGTCGCGGGCGATGGCGTCGTCCCAGGTCGACAGGCCGCCGGAGCCGTCGACGAGGAATACCACCAAATCCGCTTCGGCGATGGACTCGCGGGCGATCTGGGTGACCACGGCGTCGAACTGCGAGACTTCCTCGCCGAAGGGCACGATGCCTCCGGTGTCGAAGAGGATGAAGGGGTGGCCGGCCCAGTCGGTGAGTTCGACGATGCGGTCGCGCGTCACGCCAGCCGTTTCGTGAACCACGGAACGGCGTTCGCCGATGATGCGATTGAACAACGTGGACTTGCCGACGTTGGGGCGGCCCACGATGGCCACGGTCCGAGTGGACACGGCTGGATCCTCTGCTTGAGTGAAGGTCGGCAAACGGTTGTGATGGCGTTTGTTGGCGGCCTGACCGATGCCAGGGGCAGAACCTAGCCGATGGCGCGCCAGAAGTCAATGAAGGTGTCTTCTTCACCGATATGCACGCGGTGCGGAATGTCGGCGGCGACGGTCTCGAGGGTCATGTCGTCGAGGGTCACGCCGTCGCTGTTGAACATGCGGGGCGAGAGGATCACGTCCCGGGGCGAGTCGGCTGGCAACGCCAGCAGGGCCCGGCGGACGTCTCCCCCGCTGAGAAGTCCGGCCACCGTCACGGTGTCGCCGTAGAAGGTGTTTTCAACGCCCACGACCTCGATCGGAGGCAGGTCGGGGCCGCGCAGCACGTCGTCGAAGCGCTGGTCGAAGGCGAGCTTGCCCATGGGGCCGGTCAGGATCGTCAGGGGTGCTGTGGGCAGGGTGCAGTCGCTGCGGGCGGCGTTCAGGTCGTCGGACCAGGCGTCGCGCAGCATGGGGGTCACGCCGATGCCGTTGTCCACCTGGGCGAACTCACCGTACAGCTCCAAGGCCGGGAAGGGGCGATCGGCCAGCAGGTAGAATTCGTCGCTGAGGTGGGCGAAGGCGACCCCGATGTCGTCGAGGAGCTCCAGCTGCAGGCCGTGGACCAGATCGATGGTGGCACCGGCAATGTCTGCAGTGACCGGCTCGAGCTTCGTGAGCCCGCCGCGGTGCGCCGATAGTCCCACCGGGACGATCGCCAGGGTCTCGATGCCGGGATGGAGGTCGGCGAGGTCGCGGATGGAGCGTTCGAGGACGGCGCCGTCGTTCCAACCGGGACACAGCACGATCTGGGCGTGGACGGTGATGCCGCCGGCGGTGATCTGGCGCAGCAGGGCGAGCACGTCGATGCGTTTCTTGATGCCGAGCATGCGGGTGCGCACGTCGATGTCGGTGGCGTGGACCGACACGTACAGCGGCGTCATCTTCTGCTCGATGATCCGTGCTACTCCCCGTCGGCCCATCGACGTCAGAGTGATGTAGTTGCCGTAGAGGAAGCTGAGACGGTAGTCCTCGTCCTTCACGTAGATGCTCGGGCGCATGCCCTCGGGGTTCTGGTCGATGAAGCAGAACACGCAGTCGCAGGCGCAGGTCTTGAACTCCATGGCCGCGAAGCAGGACATGACCTGGTCGAGGGCGTAGGGCTCCAGCTTCAGGGAGCACTCCTGGTCGTCGGCGCGGCGGATGGTGAGGTCCATGGTCGTGCCGCGGGGCATGTAGTAGTAGAGGTCCAGCATGTCTTCGACAGGACGGCCGTCGACGGCGGTCACGGTGTCGCCCTCGCGCCATTCGTGGAGGCGGTTCAAGGGTGTCGGGAAAGGTTGGATCAGCTGGATCAAAAGGTCGCCTCCGGTCACGGGTTGACGACAGGATAACCCCGTCGATCGCACGTCACCACGAAAAGAGAAAGGACCGCCGCGGCGGTCCTTTCCGGAAACTGGAGCGGGCTACGAGACTCGAACTCGCGACAACCAGCTTGGGAAGCTGGAGCTCTACCAGCTGAGCTAAGCCCGCTCAGCGAGGCTCAAGGTATCCCGACGTCCTGTCCGTGTCAAGCCGGCGCGGCGGTATCGAGCAGGCGGCGCAGAGCTTCAGCGACGGCTGGATCGTCGGGAACGCCTTCGGCGACCCGCGGCCGGGGGCGGAACCAGGTACGCTGGCGTTTGGCGAATTGGGTCGTGCGCAGAACGATCTCGTCGCGGGCTTCGTCGAGCCTGCTCTCCCCTGCAAGATGGCGCACGAGTTCCCGGTAACCCAGGGTGGCCATGCCTGGAGCGTCAGGACCGTGCAGCTCAAGATTGCGGCTTGTTTCCTCGATCCACCCGGCTTTGAGCATGGCAGCGGTACGGCGGGCAATGCGGTCGCGCAGGTCGTCGCGGTCGCGGGTCAGCAGGATGGTCGGGAACTGCAGGCCGGCGGCCGGATCCGGAACGTGGGCGGCAAGATGCTCGGTCATGGAGCGGCCGGTGAGTTGGAGGATCTCCAGGGCGCGCTGGCTTCGGTAGCGGTCGCCGGCGGGGATGCGCTCATGGGAGTCGGGGTCTCCGTCGGCGAGTCGGGTGCGTATCTCGTCAATGGTCAGGGGATCGAGTTCGCTGCGGACGGCTTCGAGGTCGGGACCGTCTTCTGGAATCGGCAGCAGTCCCTCCTGCAGGACTTGGAGATACATGCCGGTGCCCCCCGTCAACAGAGGCACACCGCCGCGGGCGCGGATCTCGGCGTGGATCCTCATGAAATCATCCCGGAAGCGACGGGCGGAATACCGTTGAGATGGGGACAGAAAATCCACGAGATGATGGGGGCAGGTCTCCAGTTCCAGTTCGGTCGGCTGAGCGGTGCCGATGCGCAGGCCTTGGTAGACCTGTCGGCTGTCGAGGGAGATCACCTCGAGAGGGTAGTCGCGGGCGAGGGCGAGAACCAGACCGGTCTTCCCCACGGCGGTGGGCCCGACCACCGCGGGGCAGATGCCGGTAGGGCCGTTCATCTCAGCGGCGTCCGAAACGTTTTTCCAATTCCTCGAGGGAGAACTGGATGAGGGTGGGGCGGCCGTGTGGGCATGACAGGGGCACGTCGGTGGCGAAGAGGCGGTCGACGAGGTTCTGCATTTCGGGCACGGTCATCAGGGCGCCGGCCCTGACTGCGCCGTGACAGGCGAAGCTGGCCACCAGATCGTCGGTGTCGGCATTGGCGCCGCGGTTGCCCTCCCCCAGATCTTCAAGCATGTCGACCAGGAGCCGCCCTTCGTTCCAGTTGCGCAGCGAAGAAGGGATGCCCTGGACCAGGATCGACCGGCCACCGAAGGGTTGGATGCCAAATCCCAGTTTTCCGAGACGGTCGGCGTGCTCCTGGTAGGCCTGCACCTGCAAGGGTGTCAGTTCCAGGTGAACGGGGAACAACAGCTGCTGGACCGGCAGTCGGAAGGCGCCGTCGTCGAGGGATTTCTTGGCCTCGTTGTAGAGGATCCGCTCGTGGCTGTTGTGCTGATCGATGATCACCAGACCGCCCTTGGTCTGGGTGCAGATGTAAGTACGATGGAGCTGCCAGAACGGCGCCGAGCGGGAGACGCCGGCAGGGGATTCGTCGAGCGTGCCGGAAGAGCGGATCGGTTGGTCGTCAGGATCGGCCAGCGGGGCGACACCGCCGGCGAAGAGGCTGGTTTGTCCCGACCGCTGGTCGAGACGGCCGTCGGCGCCGGGATCCATGAACTGGCGGCGGAGATAGTCCTCTTGGGCCCGGGCGATGCTTTCGAGCGGTCCTGTGGCTGCGGGATCCGTCGTGTCGGTGGTGTCGGGGTGCACATGGAAGTGGTCGTGCCCCTGAAGGTCGAGTCCTTCGCGCAGTGCGCGGTGGATCAGGGAGAAGACGGAGCGTTCGAGCAGCAGACGGACTTCGGATTTGGCGGGATGCACGTTCACATCCACCTCGCCGAGTGGGACCTGGAGAAAGAGGATCACCACGGGATGTCGCCCAGCAGGAATGACCTCCCGATAGGCCTGGAAGATGGCCTGGCTCAGGGCGGCGTTTCTGATGGGGCGGCGGTTGATGTAGAGGAACTGCTGGCTGCGAGTGTTGCGCGTGTAGGTGGGACGAGAAGCGAGTCCTCCTACGGAGATGCCCCCCTCCTCCAAGGAGAAGCGGGCAAGATGTTCGGCGACCGGTGAGCCCAGGATGTCGCGGGCGCGCCCGGTCAGGGAGTCGGCAGGCATGAGGTCGACGACCGTCTGCCCGTCGACGTCCAGGGTCCAGCGGACCTCGGGGTAGGCCATGGCGATGGCGTTGACCGTCGAGGTGATGGCCTTCTTCTCCGACATGGACGACTTGAGGTATTTGCGCCTGGCGGGGGTGTTGAAGAAGAGGTCTTCGACCGTGATGGTCGTGCCGCGGTTGCGAGCCGCGGGTTCACGACGTTCGGTGACGCTGCCGCTGACGCGGATCAAGCCGCCGACTTCCTCTTCTTCCACTCGCGACAGCACGGTGCAGCGGCTCACCGAGGCGATGCTGGCCATGGCCTCGCCGCGAAATCCGAACGACGCCACATCCATGATGTCGGCGGCGGAGATGATCTTACTCGTGGCGTGACGCTCAACGACCAGAGGCAGTTCTCGGTACGCGATGCCGTGACCGTTGTCCTCCACGATGATCGAAGCCGCACCACCGTCGGTCACGCTGATGCGGATGGAGGTCGCACCGGCATCGAGAGCATTCTCCACAAGCTCCTTCACCACCGAGGCGGGACGCTCGATGACCTCGCCGGCGGCGATTCGGTCCACCGAGGCGCTGTCGAGGATGCGGATTGGCTGACGGGTCTGAGCGGACATGGTGCTCCCGTTGGTGAGGCGTCGTGACCGACAAAGATATACGTACGCCGCCGGAGGCGTCAACGGGTGAGCACGTTTGACGGGATTCAGTCGGAGTCCAGAGTCTTGAAGGCCTGCGCCAGAAGCTGGTCGGGTGTCTGGAAGGGACCGGGGTAGAGCGCGCGACCGTGTTTGACGGACAGGTTCGGTGCGCCAAGGGACTGGCGCATCAACTCGATGACGCGGTGCTCGAGGTGGGAGACGGCGTTGGTGTCCTCCGGTGCGATCACAAGGGTCACGCCGTCCGGCATCAGGTGGATGGTGTCGGAACTCCGCACGAGTCGTTCGAGGGCGCGGCTGGTGGATTCGGCCAGATCTGGACCCACGTCGTCGGGCAAGCGGAAGGCGGAGACCGAGAAGGCCACATGGTAGCGATCGGCCCGGTCCATCTCCCTGCGCAGTAGGAGCTGGAGGTCCGGCTCCCTGACCGGTGCTGCAGGTACTGTTTCGGCCAGTGCAGACCTGCCGGCCTGGGTCGTCTGCGGAAGGAGCGCGGCGAGACGGACCGCGAGTTCGGCGTCGAAGGTCGAGAAGATGCGGCTGTCGCCGGCGTCATGACGCTCCTTCCCCACCAGGATCAACCCACAGGCGGGCTGACCGGCGGCAGGAACGACAAGTACCGCGGCGTCGGGGTCTTCGTTGCGGCCGGGATCGACACCGGCGCTCAGCCAACGTCCATCGCCGGCGGCGGCCATGAGCTCGCGGGCGCGACGGGACCAATCTTCGCTGCTCCAGCCGGCGGGCGGTGCCGCGGATTCGGGAAGCAGTTCGCCGCCGTTGATGAGATAGGTGCGTCGGGCGCCCACGATACGGGCGACGGCGACTCGCAGCGCCGTGAGGGCGGAGGGGCCGGTGCCGCCGTCGTGGGGTGGGCGGCGATCGGACATATAAGCGAGGAGCTCCTGCTGGCGGTGGATCTGGTTTCGGCGCAGGAACCGGCGCATCAGTCCGGGAAGACGCCGTTCCAACAGCCCGACCACGGCAGCGCTGCGGGCCTGGAAGCGATGGGCGTCGGCGGCGTTGCCGAAGGTCAAGCCGAGAACAGCCGTCAGGTGCGGACGTCCGACTGGCAGGAAGAACAGGGTGAGTTCGTCGTCGCCGTCGGCCGCGACCTGGCGGGCGATCACCGACCGTCCCGTGGCCAGTACGTCGTTCCACGCGGGATGGGTCTGAGGCACGGTGCCGACTCTCGTATCGCCGCCGCTGTCGCTTTCGGCGAGGAGCAGGGTCCCGTCTTGACGCAGGACCGCCATCGAAGCGCCGTCAGCATCCAGATCCATGGTCAAGGCGCCGCTCCAGCCAGCCAGGGCCGACTCAAGGGACTCGGCGTCTTCGGCCAGAGACATCAGGTGTCGAGCCAGTCGCTGGCGGAGTTCACCTTCGCGTGTGCGCGCCACACCTTCGGCACGGGCGAGGATCGAGGCCGCGCGCAGGCCCAGGCTTTCGGCGGCGGCGAGGTGGTCGGCGTCGAAGGCCTGTCGTCCGGCTGTCCGCGAGAGATTCATCACTCCGAGGATCCCGGCTTCGGTTGGCAGGGGAATGCACAGAGATGCGGACAGGGCTCCGCGTTCGTCGCCGAGGCTGGCAGCATCGCGGGAAAGAACAATTTCCGAGATCCCGGACGCCGCCACGCGTCCGGCGATCCCCTGCCCCATCGTCACGCGGGTTCCATGCTGGACATCGAGGCTGAGACCGTGGGCGACGGCGATGAACAGTTCGTCGCCGCGGTGATCGAGAAGCATCAGAGAGCCGCCGTCGGCCTCGACTTCGTTCATCGCGAGGTTCAACAGCCAGGGCAGGAGCCGATCCCGGTCCAGGACGTCTTCGATCCTCGAGAGGGTGCTCTGAACATCGGCTGAGGGAATGGGTTGCGATGAGACAGGAGCCGCTTTGGCCGTTCGGCTGGGAGACGGCACAGGTCGGGCGGGTATCGGCGCCGATCGAGGGGCGGAAAAGGAATCGGTGTCTCGGTACTCGATATCGGCTCCGGCCTGGGCCGCCGCTTCGAGGGCAGAGGGTGCTGCGAACTTCGGACCCACCAGGATCGAACCGGCGGGAAGGCGGGCCGCCCTGAATGAAAGGTGAACCGGTACCCCCATTGCCTCGGCCACCAGCGTGCCGGTGGCGGCGCCGGTGGGGTCGACAATGCAACGCACCGCGACGTCCTGCTCACTACCCAGGCGGGTCAGCAGATCGATCTCGGCATCGCCGGGCATGTAAAGCGCGACGGTTCTCATGGTTCCGGGCCTCGTTTCAGGATTGAATCCAACCCTTTACCTATCGGCCGTGTCAATGAAAACCTGAGGAATGGTCAGGCGTCGTCCAGCTCGCGGCGGATGCGGACGAGCCACATGAAGGCGTCGACGGGGCTGAGCCGGTCAATGTCGAGATCAAGGAGGGCGGACAGGGCGTTGCGCTCGCGGTCGCTGAACAAGGACAGCTGGGCGTTTCCGGCGGCGTCGGCGGCCAGGGCGTGCCCGGCGGCGGCGGTGTCGAAGCGGACGGCTTCGCGGACATTGGCGTCGTTCCCCGAAAGGTCGGAGAGCAAGGCCTCGGCACGGCGCAGCACGGGCTCGGGCACTCCTGCGAGCCGGGCCACGTGAATGCCGTAGCTTTTGTCGCTGCAGCCCGGTTTGACGGCATGGAGGAAGATGATGCGTCCCTCCCACTCCTTCACGTCCATGCGCATGTTCACCAGGCGGGGCAGATCCTGTTCAAGGGCCGTGAGTTCGTGGTAGTGGGTGGCGAAGATGGTGCGTGGACGAGGCCCCTCGTCGTGGTGAAGGAATTCGGTGATGGCCCAGGCCAGGGACAGTCCGTCGTAGGTGGAGGTACCTCGGCCGACCTCGTCGAGGATCACCAGGGATCGGCGCGAGGTCTGGTGGAGGATGCGGGCGGTTTCGCTCATCTCGGCAAAGAAGGTCGACTGCCCCCGGGCCACGTTGTCGCCGGCGCCGACACGGGTGAAGATGCGGTCCGCCACGCCGATCCGCGCGCTGCGGGCCGGCACGAAGCTTCCGGCCTGTGCCATGAGGGTGATCAGGGCCACCTGACGCAGATAGGTGGATTTGCCGCCCATGTTCGGTCCGGTGAGCAGGACGATCTGATTCCCCTCGCAGTCGAGGTCGGTGTCGTTGGGGATGAAGTCGTGGTCGAGCAGGCATTCGACCACCGGATGACGGCCGCCGACGATGGCGAGGATCAGCGAATCATCGCAGGTCGGCCGGCAGTAGTCCCGCCGTTCGGCGAGTTCTGCGAAGGCGAAGAGCAGATCCAGGGACGCCACGAGTCCGGCGGTGCGGTGGAGTTCGCCGAGGTGGGCGGCGATATCGGCGAGCAGTTCGCCGAAGAGGGCTTGTTCCCTCTTCTGCATGCGCTGCTCGGCTTCGAGGATGGTCAGTTCGGCTTCCTTGAGTTCCGTGGTGTGGAAACGGGCCGCATTGACGAGGGTCTGCTTCTGGGTGTAGTGCTCGGGTACCTTGTCCAGGTGCTTGTTGGTGACTTCGAAGAAATATCCGAAGACCTTGTTGAATCCCACCTTCAGAGACGTGATGCCCGTAGCCGCGCGCTCCTGCTCCTGGAGTGAGGCGAGGAAGCCTTTGATATCGCTGGCGACGGCCTTGGCTTCGTCGAGGGCAGGGTCGATGCCGCGGCGGATGAAGTCGCCGGTCTTGGCTTGAGCCGGCGGCTGATCCACCAGCAGATCGAGGATGCGCGTGGCGAGGGAGCCGAGATCGGGCATGTGGCGAGCCCAGGGCATGGCGGGATGATCTTCATGTTCAGCTTCGAGAACGCAGACGGATGCTTCGCCTGCCGCACGCAGGGAGTCTCCGAGTTGTCGGGTCTGGGCCGGCCCCAGGCGGCCAGAGGCGGCGCGGACGCCCCAGCGGTCGAGGTCACCGATCCGTTTGAGGATCTTGCGCATTTCCTCTCGCCAGGAACGGTCCTTCACGGCGCCGTCGATGCCGCGGTGCCAGGAGGCCAGGATATCCAGATCGGTCAGCGGTTCGGCGAGACGCCTCTCGAGCAGACGGCGCCCCATGGGCGTGACCGTGGCGTCGAGGTGGTGGATGAGGGTGCCCTCCCCCCGCTCGCCGCGGAAGGTACGGAAGACTTCGAGGTTACGCAGAGTCTCTTCGTCGAGGAGCAGGCTGTCGCCGCGCGATGCGAACTGGAGGGTCGTGACCTGGGCCGGACGCTTGAGGTTGAGAGTCGTCAGATAACGCAGCAGAGCGCCGGCGGCCGCAGCGGCGGCGGCGCGATCTCCGCCAGCGAGACCGAAGGGAGACAGTTCCTTGACGCCGAAGTGGTCGCACAAGGTGTCGATGGCGAATCCGGGATGGAACCAGGCGGCGCTGACGGGATTGATCACGATTCCCGGCATGGCGGTGCGCCAGGCGTGGATCAGGGATGAAGCGGCGGTTTCCGGCACGATGATCTCGCGAGCAGCGTAGCGCTCGGCCAGGGATGTCACATCGGCTTCCTCGAGGCCGCAGCGGAATTCGCCGGTAGAAGCGTCGAGGATGGCCCAACCGTTGGGGCCGTCGGCGGTGGGCAGAAACCCCAGACAGTAATGGCCTTGGTCGCCTCCGAGAAGCTCGGGAGCGGTCAGCGTGCCCGGGCTGATGATCTCGACGACTTCGCGTCGGACCAGCCCCTTGGCCAGGGCGGGATCTTCGACCTGCTCGCAGATCGCGACGGTGACTCCCGCCCGCAGAAGACGGCCGAGATAGGTGTCGAGGGCATGGTACGGCACGCCCGCCAAGGGCACGGGGTGATTGCTGTTCTTGTCGCGTGTGGTCAGGGTGACGCCGCAGATATCGGCCAGGCGGGCAGCGTCGTCGAAAAAGGTTTCGTAGAAGTCGCCCATGCGGAACAGGAGGATCGCGTCGGTGTGTTCCTTTTTGATCTCCATGTACTGGGCGAGCATCGGCGTGAGCTTGGCGCTCCCCTGGGGCGAGCTCTTGGTCATGATCCCGACTCCCCCTCCACCACCATGCAGGAGAGCCCGTGATCGCGCTGCAGTGCTTCGGCCCACTCCACCGCGCGTTGGCGCGACTGGAACGTTCCGGACCGTATGCGGTGGACGCCGTGCCCTGAGGCGTCGGTGCCGACGGCGATGACGAGGTCGCCGAGCCGCCCGCGCCATTCATCGACGAAGACGAGGGCGCGACCGCGGTCGGCGAAGGCTCCCAGCTGAACAGAGTAGCGACCTGCCGCCTGAGCAGCAGCCGGGGACGGCGGTACGTCGGCGTGGGCCTCGCCGGTTTCGACGGCCTCGTGTCTGCGTGCCAATTCACGAATCCTGATCAGGGGCAGAGATTCCGGGAAGCGGTTTTCCAGCTCCCGCTCGAGGCGGAGAGCCTGGCGCGGATCAGAGCTGCGGCTGAGTTCCCAGGTTGCAGCCAGGACTTCTGCGCGACAGACGGGTGTGCCGGCCTTCTCGGCGTTGTCGTAGTAGCGCTTGGCCAGAGCGGCGTCTCCGGATGCGGCGGCGATTCGGCCCAACGTGTAACGGGCCCAGGCGAAGGAGGGATCGTCGGGTCGGACAGAAGCCAGGGCGTGGCGGGCGCTCACAAGATCCCCTGAACGACGGGCCAGCAGCCCGGCGAGGAATTCGGCACCGGGGGGCGGAGTCTGGTCTCCGGTCAGCACTGAGGTGAGATGCGAGGCGGCGGCTTCGCGGTCTCCCCTTCCCCAGGCGATCCAGGCGGCGTCGAGCCGGTGGGCGGGCAGGTCGGAACGCAATCGCTGGATGCTGGCGGGATCCTCGGCCAGCCGGAACTGCCAGGCGATCCCCGTCTCTGTAGCGAGTTCGTCGGCTGATGTCTCGGCGAGCAGTGTTTTGGCGGCGGCGATGTCCCCTTTGCGCCAGGCTGCTGCGACATCGTTCAGATCGGCGGCGAGACAGGTGGGCGCGAGGCAGCAGAGCAGGATCAGGACGATCCCTGCCATGCGGGTCCTCGACATCATTCGCTCACCGTCGTGCGGGCCGGGCCGGGCTCGACGCCGTCGAAAGCGTGGCAGGCCGGACAGAACCAGTGTACTTCCGCGAAGGGAGCACCGCAGTCATGACAATGCCATTGCCGCGGTCCGGTCCGCGTATGGAGGGCGTCCCAGATACGCGTGAAGTCACTGTCGGGCAGGTCCTGGATCAAGATGCGCAGGAAGGGCGCGGCGGCGGCGAGGGTCAGGCGTTCGTCGCCGGATTTGCTTTCGAGAACACGGATCGCCATTTCACGGTCGCCGACTTTTTCGTGCAGAAGGGCCAGGGCGATCCACAGCGAAGCCGGGGCGCGATCGGACTGGCAGGCGCTCTCGAGAACGGGAATCGTCCGTTCATAGCGGCCGCTGTCGAGCAGAGACTTCTGCAGGACGGGCAGCAGGAGTTCTGATTCCTCCGGCGCGTGGAGCAATCCGGACGTGGCGATTTCGGCGGCCTTTTCCGGTTCGCCGTTCTGCAGTTTGATCAAGGCGCGGACATGAGCTACCCGGGCGGCGTAAGGTCCGTCTTCGGCCACGTCCTTCAGCAGTCGTCCAGCATCGCGAGTCGCATCGTTGCGGATGGCGTCGAGAGCGCGGTCGAGTTGGAAGAGTTCGTGGCGGCGCTGAAAGGAGTCCTGGTGATCGGCATCGACGCGGCGCACCGCTTCCCGCAGGGTCCGGGCCGCTGCGTCGTGATCCCCCTGGCCGAGCCATTGCCGGAAGCGGGCGTGCCAGAAACGGGGTGTGGCGGGCTTGCGCTTTTGGAGGTCGTCGAGCAGGGCCCGTGATTCGTCCCAGCGGCCGAGGTCGTTGAGGTCTTCGGCGAGGGCCAGGGCGATGGAGGTGCGCTTGGTGCGGTCCAGCCCAGGCCGGGCCGCGAGGCCTCGATGCAGTGCGGCGGCGCGGCGGGCATCGCCGTTCTTGCGCAGGAACAGGCCCAGCTGGAGATAGGGATCGACCGACTCGGGCGCGGCTGACACGGCTCGGCGCATGGCCTCGATGGCTGCAGGACGGTCCCCGCCCAGCCAGAGCTCTAAACCACGCGTGTAGTCGTCTTCCTTGGCCGAGGCATCGGGACGCTGCTGCAGGACGAACCAGAGCACACCGCCGAGAAGGACGGCGACGCCGCCGATCACTGAGAATTCGGCCAGGCCCATCAGTCGACCTCCGGGGAGCCGTCAAGATCCTGGAGGGGCAGTGCGCGCAGTTCGGCGATCTCCTTGTCGCGGTCGCGCAGATCCCGCTGCAGGCCGCGCAGGCGTCCCCGCAGGCGCAGCTCACGGATACCGCCCAGAAGCATGCTCAAGATGATGCCCAGCAGGAGCGATCCGGCGAGGACGTAATAGAGGGGGATGTCGAGGTACTCGCGACCGAAGGCGCGGAGGTCCACCGACTGCCCGCTGTTCTGGGCGAACAGCACAGCCAAGGCCACTGCAACGAGCAGGGCGACGATCCACTTGATCAAGGACATGGGGGCTCCTCCCGTCAGACAGCAACGCCGAAGAAGGTCGTGGCTTCGCAGCCCGTGATGCGGACACTGAGGGTCTGCCCCACGAAGCCTTCATGATCCAGCAGCAGAACCTTGCGGTTGTGGAGGCTGCGCGCCCTCCAGGCTCCGGCGGGTCGCCGGGCCTCGTCTTCCACCGCTACGTCCCAGACCTCGCCCACCGCCGCGGACGCCATCGAGGACCAAACGTTCTCCTGCAGGGCCATGAGTTCGGCCAGTCGCTCCTTCTTGACTTCGAGCGGCACGTCGTCGTCCAGCTTGGCCGCCGGAGTTGCCGGTCGCTCCGAATACTTGAAGTTGAAGGTCTGATCGTATCGGACCTCCCGCACCAACTCAAGGGTCATGCGGAAGTCTTCGTCGGTCTCTCCCGGAAAACCGACAATAAAATCCCCTGAAAAAGTGACTCCTGGCAGCCAACGGCGCGCCGTAGCGACGAGACCAAGGTACTCTGCGGCCGTATAATGTCGCTTCATGCGCCGCAGCACGCGGTCGCTACCGCTCTGGGCTGGAACATGAAGCCAGGGGCAGACCTTGTCCAGTCCGCTCATGGTCTTCACGAGCTCTTCATTCATGTCGCAGGGGTGTCCTGTCAAAAATCGGATGCGCTCGAGACCCACGATGGGGTTCAGGCGCTGCAGCAGTCCGGCGAAGTTCAGGCCCGGCGCCCGGTAGGCCGTGACGTTCTGTCCCAGCAGGGTGACTTCACGGCCGCCGGCGGCGACGATGTCGCGGATCTCCTGCTCGATGACTTCGGGGGCCTTCTCGCGCTGAGGTCCGCGCGTGGCCGGTACGATACAGTAGGTGCACTTGTAGTCGCAGCCCTTGTGGATGGTCACGAGATGGGAGTTGTTGGTGGGGTAAGCATCCGGCGGCGCGACGTAGTGGACGTCGGCCTGGTGGCCGGTGGCGACGTTGAGCTGCTTGGGACCGTCTTTGTCGCCACGAACCCTGGCGACCGCCAGGTCCAGCATGCCGGGCAGTTTGGCGTACTGGTCGACACCGAGGACGAGGTCGGCCTTCCGTTCACCCTTGGCCAGGTCGTCGGCCATCCGTTCGGCCATGCAGCCGGTCACCCCCACCACCGCCGTTTTTGACAGGCCGCGTCGGTTGAGACTGCGCAGTTCGCCGACGCGGCTATGGATCTTGTGCTCGGCGAGATCGCGAACCGAACAGGTGTTCAGCAGCACGACGTCGGCGTCGTCGACGGTCTCTGCGCGGGCGTAGCCGTGCTCGTCGAGTATGCCGTACATGACCGAGGTGTCGTAGGAGTTCATCTGGCAGCCGTAGGTCTCGATGAAGACCTTGACGCGGCCGTCCCGGGCGGAACCGCTCATGCATTCTCCTCTATGATCGACCGGGCGATATGCTCGACCCGATTGGCGTACAACGTGCCCTCGCGCAGACCCTCGGGGGTGACCAGGACGGAGTCTCCCTGCTCCCAAATGTCGGGGACCAGGACCGTGGCGTAGTTGCCAGTGGTCGCGTGGACCCAGCCCGGAAGGGGCCGGTCCGATTCCACCGTTGCCTCGAGTGTGTGGCCGATGAGGCCCCCCTCGAATGCTGATTTCTTCGCGTCGCTCAAGGTGCGCAACAGAGCCGAGCGGGCGGTGATTGTCTCGCTGTGGCAGGGCTTCATGTCCGCGGCCTTCGTACCGGGTCGGGCCGAATAGCGGAAGACGTGAAGGTAGCTGAAGGGCGCCGTCTCGATCAGCTGCCGCGTCTGTTCGAATTCGGTCTCGGTCTCCCCCGGGAAACCCACGATGACGTCGGCGCCGATACCGAAATATGGGGCGAGTCCGGCTGCGGCGTGGACGGCTCGGGCCACGTCTGCAGCGGCGTAGGGTCGGCGCATGCGTGAGAGGACCGTATCGGAGCCCGACTGCATTGAAATATGGAGATACGGGCGCATGTTCGAGTGCTTTGTGAACAATTCCAGCAGGGGTTCGTGAACCTCGTTGGGGTGGATGCTGCTCAGACGGAAGCGCAGATCCGGAAACCGCGACGCCAGCATGTCGATCAGGCCGGTCAACCCCGGCAGCCACCGTAAATCTCTGCCGTAACTCCCCATGTGGACGCCGGTCAGCACGATCTCGCTGAATCCTGCGTCGCGCAACTCGGAGACCTGCCCCACCACGTCTTGAGGATCCCTGCTACGGCCGGGGCCGCGGGCTTTCCAGATCAGGCAGTAGGTGCAGCGGAGGTCGCAGCCGTCCTGGATCTTCACATAGGCGCGGGTGCGGCCGTCGAAATCGGTGATGCGGTGCGAGCGGAATGCCAGACGCTTGGAATACTGGGTTACCTCCAGCAGGCGCTGCTCTTCGTAGAGCAGGCGTGGCAGCCACTGGTGGATGTCTTCCCGTTCGTTGACGCCGATGATGCCGTCCAGTTCTGTCATCTCGGCGAGGGCTTCAGGCTGGGTCTGGGCGTAACAGCCAGTAACCACGATCTTGGCGTCGGGTGCACGCCGACGCACGCGCCGAGCCAGCTGACGACACTTCTGATCGGCCTTCACCGTCACGGTGCAGCTGTTCAGGATGTAGACGTCGGCCGGATCGTCCCAGTCGACGATCTCGCAACGAAGGTCCGCGGGAAGACGCGCCTTCATCACTTCGGTGTCGTATTGATTCATACGGCAACCGAGGGTCAGGAAGGCCACCCTCACCGTCGTGAAACGGTCATGCACATTCCATCTCCGGGATACGGAAAAGGGGTGGCCGAGCCACCCCTTTCCCAGCGGATCGGAACGGGGATTACACCTCGTTCTTGTCCTCGTCGTCGTCCGATGTTTCGTCTACAGCTTCGGCTGCCTCGACGGCAGCTTCGACTTCGGCGGGTGCCTCCTGAGCCTCGACGGCTTCGGGTGCAGCCTCCTCGATCGCATCTTCAACGACATCTTCAACGGACGCTTCCACAGCTTCGGTTGTCTCAGCTGCTTCGGCGACGGGCTCGGCGTCATCGGTGTCCAACCCGAGGTCGGGTACGGGTGCATCATCGATGTCGGCGTAGTCGTCGTCCATGGCATCGCCGCTCTCACTGGACTGATCGGCCGCCACGGCGTCCTCGTTCAAGGGGTGTTCACTGATGAACGCCTCGAGGTCCTCGCGGGGCTGATCCTTGAAGAACTCAGCCACTGAAAGGACGATCCGCCGGTTCTCTGCATCCATCTTGATGACGTGCAGAGGCAGCGACTCTTCCTCTTGGAAGTGGTACTGAGGCTTCTCCAGTTTGGGCACGGCCATGTGGCCGACGGGCACGAAGCCCTCCAGGTCGCCGCCGATCTCCACCACGACGCCGTGGTCGAGCATGCGGATGATCTTGCCTTCGACCTGACGGCCGACGGGATAATCCTCGGCCAAGGTCGGCCAAGGGTTGTCCTGGAGCTGCTTCACGCCCAGGCTGATCCGCCGCTTGTCGGTGTCGATGTCCAGGATCTGCACCTGAACGAGGTCGCCTTTGCGGACGATCTCCTTGGGGTGCCGGACGCGCTTGGTCCAGGACATGTCCGAGATGTGCACCAGACCGTCGATGCCCTCTTCAACCTCGACGAAAGCGCCGAAGTCGGTGAGGTTGCGCACGCGGCCCTCGATGATGGTGCCCACCGGATAACGCTCGTGCAGCGTCGTCCAGGGATCCTGCTCGGTCTGCTTGAGACCCAGCGAGATCTTCTCGTTCTCCTTGTCGATCTTCAGGACCATCACTTCCACCGCATCGCCGATCGAGAGGATCTTCGACGGGTGCTTGATGTGACGGGTCCAGGACATCTCGGAAATGTGAATGAGACCCTCGATGCCCTCTTCCAGCTCCACGAAGGCGCCGTAGTTGGTGATCGAAACGACCTTGCCGTTCACGACCGTCTTCTCGGGGTACTTCTTGTCCACATCTTCCCAGGGATATGCCTGAAGCTGCTTCAGGCCGAGAGAAATCCTCTCCCGATCACGGTCGAAGTCCAGAATCTTGACTTCGATCTCGTCCCCGATGCTCACGACCTCGCTCGGATGCTTGACCCGGCCCCACGAAAGATCCGTGATGTGGAGCAATCCGTCGATACCGCCAAGATCCACGAACGCACCGAAGTCGGTGATGTTCTTCACCACTCCCTTGCGGACCTGGTTCTTGTCGAGATCGGACATGAGGGTCGTCTTCTTCGCCTCGCGATCGCGTTCCAGGACAATGCGTCGGCTCACCACGACGTTGCGACGCCGCTTGTTCTTCTTGATGATCTGGCAGGTGATCTCTTCGCCGATCATCTGGTCCAGGTCGGGCACCTGACGCAGGGCCACCTGGGAGCCGGGCAGGAACGTGTCGACACCCCAGAGCTTGACGACCAGGCCGCCCTTGATGCGGCGGTCAACCATGCCCTTGACCATGTCGCCGGCCTCGTGGGCCGTCTTGATCTTGTCCCAGACCTTGAGGAAGTCCGCGCGTTCCTTGGACAGGACGACCAGGCCGTCCTGATCCTCGAGAGACTCGAGGAACACGTCGAACTCGTCGCCGACCGAAAGTTCGCAGCCGGCGAACTCTTCGATGGCGATGATACCCTCGCTCTTGAAGCCGATGTTCAGCAGGACCTCGTTCTCGCGCACTTCGACAATGATGCCTTTGAGAATCTGGCCTTCGGCGATCTCGTTGAGGGTCTCCTCGTACTGGTTGAGGAGAGAGAGCATCTCATCGTCAGTCAGGTTCAGTTCACCTTCGTCGTCGTCGAAGTAGTCCCTGTTGACGATTGCGCTCGGGTCGAACTCAAGGGTCAGCTTGGGAGCTGGCACTTTCGCCACTACGTCGTCGTAGTCGGCAGAGCCGTGAGATGAGCGACTTCCGGGGGCGTAAGAATGGGCCTCTCCGGCCTCATCCCCCGCGTTGGGGTTGGGATTCATGTGACTTTCCTCCTAAGAACACAGATTCACCCGGCAGATACACCGGGCGTCGCGCGAATATACACCCCGAGAGGTCCTGTTGCAAGGGAATCAAGGCGATTGAGGCAGGATCAGGACTTTTCCCTACGGAAAGTCTTGGCTTCTTTGCGCAGAACCTTGGGGCGCGCACGATCTGCAGATTCTCGCTCCTCGGTGGTCATGGGCGTTCTTGCAAAGGATCGGGCCTGCAGTTCGAGATAGATCTGATCGAAGAGCTGGGCGATCAGTCGGCTGATCCCACGATCGTCGAGCCGATTGCGGAGAGCGGCAAGAGCCCTCAAACGGACCGGAGGAGCAAAAGTAACTTCCAATGGCGTATTTGGTGAAGATCCGGGGACGGCGACCGTTGTGCCGCGGAAAAATACGGGTACAGCCGGAGCCTCGGTCCGCATCATCAGCTGTCCGAGTCCGTTGCGCACAGGTCCGGGCTCCCCCACGACCCTGCGCATGCCTTCGGGAAAAAACACGACATTCTGGCCCTCGGCGAGGTATTCCGCCGCAGTGTCGAAGGCATCGGCATCGAAAATGGACCGCTTGATGGGAATGGAATGGAGCAGCTTGAAGATCATCCGGCTCGGCCAGAACCGAAAGAGCTCCTCCTTGGCCACGGCCCGGAAATGACCCATACCCTCGAGGGATGCCGCCAGCATGGGCGGATCGAGGTTGCTCACGTGGTTGGCGGCCAGGATCTTGCCCTCGTCGAATTCCACGTGCTCGCGGCCGTGGATGGTCAGGCCCAGGATCCGGCTCAACGGTCCGAACACCGCGTAAGCGAACTTGTAACGAATCGTGACGCGGGAGCTTAGCGAAGCAGCCGTCAGGCTGCGGGGACGCTGTTCATCGAGCACCGTGATGACGGCTTCAGCCGTGCGTTCCAGCTGTTCGTCGAGGCTCAGGCGACTGTTGTCGATCACCACCGCGTCGGGCGGGATGCTCAGGGGGCTTTCCGCCCTGCTGCTGTCGCGGTTGTCCCGCGCCTCGACTTCAGCGAGCACGGTTTCGAACTCCGTCTCGTTGCCCCGACGGCGGTGCTGGTTCAGCCGTCGTTCGGCACGGGCTGCTAGGGAAGCGTCGAGATAGATCTTGGCCGAAGCGAGGGGAAAGACGACCGAGCCGATATCGCGCCCTTCCATGACCACGCCACGGCGTCTGGCGAAAGAGCGCTGGCGCTCCACCATGGCCGCGCGGATGGCTGGGTGAGCCGCCACGGCGGAGACATTGGCTTCGATGGCGGGAGTTCGGACCTGATCCGAGATGTCTTTGCCGTCCCAGAACACACGAGTTTCACGACGGGCGGGGTCGAGCTGGAGATCCGCAGCGGTGAACATGGCAAGCAGCCCGGCTTCGTCTGCGAAGGACTGTCCCCGATCGAGGGCGGCCCAGGTCAGGGCCCGGTACATGGCACCCGAATCGACATAGAGCAGATCGAAACGTTCGGCGAGGGCGCGAGCGGTGGTCGATTTACCTGAACCGGCGGGGCCGTCGATGGCGATCACGGTATGCGGAGGTACGGTCCGGTCTTCGACAACACGGTTCATCAGAGATCGCGTCCGAGAGCGAGGGCGAGGGTTCGGCATTCGCCTACGAGCTTTGCAAAAGAGGAAAGTCCGAGGGTCTGGGCGGCGTCGCTCCAGGAATCACCGGGTGAAGCATGGACTTCCACGAGCAGCCCGTCGGCGCCGGCGGCCAGGGATGCGCGGGACATGGCCGGCACCAGGTCGGCGCGGCCTGTGCCGTGGCTAGGATCGACGATCAGGGGCAGTCGGGACAGTTCGCGCAGCAGCGCCACGGCGTTGAGATCGAGGGTGTTGCGGGTGGTCGGCTCGAAGGTGCGGATCCCGCGCTCGCAGAGGACTACCGGCGCGTCTCCCCCGCCGGCTTCGATGATGTATTCGGCGGCGCTGAGCCACTCGAAGACGGTCGTCATCAGACCGCGCTTGAGCAGGACGGGATGGCCTGATGCGCCCACTTCACGCAGCAGGGGCACGTTCTGAACGCTGCGGCTGCCCACCTGAAGCATGTCGGCGTGGGAGGCGACGAGATCCACGTCGCGGGGGTCGAGGACTTCGGTCACCACAGGCAGTCCGGTTTCGGCACGCACCTCGTCGAGCAGCAGGAGGCCTTCTTTTTCGAGCCCCTGGAAATCGTAAGGCGACGTGCGTGGTTTGTAGGCGCCGCCGCGGAGGATCGTCGCTCCGGCGGACGCCACGCCCAGCGCCGTGAGACGCAGGCTGTCGTTGGGTTCGACGGCACAAGGCCCGGCGGCGATCACGATGCGCTCGCCGCCGATGGCGACGTCCCCGACGTTCACGACGTTGCGCCGGCCGTCGGGACGCCGCAGCGAATGGCGCAGCGCCTCAGCTTCGAGCCCGATCAATGCGGGATCCTTGCAGGGTTCGCTCTTCAAGCCAGGATCTCCTTGAGGGCCTCGAGGCACCGCTGATTCTCCGCGGGCAGTCCGACACTGACCCGCATTGCGCCGTCGCCGAGACCGAAGGCGTTCATGGGACGTACGATCACGCCGCGGGCCAGCAGCTGCTGCTGAACCTCGGTGGCATTGCGGCCGGGGATACGAACGAGCAGGAAGTTGGTCTGGGACGGCGTGACGTCGCAACCGAGGCTGCGGAGCCCCGCGAAGAGTTCCTCGAGCCAGACGCGGTTGCGCAAGGCGCGGGCTGCAGTCTCTTCAGGCTGAGCGAGCACGGCGAGACAGGCGGCCTGGGCCAGGCTGTTGACGTTGAAGGGCTCTCGAGTCTTCTGCAGTTGGGCGATGAAATCGGGATGCCCCACAGCATACCCGACGCGCAGGCCGGCCATGGAGTAGATCTTGGAGAAGGTGCGGCAGAGCACGAGGTTCGGATAGGCGGCGAGCATGGGAATCGTCTCTGGGTAGTCCTCAGCCAGGACGTACTCGTAGTACGCCTCGTCCACGGCCACGATCACGCGGGACGGAATACGGGCCATGAAGGCGGCGAACTCTTCGGCGGTATTGTAGGTACCGGTGGGGTTGTTGGGATTGCAGACGATGACCAGCTTGGTCTTATCGTTCACGGCAGCGGCCATGGCCGGCAGATCGTGGCGATCGTCAGCGTCGAGGGGCACCGGCCGGCCGCTCTCGAACTGGACCCCCGTAGTCAGCGGGTAGACGATGAAGCTTGGATGTCCGAAGACAACGTTCTCCCCCGGCGAGATCAGGGCCCGGATCATCATGTCGATGACCTCGTTGGAGCCGTTGCCGAAAAAGAGCGCGCGGGTGTCCACGCCCAGGTGGGCGGCGAGGGTGCGGGTGAGCTCGAAGCAGGCACCGTCCGGGTAGCGGTTCAGCTGGGAAGCCGCGGCGCATACGGCGTCGATGACCGCAGAGGTGGGGCTCTCGGGATTCTCGTTGCTGGCGAGCTTGACGACGTCGGTCAGGCCGAGTTCGCGTTGGACTTCCGAGATGGGTTTGCCGGGTGTGTAAGGCTTGGTGTTGAGGATCCCGGGGCGGAAGAGAGATTCGAAATCCATGTCAGCCTCCGTGGTCATACTTCCAGATCGTCGTCGAGCTGAGGATCCTCGAGGGATGCCGCCAGTGTCGACCGGAGGGCCTCGACCTCCCCGGCGGCCAGTTCGCGAAAGCGACCTGACGGGAGATCCCCCAATTCCAAAGGTCCGACCGCTTCGCGATGGAGCGACACCACACGCCGGTCGACGGCCAGGATCATGCGGCGGATCTGGCGGTTGCGACCCTCCCTCAACCAAAACCGCCAAGTGCGGCGATCCGGTCCGGCGGATTCTAGCCTGGCGGGAAGGCAAGGGCGATCGTCCAGCTCGATGCGCCCGTCGGTCAGGAGGGATTCGGCCTCCGGGGACAGGGGGCGGTCGAGGGTCATCAGGTAACGTTTCCAGATCCGATGCCGAGGGAGCAGGAGCGCCTCGGCGAGGTTGCCGTCGTCTGTCCAAATGAGCAAGCCGGTGGTGGGCGCGTCAAGTCTGCCGACAGGAACGACTGCAGCGGGGAGATCCTCGCGCTGACGGAACTCCGCGAGACAGCGGGCCTGCCCCTGAGCCCGGAGCGAGGATACGACACCGGCAGGCTTGTGAAAAGCGTAGACGCTCCAGGATGAAGGCAGGGTGATGGTCTTATGATCGACGGTTACGAGGTCGCTCAGCGGGTCGACGCGGCGGCCGAGATCTGTCACGATCTCACCGTTGAGGCGGACGCGCCCGGTGGCGATCAGGGCTTCGACGCCACGCCGGGACCCGAGCCCCGAGCGGGCCAGATATCTGTTCAGGCGCAGGTGGTCAGGTGCGGATGTCATCACCGGCCTCCGCCGATTTGGCGGCTTCGGCTGCGGGCTCCGGATCATCTTCGCGGGCGGACACGATCATGAACTCGTCGCCGTGCACATAGACCGTGTCGAAGTCTTCGTCGACGATCTCCTCACCCAGCTGCATGGCGAACTGCTTGATCTCTTCTCGGTTGCCGATGATGCCTTCGAGTTCAGGCAGAGGCGGCAACTGATGGAGCCCTTTGAGACCCATGTGGTTGAGAAATTCGCGTGTGGTGCCATAGAGGATGGGGTTGCCTACGGATTCTGAGCGGCCCACCACGGTGATGAGGCTGCGTTCGGTGAGGGTCTGCAGCACGCCGCTGACCTGGACTCCGCGGATCTCCTCGATTTCCATGCGCGTGACGGGCTGCCGGTAGGCGATGATCGCGAGGGCCTCCAACGCAGCTTTGGAAAGCCGCACGTAGCGGCGGCCCTTGTAGAGTTTCTGGATCAGGGCCATGTACTCGGGACGGCTGGCGAGCTGCCAGCCGCCGCCGAACTCGACGATGGTGAAGGCCCGTTCCTGGGTCTCGTATTCGGCGTTGAGTTCGTCGATGGCCTCACGAATCTCCTTGCCGCCGGTCTCGGGGAAGATGCCCTTGAGTCGGGACGACGTGAGAGGCGCATCGGTGGCGAAGAGCAGGGCTTCGAGGTCGTGCTTCAAGAGGGGGTACCTCCTCCACCGGCGATGGCGGCGGCGGCCTTGGGGTCGGCGTCGTAATGGGTCACCCAGATCATCCCGAGGGCTTCGGTCTGCATCAGGCGGATCTCCTGGCGTTTGGCCAATTCGAGAATGGCCACGAAGGTCACCACGACCTCCATCTTGATGGCGTCGTCACGGAAGAATTCGTCGAAACGGATCGTGCCTTCATTCCGCAGACGGAGCCTGATCAGTTCCACCTTCTCCTCGACGGTATAGGCCTCGCGATGGACGTTGTGGACGGCCTCTTTGGTCACACGATCGAACACCCCGCTCAGGGCGTTGAGCAGATCGAAGAGGCCGACGCGGAGTTCGGGCTCCTCCTCGTTCTCGTCCAGCCCGGCCGGTCTCACGCTGCGTACGTGGAGGCGCGTGCGCTCCTCCTCGAGACGACGCAGGTTCTCCGCCATCTCCCTATAACGCTTGTATTCGAGCAGACGGCGTACGAGTTCGGCGCGGGGATCGTTCTCGTCGAGTTCCTCGTCCTCGGCCTGCACCGGCAGCAGCAGGCGGGTCTTGATGCGCATGAGGGTGGCCGCCATCACGATGAACTCGCCGGCGACGTCGAGGGACAGATTTTCCATGATCTCGACGTAGGCCAGGTACTGCTCGGTGATGTGGGCGATGGGGATGTCGTAGATGTCCAGCTCGTCCTTCTGGATCAGATAGAGCAGGAGATCGAGGGGGCCGTGGAAACCTTCGAGATCGACACGGTAGGCCTCGCTGGAGCGGAAGTACTCGAGTTCCTCGGGCAGCTCGACGGAGATCGGCTGGGCGTCGGATACCGGACCGTCCGTTGGAGGCAGAGGCAGTGTCGGCTCGAGGGGCTCGGGCCCGGTGGTGTTGCTCACGTGTCCTCCTAACCGATGCCCATGGCGGCGCGGGTCAGGGCCATGGTCTCGACGGCGGCGGCGCGGGCTCTCCGGCAGCCTTCGGCGACGATTTCAGCCACCATCTCGGGGCGGTCCACGAAATGCTGGCGACGTTCGCGCAGCGGTGCGAAGTATTCGACCACGCCTTCGGTCAGTCTTTTCTTGCAGTCCACGCAGCCTCGAGCCGCAGTACGGCACTCTTCGGCGCAGGTCGCCGCTTCCTCGGGCAGGAATTTCTGATAGTAGGTATAGACGGCACAGACCTCCGGGTCGCCGGGATCGGTGCGTCGTAGACGATTGGGGTCGGTGAAGGCCGTCTTCAGCTTCTGGGCGATCTCTTCGGGACCGGCGGCGATCTCGATTGTGTTGCCAAGAGACTTGCTCATGCGGTTGCCGTCGGTGCCGGGGAAGCGGCCGAACTTCGTGACCAGACCTTCGGGCTCGGGGAACAGTTCGCCGAAGTGGTGGGTGAAGCGACGGGCGATCTCCCTGGTCAGCTCCAGATGGGGCAGCTGGTCCTCACCCACCGGCACGGCGTGGGCGCGGTAGGCCAAGATGTCGGCGGCCTGCAGGACAGGATATCCCAGATGTCCGAAGCTGATCTCGTTGCCCAGGTTCAGATCGCGGATCTGTTCCTTGAAGGTGGGGTTCCGCTCGAGGCGCCCCATGGAGATCATCATGCTCAAGATCAGGAACAGCTCGGCGTGTTCCTTGATCTCAGACTGGATGAACAGGACCGAACGCTCGGGGTCGAGCCCGGCGCCGAGCCAATCGAGGATCATCTCGCGGCTGTTCCGTCGGATCTCGGGAGCCTTGTCCAGAGCCGTGGTCAGTACATGCCAGTCGGCGACCATGAAATAGCAGTCGTACTCGTCCTGCAGACGGATCCAGTTTTCGAGAGCACCGGTGTAGTTGCCCCAGTGCAGGCGCCCGGTGGGCCGGTTGCCGCTCAGGATGATCTTCTTGGCCAAGGGTCCTCCATCATCATGTCCGGGTGGCTGCTGCGCTTCACGCAAGTCGACGTTGAACAGTACCACCGGGGTCCACACCTGTCAAAGACCCGCAGATCAGTGACTTCGGCCTTCAGCTGCGTCTCGCACGTGGATGGGCGGAACGGTAGGCTTCAGTGAGATAGGCGCGGTCCACGTGGGTGTAGATCTCCGTCGTACTGATCGAAGCGTGCCCAAGCAGCTCCTGAACCACGCGCAGATCGGCGCCCCCTTCGAGCAGGTGGGTGGCGTAGGTATGGCGCAGCGAGTGAGGTGTCAGGGTGTCGGCGAGGCCGGCGGCGGCGGCCAGTGCCTTGAGCCGGGACCAGACCGAAACACGGCTCAAGCGTCCTGCGCGCTGGTTGATCAGCAGGGCGGCGTTGGCTTGCTTGCCGAGGAACTCGCCCCTCTCTCCCGCCCTCCAGAGGGCGATGGCGGCCAAGGCCGGACGTCCCACCGGCACGATCCGCTCCTTGCTTCCCTTGCCGCGGACGCGCAGGAGGGCTTCGCGCACGTCGAGGTCGGCGATGTCCAGGCCGCAGAGTTCGCTGACCCGCAGCCCGCAGCCATAGAGGATCTCCAGGATCACCAGGTCCCGCTGTCCGCCCTTGCGTGTAAGATCGGGCGCTTCGAGGAGGTGGCTCATCTGATCGCGGCTGAGCAGCGAGGGCAGTTTCCTTCCGACCTTGGGGGCCAAGATCAGCATCGTCGGGTCGTCGGCCACCTCCCCCTCGGCGGCGAGGAAGCGGAAGAACGAGCGGAGGGTGGAGACAAGTCGGGCTCGGGAGCGGGCCGCCAGGTCGTCGGCCGCGGCGATCAGGAAGGAGCGGAGCGCCTGGGGGCTGACCTGGCGGGGATCGGCCAAGCCGGCGGCTTCGGACCACCTGCGGAGTCGGGTCAGATCCTGGGCATATGCCTGCAACGATGCCCTTGCGAGGCCCTTTTCGGCGGAGGCATGAGCGAGGAAGCCTTCACAGGCATCGTCCCAACGCGTCACGACGCGCCTCCGTTCCGTTCCACCGCGAAGAAGGCGATGATGCGTTCAGCGTCGGCCGGACCGACGCCTCGGACTTCGCAAAGCTCGGCTCCCGATGCCACCCGGATGGCGTCGACCGAGGGAAAATGATGGAGCAGGGCGAGCTTCTTCACGCGCCCGATGCCGGGAATGAGGTCGATGGCTGAGTTGGTCGTCTTCTGATCCCGCAGCAGCCGATGGTAGGTGATGGCGAAGCGATGGGCCTCGTCCCGGACCTGCTGCAGAAGTTGGAGTGCCGGACTCGTGCGCGGAAGGCGCACCGGCGGCAGGCCCCGCTCGCGATGGATTTCCTCTTCCCGCTTGGCCAGGCCGATGAGTTCGACGTCGTGCAGGCCGAGTTCGGTGAGGATCTGCCGCGCTGATGACAATTGACCGGCCCCGCCATCGACCATCACCAGATCCGCCGGGGGCGTCCCTTTCTCCAGCAGGCGGCGGTAGTAGCGGCCGAACACTTCGCGCATGCTGGCGAAATCGTCCACGCCCTCCACTTCCTTCACGCGAAAACGGCGGTAGCGAGATTTGAGCGGCTTGCCGCCACGGAAGTACACCAGGGAAGCGACGGTCTCCTTGCCCTGGAAATTGGAGATGTCGAAGCACTCGATCGATTCCGGCACCGTCCGCAGATCGAGGGCGTCCTGGAGGTCCCGGGAGCGTCCGGGCGAGACAGAGCGTGCTTTGGCTCCGTCTTTCAACATGCGTTCGTTGAGTTTCCAGGCCGCGTTGGCCAGGGCCATGGCGACAGCGTCTTTGCGGGGACCACGCTGAGGCACGCCGATGTGCACGCGTCGGCCGCGGAGTGCTCCGAGCCAGGCCTCCCACTGCTCCCGGTCGCCGGGGTCATGGGATACGAGGATCCGGCCCGGCAGGTCGCCGGCGCGGGGGTAGTATTCGCGCAGCAGCTGGGCGAGGAAGCGGTTCGGGTCGCTCTCGAGCCGGTCTTCGAGAAGGAAATGGTGGGTCGTGAGGACCTTGCCGCCGCGGATGCGGAGCACGACGCCGCAGCCGTCGGCGCCGTCGCGGACGACGGCGCAGGCGTCGAGATCGTCGGTCAGGCCGTGGATCCGGCTCAGGCTGCCGATGGTGCGCTCCAGCACAGTGAGCCTGTCGCGGACTGATGCAGCATCTTCGTAAGCCTTGGCTGCGGCCAAGGTCCCCATCTCGTTGCGGAGGTCGTCGAGGAGTCCGTCGTCGGCCCCCTCGAGGAAACGGACGAGGGCTTTGACCTTCAGGCGATAGCTGTCCGGGGCGTCGAGACCCGTGCACGGCGCGGAGCAGCGGCCGATCTGATAGTCCAGGCAAGGTCTCGGGACGGTTTCGTCGGGCAGGTTCAACAGGCAGGTGCGGACCTGGAACGCCCGCAAGGCATGCTGAAGGGTGGCTCTCATATCCCGGACGGCAGTGAAAGGACCGAAATAGCGGGCTCCGTCGGCCTCGATGCGCCGCACCACTTCGACTCTGGGCAGGGCTTCCTGGACCGTGATGCGGATGTAGGGATACCGCTTGTCGTCTTTGAGACGGACATTGTAGCGCGGCCGGTATTCCTTGATCAGCTGATCCTCGAGGACCAAAGCCTCGTTTTCGGACGCTGTGACGATGTAGTCGAAATCAGCCACTCGGTCCACGAGTTCGCAGATTCGGGGCGGATGGTCGTGGGAATCCTGGAAATAGGAGCGGACACGCTGATTCAGACGCAAGGCCTTGCCGACATAGAGGACTTTGCCGCGAACGTCCTTGTGCAGGTACACGCCGGGGCTGGAAGGCAGCAGCGTCAACTTTCCCTTGAGGTTGGCTTCGGTCTCTTCACGATCGTGCTTCCTTGACATCACGGGGCTTCCCTGCTAGATTTTGCGGCTGGTATGAAGGAGGTTTCAAGTTGCCGCATCATAAGAGTTGTAAGAAGCGCCTGAAGCAGGATCGCGAACTTCGCTTGTCGAACCGGACCAACCGGGGCGAACTGCGTACGTCGCTGAAAAACTTCAGGATCGCGTGTGCCTCGGGTGAGGAGAAATCCCCCGAATCGCTCAACGCCATTTACCGGTCCCTCGACATCCAAGCGCGCAAGGGAATCATTCCCCGCAATCGCGCCGCCAGGATGAAGGCCCGGATGGCCGCCCTCTTCGCCAGGTAGAGAGGGTGCTCCGCTGTTGTGCGGAGCCGACATCGACACCCGTCGCCGAGACGGACGCTTCCAAGGGGTCGATCCTACAAGGACGACCCCTTTCGTCGTTCCTGCAGTCGAAATTCTGACTCGGTCCGGGGTGCTCACCGTCCCGCAGCCGCTTCAGCCAGAACATCCCCCATATCATAAAGACCTCGATCGCGTGCCGCCGCGAACAGAACCGCCGGCACGATCCCCCGCAGAAACGCCCGTCGCGAGTGGGCCCGGTGGACGATCTCGATGGTCTCTTCGTCGTCGGCGAAGATCCAGCGGTGCTCGCCGGTCACGCCGCCGATGCGCAGGGCGTGGGTCGGCGGCGACTCTCCCCCGCGGCGGTTGGTCCAGGTGGTCGAGAGGCTGCGGGCCGTTCCGCTCGGGCGGTCCATCTTGTGGCGGTGGTGGGTCTCGACCTGTTCGGCGCCGAAGGTGTCGGGCAGGACGTCGGCCAGTCGCTCCAGCAGCATGGTCATGACCGGGATCCCCACGCTGAAATTGCTCGCCAGGACGACCGGCCGCGACGCGGCGTAGGCCTCGATCAGCGCATACTGCTCAGCCGAATGGCCGGTGGTGCCGATCACGAGGGCGGCGCCGACAGCCTCTGCACCTCTGAGCAGTCCTTCGAGGGCTGGTGCCAGCGAAAAATCGATGATGACTCCGCCGCGCGGATGCACATCGGCCAGCCGGTCCTGAGAAGTCAACGGCACCCTCGGATGGATCGCTTCAGCAGAAGAGGAACGGTTGACCTCGGTGATCAGCGCTGCAAGTTCGAGGCCGTCAGTGCGGTCGATCAATTCGGTAACGAGGCGTCCCATGCGTCCTTCAGCGCCGTGGATCGTGACCGGAACGGTGCTCATCGCTCTCCCTCCAGCAAAGGAGTCAGGACCGTCTCGTGGAAGGTCTGCAGCCAGGTGCGGTTTTCGCTCAGGGCCGGCACGAGGGGCAGACGGGTTTCGTGTGTACAGAATCCCATCATCGCCAAAAGCTCTTTGGTCGGCACCGGATTCGTTTCCCGGAAGCAGGCGTCGACGACGGGCGCCACCGCAGCGGCCAGGGAATCGGCGGCGGCTTCGTCGCCGAGCCGCCAGGCGTTCCACATGCGCACCAAGGTTCCCGGCAGCAGGTTGCTGAGCACCGAGACGGCTCCGACTGCTCCGAGCCTCAGGATCTCCATGTTCAGCCCGTCATCACCAGAAAACACCTGAAGTTCAGGGATCGAGCACATCTGGGCAATCTGGTCGAGATCGCCGCTGGCTTCCTTGATGGCGGCCACGTTGGGTTCGGTCGCAATCAAGGCGGCGGTTGCCGGCAGAATGTTCACGGCGGTGCGCCCCGGGACGTTGTAGATCACCTGGGGGATGGCGACGGCCCGCGCTGCCGCCGTGTAATGCGCGACCAGACCGTGTTGCTGGGGCTTGTTGTAGTAGGGAGAGATGAGCATGGCGGCGTCGGCGCCCCAGTCCTTGACCAGCTGGGTCATTTCGATGGTGCTCGCCGTGACGTTGGTGCCGCTGCCGGCGAGAACGCAGCAACGACCGGCGGCCAGCTCGACGCAGCGGCGCACCATCCATTCCCGTTCCTCGACGTTCAGGGCGGCCGCTTCTCCGGTGCAACCGGCAGGTACGATACCGGCGACACCGGCTTCGATCTGCCGGATCACCAGACGGTCCCAGGCGGCGCGGTCCAGAGCACCATGGCGGAAAGGCGTGATCAAAGCCGTATAGACGCCCTCGGGGAGCATGGCGCGGGAGGGGCTCATGGAACTGTGACCTCCCCCCGGAACGCCGTGACGGCGGGTCCGGTGAGCTCGAGTGCGGGTGAACCGTGGGGATCCTCGACAGCGATGGTCAACCGGTCGCCGCCCCTTGTCAACAGATGGACGGGACTCTCTGCTGCGCCGAGCAGGCAGAGCACGAGTCCAGATGCCGAGGCGCCGGTGCCGCAGGCCAGGGTCTCGGCTTCCACGCCGCGTTCGTAGGTGCGGATCAGCCACACGCCGTCGGGTCGGCGCTGGACCCAGTTGACGTTGGTGCCCGCGGGAGCGAAGGCGGAGGACAGGCGCAGGGCTCGACCCCAGAGGGTCACGTCGACAGCTTCGATGTCGTCCACGGGCACGACCAGGTGAGGCACGCCGGTGTTGGCCTTGTGCACGACGGCGAAGGGATGGTCGACACCGGCATCGATGTTCAGAGCCACGTCGCACGGCGAAGTCAGCGAGACCGCCACATCACCGTCATCAGTGAAACGACCGGCATGCTTGCCGGCGGCGGAGACGAACGTCCCCTGTCTCCCCACAAGTTCACGGGCGTAGGCGAAGGCAAAGGAACAACGCGCGCCGTTGCCGCACATTTCAGCCTCGCCCCCGTCGCTGTTGTAGTAGGTCATGCGAAAATCGGCGTCGGCGGTTGGTTCGACCACGAGCAGTCCGTCCGCACCGATTCCGAGCCTCCGATCACAGAGACGGGCGATGGCTTCGACATCAAGTTCGATTCCGGAAGCCGCGAGGTCAGCCGCCGCGATCACGACGAAATCGTTGCCGGCACCGTGCATCTTGGCGAAGGACAGGGCGGCCATGGTCACTCCTCGGGCTCAGGCGGCGGCACGCTGTCGGGCGACGCTGCAGCCAGGCTGTCGGCAGCTGTCGTCATCAGCGTGGAGTCTGGACGCGACGATACGGGCGCCGGCGGGTTCGGACTGCGGCTCAGGGTGTCGGGGAAAGCCGGGAGCGTCGTCCAGACAGGACGTCCCGGTTCGACTTCGATCGAGTCGGCCCAGGCGAAGGGTTCCCAGGACCAGGCGACGGAGTCCGCAGCCAGGGTGTCGGGCAGGGCGCTCAGCAGGCTGTCGCCGTCGAGATCCACGAACAGAATCAGGCGCACCAGGCCGGGGCCCGCTTCGTCCCAGCCGACCGTATCGCCCGGGGACGAGGCGGCGAAACCGGCGGGCGCCGTGCGGGCGTGGACGGGTACGAACCCGGTGTCGTCGTCAGCGATGGCCAGGGGCCAGCCGAACACGTTGCCGTCCCAGGGTGAAGGTGAGGGACCGAGGGCTTCGATCCTGCCGGGAGTCTTGGGGTCGAAGAGATTCAGGATCCCCACGTCCAGGGTCTCAGAGCCGCTCCGCAGGTCATACACCTCCGGCCAGAGGCGCTGGGCTTCGTTCTCCCCCGCCCTCAGATCGCCATTGGCGTCCGCGAAGACACGCAGAAGCCAAGGACCGCCGGGAGCAGGCAGCCAAGGCAAGGCGAAGCGACCGGACGTGTCGGCCTCGGCCCGTCGCAGCAGGGGTTGGCGTTCCCAGGTGGAGCTGTCAGGCGGCACGGCGTAGAGTTCGGCTACGGCACCCTTGACCGGTTCCCCCGCCAGGAGGATCTGTCCCGCGACGGTGCCGGGAGGAAAGCTGTCGGCTGTCGCCAGGGGGAAGATCCAGGTCTGCTTGCTCGGCACGCGATGGATGTCGACGACCCCGCGGGGAATTTCAACGATGATCGTGGTGTCGGCGGGCAGGGTGTCGAAGAGTTC
Source organism: uncultured bacterium (assembly GCA_937910695.1). Lineage (GTDB taxonomy): Bacteria > Krumholzibacteriota > Krumholzibacteriia > LZORAL124-64-63 > LZORAL124-64-63 > CALEMW01. The sequence goes on from CALEMW010000009.1 coordinate 74,830, forward strand.
GACGGTCATCTCCCGGCGCCCCTTCCACTTCGTCTTGCGGATTTCGAGGTCGGGATAAAGACGCAGGACAGTCTCGGCGGGACGCGGCTGAACCTTCTCGGAGAACGTCACAACGAAACGATCGACACCCTTCAGAGCCACCGAGCCGGAGTCGGGTGAAAAGGCAACGACAGTCGGAGGTGTTCGGTCTTCCGGACCGCCCCTAGGCGCCTCCATGGTGGCGCAGGCGGCCGCTAGACAGAAGAGCAGGGCGAGGCCGGCGGCTCCCGCCCTGCTTCCGTTGCTGTGGTTCTGCGCCGCCACGCGCTATGACATCAGCAGGGCGATGATGGCCCGCTGAGCGTGCTGGCGGTTTTCAGCCTCGTCGAAGACGACCGAGTGCGGTCCGTCCATGACCTCGTCGGTGATCTCTTCGCCGCGGTGGGCCGGCAGGCAGTGCAGCACCACGTGCTTCTCGTGGGCGGCCTTCAGCAGATCTGTGGTGATCTGGAAGGGTGCGAAGTCGGCGCGGCGCTTGATGGCCTCCTCTTCCTGGCCCATGCTGTAGAAGGCGTCGCTGTAGATCACGTGGGCGCCCTCGACGGCCTCCTGCGGATCGTTCATCACACAGAACGAGGCACCGTCCTTTTCAGCCGCATTCATGATGTCCTCGTTCGGCTCGTACCCTTCAGGACAGGCCAGGACGAAGTTGAAGCCGAAGCGGCGCGAGGCGTTGATCCAGCTGTTGGCCAGGTTGTTGCCGTCGCCCACCATGCAGACGGTCTTGTTCTCGATCGACCCGAGGTGTTCTTCGACGGTGAGGATGTCGCCCATGACCTGGCAGGGATGCAGTAGGTCGGTCAGGCCGTTGATCACCGGCACGTCGGCGTGCTTGGCCAACTCCACGACTTCACCGTCGTCGAACCAGCGGATCATGATGCCGTCCACGAAGCGGCTCATGACCTTGGCCACGTCGTAGATGCTCTCACGCACCCCCAGACCGATCTCCTTGTCCGTGATGAACAGGGAGTTGCCGCCCAGCTGCATCATGGCGGTTTCGAAGCTGATGCGCGTGCGCAGGCTCGGCTTGGCGAAGACGCAGGCCAGAGTGCGGTTGGGATGGGAATGAGGCAGCTCGTGTCGCCGCGCCAGGGGCTTCTGCTCCTTGGCCAGATCCAGGATCCGGCGCAGGTCCTCGGGAGTGTGATCCGCGATCGAGAGAAAGTCCTTCTTACCGAGACTCATGGTGCCTCCTCGGGGCGGCCGACGCCCCGCATGCGTGGTCGGGGTCAGAGAATGTAACGGCTCAGGTCCTCGTCCTGCACGACGGGATCGAGACGGCGTTCCACGAACGCGCGGTCGATGACAACCTCGCCGGTGCCGGATTCCGGCACCTCGAACAGGAGTTCGTCGAGCAGCTGCGCCATGATCGTCTGCAGACGGCGGGCGCCGATGTTCTCAAGCTTCTGGTTCAGCAGGTGGGCGGTGCGGGCCATGGCCTCCACGCCGTCGTCGCTGAACGTCAGGTGGCAGCCGTCCACGGCCAACAAGGCCTGGTACTGCTTGAGCAACGAACTGTCGGTCTCCTTCAAGATGCGGAGATAATGCTCCTCGTCCAGATTATCAAGTTCCACCCGAATGGGGAAGCGTCCCTGCAGTTCCGGAATGAGGTCGCTGGGCTTGCTCAGGTGAAAGGCGCCGGCGGCCACGAACAGGATATGGTCGGTGCGTACCGGACCGTATTTGGTCGAAACAGTCGTTCCCTCCACTACGGGCAGCAGGTCGCGTTGCACGCCCTCGCGGCTCACGTCGGGGCCGCTGCCGCCCCGCGACGTGCCGGCGATCTTGTCGATCTCGTCGATGAAAACAATACCGCCCTGCTCGGTCAGATGGACAGCCTGTTGGGCCAGCTGATCGGGATCGACCCTCTTGTCCAGCTCTTGATCGCGCAGGATGCGACGCGCCTGGGCCACGGTCATGATCGAGTCCTTGGACTTCTTCGGAAAAAGGCTGCCCAGGCTGCCGCCGAACGAAGCGTCCATCTCCTCGCCCGCCGCGGTGAAGATGTTGGCGATGGGCAGGCTCTGGGTCTCGGTCCTGATCGTCACGTCGCGGTCTTCGAGGGAGCCGTCGCGCAGCTGGTGGCGGATTTTCTCCCGTGAGCGCTGCCAGCGCTGCTGCCGCTCAGGGTCGTCGCCCACGGCCAATGGCGGGAAGAGCACATCGATCAGGACCTCTTCGACCGCCGTGGTGATTTCCGTGCGCAGCTCTTCTTCCTTGCGTTGCCGCAGCAGGGCGATGGCGTTCTCGACAAGATCGCGGATCATGGAATCGACATCGCGGCCTACGTAACCCTTTTCGGTGAATTTCGTGGCCTCGATCTTCAGGAACGGCAGCCCGGCGATCTGGGACAAACGACGTGCGATCTCGGTCTTTCCCACGCCTGTGGGTCCGATCATGATGATGTTGTTGGGGACGATCTCCCGGGCCTGCTCCTCGTCGACGCGCATGCGACGCCAGCGGTTGCGCAGGGCGATGGCCACGGCCCGCTTAGCTGCATCCTGGGCGATGATGTAACGATCCAGCTGGGCGACGATGGTGCGGCAGGTCCAAGACGCCGCTTCGCTTCCGGTCAGCAGCAAGCTCATTCCTCCCCCTCCATCTCCAGCACCGTGATGTTGTCGTTGGTGTAGATGCAGATTTCTGCAGCCACACCGAGGGCCTCGCGGCAGATCGTCGCGGCAGGCAGGTCGGTGTGGCGCATCAGGGTGCGGGCCGAGGCCAGGGCGTAGGGCGACCCCGATCCCACTGCAGCGATGCCTCCGTCACCCTCGAGCACGTCGCCGTTGCCCGAGACCGTGAAGATCTCGCGGGCGTCCATGACCACCAACATGGCCTCGAGCCGGCGCAGGATGCGGTCGCTGCGCCACTCGCGCGCCATTTCAATGGTGGCCCGGCGCAGATTGCCGCGGTAGCGCTCGAGGTGTCCTTCGAACTTCTCGAACAGGGTCAGGGCGTCGGCCACGCCGCCGGCGAAGCCAGCGAGGACGCGACCGCCGAAGAGGGTCCGCACCTTCACGGCGCCGCTCTTGACCACGGTGGTGCCCAGGGTGACCTGACCGTCGCTGCCGATGGCGCCCTTGCCGTCGCGCAGGACGGCCAGAACGGTGGTCGCTTTCAGTTCCATGTCGTCGCTCCAGATGTCGGCGGCCGCGTCAGCGCGACCGGGGGTGAGCCTTGCGGAATTCCTCGCTGAGCCGGGCTCGCGAAAGGTGCGTATAGATTTGAGTGGTGGCCAGGTGTTCATGGCCCAGCAGTTCCTGGACGATTCTGATGCCGGCGCCGCCGTCGAGAAGATGCGTGGCGAAGGAGTGGCGCAGAACGTGGGGCGAAACACCCTTCAGTCCAGCCAGTTCCCCGGCGTAGCGGGCCACGCGGGCCTGGATCGTGCGGGGATGGATCCGTCTCTCGCCGCGTCCGGTGAAGACGGGAACATGAGCCGTTCCCGAGGTGGTGCGTCCATCGAGGACCTGTTGCAGGCCGACGGTGTCGAGACGATCGGCCAAGTGCGCCTGCAGAGCCGTGGCCGCAGGTCCAAGCAACGGCAGGATGCGCTCCTTGTTTCCCTTGCCCGTGACACGGACCCGTTCGCCCGGCAGATCGAGTGAGCCCATGTCGAGGGCCACCGTTTCCGAAAGACGCAGCCCGAGCCCGTAGATCATCTCGAGGATGGCCCGGTCCCGGCGACCGCGGACGCAGCTCAGGTCCGGCAGCTCGAGAAGCGACTCCAGGGTCTCCTCCGCCAGCTGGGTCGGCAGCTTCCGCTCACGACCGCCGCGTGAACCGCGGCCTAGCTGCTCGGGAAGTTTACCGAGGACTCCTTCCAGCACGAGGAAACGGTAGAAGGCTCGGATCGAGGCCAGGTGGCGATCGATGCTCGCAGCACCCAGATCGGCCCGCCGGAGTCCGGCGAGATGGCGGCGCAGGACGGTCCTGTCCTCGGCGAGAGCCTTCCAGCAGGTGGCGTCGTCGGCGGCTGCATCGGAACCAGCAGCCACGACGCTCTCGAGGAAACGGCGCACGTCACGGCCGTAGCCCTCGACCGTTCGGGGACTGTGGCCCTTTTCGCTGGCAAGATGCTTGAGGAATCCGTCGAGCAGTTTCATGGGACCTCCGCCGCGGATGCTAGCACTGACCCTCCGCTGCGGCAAGGAAGCCCCTGAGCGCCGGCTCCGCCAGCCAGGATCCAAGATCGTCCAGGGCCCGCTCGCCGAACAGTTCCTTGCGCAGTTGTTTGCCGCGGCGACCGCGGGGGGATTGGTCCAATGGGGGCAGCAGCCCGAAGTTCACGTTCATCGGCGTGAACCGCGACGATGTGCGATCGAAAAGATAGCCGCAGAGCAACGAGCCGATCAGGGTCGTCGGCGGCAAATCGGGCAGTTCGCTGCCCTGCAGTTCAGCAGCCACGCTCCAAGCCGTCCACAAGCCCGAGGCGATGGATTCCACATAGCCCTCCACCCCCGTGAGCTGGCCCGCGAAGCGGAGTTGGGGTGCGCCGTGCAGGGCGAAGCGCTTGTTCAGGGTCCGCGGCGTATCGAGGTAGCTGTTGCGGTGGAGCTGGCCGAAGCGGACGAATTCGGCCTGTTCGAGTCCGGGGATCATACGGAAGACGCGCTTCTGCTCTCCCCACTTCAAGCGTGTCTGGAATCCGACGAGACCGTAGAGGGTCCCGGCGGCATTTTCCTGGCGCAGCTGCACGACGGCATGGGGACGCTGCCCTGTCCGAGGGTCCATGAGTCCGACCGGACGCATGGGTCCGTGGGCCAGGGTCTCGCGGCCGCGGGCCGCGATTTCCTCCACCGGCATGCAGCCTTCGAAGAGATCACCCTTTTCGAATGTCTCGGCGTCGGCACGTTCGGCGGCGTCGATGGCCGCGACAAAGGCTTCGTAGCCCTCGCGATCGAAGGCCGCATTCAGATAGTCGGCTTCGCCGCGGTCGTAGCGGGCGGCGCGATAGAGAACGTCCAGATCCAGGGAATCGAGGGTGACGGTCGGGGCGATGGCGTCGAAAAACGAGAGGCCGTCGTCGCCGGTGAGCTGGTGGACCGAGGCCAGCAGGGCGGGCGAGCTGAGAGGGCCGGTGGCCACGATCCACGGCGTGTCGCCGGCCACGGGCAGAGAGGTGATTTCCTCACGGCGGATCTCGATCAGGGGCTCGTTCGCCAGGGCCAGTTCGACGGCGGCGGAGAACAGTTCACGGTCCACGGCGAGGGCGGCACCGGCCGGAACGGCGGTGCCGCGGGCCAGGTCGAGAAGGCGGCAGCCCAGTCCGTCGAGTTCGGATTTGAACACCCCGGACGCCGTGTTCAAAGCTGTGCTCTTGAGGGAATTGCTACAGACGATCTCCGCGAGCCGGTCTCCCTTGTGGGCCGGCGTCGGAGTCGTGGGTCGCATTTCATGCAGGATGCTGGGGATGCCGAAACGGGCGAGCTGAAGTGCGGCCTCGCAGCCGGCCAGGCCCCCGCCGGCGACGTGCACGGTCGGCATGGTACCGGGCATGTCAGACCTTCTTCTTGGCCGTCTTCTTGGCGACGGTTTTCTTCGTCACTTTCTTGGTCGTCGCCTTCTTCGCAGTCTTCTTCTTGGTTGTCTTCTTCTTGG
>CALEMW010000010.1 GCA_937910695.1 uncultured bacterium
CCCGGAAAAGATCGGCGTAAGTCACAGGTGAAGGGCCGGCGGTCTCGATGAGCTTAGCGATGGAAGCTTCGAGGTCGTCCGTTGCGCCCCCCCACTTGGTTTCGGTCAAGAGGTGCCTAGCGGCCGATTTTAAAGTTTCGGGCTCCAGCTCGGGCCGTTCGCCGAAACGGTCGAAGATGCGCTCACAGAAATGGACTTCGTCATAGATATGAATGTCGGGGTGCAGGGTGAGGATTTCCCGGATCAGGGTGGTTCCGGTTCGTGGAGCGCCGACGATGAAAACAGGGCCAGGATGTTTCGGTGACATGGATACCTCGATCCAGAAAACCACAACCGTTCTCGGGATGGACGAATCGCCTCCCGAATCTGCTTCCCAAACGACAAACGGGGAACATGTTAGCCTGAGGACAGCCCCTTGACCAATAGAATCAGACACCTCACAAAAATTGGTGGTGCGCATTCCACTCAAATGGCTTCGGCTGACATCGTACCACATGGAAAACAACAGCAAAAAAGTCTTATATATGATGAATCGCAACGATTGACTCCTTGAATGTTCGGGAGTAAACTGCTAATGAAAATAAGATTTCAAATTACAGAATGTAACTATATCTGGAGGTTAAGCTGTGATTATTCTAGTTCTGCTTATTCTCGTTTCCATGTGTTTTCCGACTTCCACTCTTGGTCGGGATGCAGAGACTGCACGCTGGTTCGGTCATGATTTCGTGTTCTGCTTCATCACGGATGATGCCAGAACATCGAATCTCGTCTGGGCGGACACGGCTCAAACAATGGGATTCCGATTCACCATCGCGGCGAATATCAAACGCAGCAAGGATCAGGCTCCCAACGTGCTCACATTGGAGCAGCTCCACGAACTGGCCGAGGACGGATTCGAGATCGCGAGTCACGGCTACAGCCATGGAGATATCGGTGTTCCCTCGGAATGTCCCGCGCCTCCGCGGGGATCGCTCATGGGATATTTTCTCTGCGAGAACCAGGATCCGATCGAAGCGATGACGGCGCTTCATGTAGAAATCGAAAGAGATTCGATCACGGATCTCTGCGATTTTGCAGCAGGATCCATCACGACGTTGGCCTATCCCCGTCATCGTCATGGCAAAGCACTCATCGATTCTCTGATCTCCGAGGGCTTCATTGCGGCGAGGACGGGAGGCAGCGGGGATTATTCCATCAACAGCTACGGAGAATTCGATACGCGGGCGAGGAACGGTTGGGACGAAGGCATAAGCCTATTTCGGGTGCCTCTGACCATCTCCGATTCCAGTCTCTTCGGTAATCACAGCGCCAGCTCGCCGGTTCACTGGACCTATGAGCAGTTCTACGCGGCGGCCATGCCGCTCATCGCGAACGCCCGTCAGAAGGGCGGCATGTTCATCGTCTATTCTCACCATCTCGGCGATGACGACGATTCCTACGGCGATGTCAACTACGGCAGCGGCGGCATGACCAACCTGGATCTCGCCTGGATCGTCGATCTGGTCCGCGACAACGGCGGTGTCGTCATGCCTTTCGGGGATGCGGCGGCCTATTACCGAGCGCGGACATCCATGATCGGATTGGACGGGGACTACGTCTGGATGCCGGATATCACATCCGTGGATCCTGTCCCGGGGCCGGGCGTTCCGACTCTCAGTGCGTGGCCAAACCCCTTCAATCCCAGCACTCAGATCGAGGGAGACGTATCCGCCGACGGGGAGTTGTCTCTCGACGTTTTCGATCTTCGCGGCTCTCGCGTCACGACGTTGGCCGCAGGGTTCCATCATGCAGGCCTGCATCGATGGAACTGGGACGGCAGGAACGGCGCGGGCGATCGTGTGCCCGCAGGAGTCTACCTGTTGCGATTGCAGACAACGACGGGCTCCGCCGTATCGCAGGTGATGATGATCAAGTGATCCGAGGGGTGAGCCGGTCGAGCTACAGCATCTCCGAATAGATCTGTTCCAGCTTTCGGATCTGGGGCTCCAGCCGGCAGTCGCGCAGCGCTTTTTCCACAGCGGCTTGACCCAGCTGTTTGCGGAGCTCGTGACTTTCGATGAGCTTGCCGAGCGCTGTGGCCAGGCCCTCGAGATCGTTCTCCGTGGTCAGGAACCCGTTGATCCCGTCGGTGATCATCTCGGGATTCCCGGCATGATAGGTTGCGACCACGGGGAGCCCGCTGGACATGGCCTGGATGAGGGTCCCCGGGATTCCCTCCTTCTGCCCCGTCCTTGGTGGTGATGCTCGGCAGGACGAAGATATCGGCGTTCTTGTATTGATCCGGAAAGCGTTGCTCGATATATGGGATGACTCCGGTGAATTCGACCCGGTCCTGCCAGCCGTACTCGGCGATGAGCTGATCCAGCCTGGAGCGCAGAGGGCCTTTCCCGACGATCACGATCTTAAAACGGGTAATCCCGGTCCCCCTCTTTTCCCACAACCTCAGAGCCTGCAGCGCATTGTCCTGTGCTTTCTTGATGTTCAGGCTGCCGCACATCAGGATGCTGACAATGTCTTTTTTCTCATAGCTCCGTTCAGGAAAAACAAAACGGTCGGTATTGATGCCGTGATAGTGGATGGAGATCTTCTCCGGTGGGCAGCCAAGAGCGATGAGGTCACGGTTCATGTCCTCCGACATGGCTAGAAAGCGGTCCATCTCGTCGATGGCCGGCTTGAGGTAGTGGCGTCCGGCCCCCATGAACTTCTTCGGAAAAGACGACACATCATAGCCGTAGGTGGAAACCACAGCAGGGAGATTGGTCAGGAGTTTGACCCGGTGAAAGAACCGTGCTTCCGCCAGGTAGTGGAAATGCAGGAGCGACACCCCTTCACGTTGCAGCAGATCAGCGATCCAGCGTGCCGAGGTCGCCGGCAGATAGCGGGCGGTCTTGTAGCACAGACTGTCCAGCCTGCGGGCGCCGGGCGGGAGGAGTTCCTGCAGGGCGTAAACTTTGTCGGACGGGTAGGTGAGGTTTTGCATGCGGTGGTGGCAACAGACGATGGGACGGAATTCCTGCAGATTTTCGACCTGATCGTGAATGAACGCCTCGGTCGGGTGCAGAAACCCCCGTATGAAATGAGCTACAACCCTGGATCGCATCGAGACCTCCGCAAAAATCCAAAAAATGGGGGGTTCCGTACCCTCGGCAGCGATGTCCAAAAAGCTTCAAACTCCACCCTATCGGCTACTTTGGACTATCATGACCAGTTGTGCCTATCGTTTATTCCGCTCGCTCCCCAAAAGAAATGACGTGTGATCCATCGACAATGATTATCTTGGACCAAAGCTCGGATTTAACGGTGAAGGGGTCATGTCTTCGGCCGATAATCCTGCTTGACCGAGCAGTCTCTCCGACTGACTGGAATACTGGAATATCGCCCTGGATCGGCGGATGTCGTGTTGTTTCCTGATCCTGCGTCAGGATGAACAGCTCTTGGCCGCGGTTTGGGCGAATGGAAAGGCAAGTTGATGAGTGTCAGTGAAAACTTCCGAGGCAAGCGTGTTCTGATCACCGGTGGTCTCGGGTTTCTGGGCAGCAACCTGGCGCGCCAACTCGTCGAGTTCGGAGCAGACGTCGTCCTTCTTGATGCCATGTTGCCTCTCTACGGAGGCAATGAATACAACGTGGCGGACATCCGGGACAAGATCACCGTGGAAATCGGGGATGTCTGTGACAAGGCAACGGTGGATCGGCTGGTTAAGGGCTGTCATTTCATTTACCACTTCGCCGCCCAGGTCAGCTATATCGACAGCATTGCCGATCCCTGGCGGGATTTGGAACTGAACTGCGCCGGACTGCTGAATGTCCTGGAGGCCTGCCGAGAATACGCTCCGGAGGCGAAAATCGTTTTCTCCAGTTCGCGAATGGTGCTGGGAAAGCTCGAGTACAACCCGGTCGACACGAAACACCCCACCCAGCCGCTGAGCCTGTATGGCACGCACAAGCTCACCTGCGAAAAATATTGCGCGGTGTATCATCGCACCTATGGACTGTCCACGGTCGTGCTCCGGATTTCCAACCCCTACGGTCCCCGACAGCAGATGAAGCACAGCAAGTACTGTATTCTGGGCTGGTTCATGCGTCAGGCCATGGAGGACAAGGAAATCACCATCTTCGGTGATGGGAATCAGATACGGGATTACGTCTACGTTTCCGATCTGGTCTTCCAGTTCCTGCGCGCCGCCGTGACCGACGAAGCCGTCGGAGGCGTGTTCAATGCAGGGTCGGGTGTCGGAAGTCGGTTCGTCGATGCCATCGAGATGGTGGTGGACATTGTAGGCAAAGGGAAGATCAAGCATTTGCCCTGGCCCAAGGACTATGAAAATATTGAAACCGGCGGGTTCGTGGCGGACATGACCCAGGAGAAGAAGATATTCGGCTGGAACCAGGGTGTTGATCTTCGTGAGGGCTTGAAACAGATGTGCGAGTATTACACCGCACATTCAGGACATTACTGGTAATAACCAGAATCAGATCACTCGATATGATCGCTCGATGTGGAGGACGTCGGTGGCGTCGTCCCGATCACCTCGGCGATGATCTCGTCCCAGAGATCGAGGATCGCCGCAAGACGATACCGATTTCTGATCTGTTCCGCTCCGGCTCCCAACCTGGTCCGCAACTCCTGGGAACGGGCGAGTTGGAGCATGTGTTCGGCGAGGGCATCGGCATCGTCGACAGGAACGAGGAGACCGTCCTCGCCGTCCGTGATGAGGTCCGCCGGACCACTGGGACAATCGGTCGATACGACGGGTAGGCCCGCAGCCATCGCCTCGCAGAGCGCATTTGGAAAGCCCTCGCTGTGGGACGAGAGAACGAAGACGTCGGCGGCCTTGAGCCAGGGCCAGGGATTTAGGACTCGGCCTTGCAGTCGGATCGTGTCGCCAAGCTCCGACGCCTCGATGATCTGCTCGAGTTCTGCGCGGGAATCTCCCTCTCCAAGAATGATCAATTGCCAAGCGGACTCGAGACCATGCACCTGGGCCATGGCTCGGATCAGCACGTCGAACCCTTTCTGGGGGTGAAGCCGGCCCACAGCCAGAAACGTCGGCCGATCGAAGGTAACGGGATCATCGGCGCCTGGATCGGTACTCAACCCGAAGACCGGGTTGGGGGCGACCCTGACCCGCCTGGGTGCCATGGGCTCGAATCGCTGGGCTGCGGTCGGTGTCTGGGCTACCAGGGCGTCCGTCCAGCGGTAGGTCCAACGGCGTAGTCTTGACCAGAGCGGCCCGATATCCACGATACTGGGATCGAGACGCTCGGATACGATCACAGGTACGCCCAGGCCCCGCGTGGCGATCAGGGCCAGGATATTCGTGTAATTCAGAAAACTGACGACGACGTCGGGGGAGTTGAACTTGACCTGCCGTCGGATCCGCTTCACGATTTCGATCTGCCGTCCCAGGCCGCCGCGGCGTGGATCGACCGATTCGACCTTCACGCCCGGCTCGAGTGCGTAGTCGGGAGCGCGCCCTCCGTCGTGGGTCGTCAAGATGGTGACATCCCAGCCTTTACCGCTCCAGGCGTTGGCGAGGGTGCTCATGACGCGTTCAGCGCCGCCTGAGCTCAGGGAGGAAATGACGAGGGTCAACCGCATGGGAGTTCTCCGAGGCCGGAATGAATGACGCCGAGGTGGACGAGCGGAAGAGGCAACTCCGGATCCGGCGAATGATACATGGTGAAGAGAGGGAGACAAGATTGAATAAAGACGCGGCTGACGAGCGGAGCCTGCCACGTGTGGCCCAGGTCGTCGAAACCCTCACCATGGGTGGAGCGGAGAATCTGGCGGTCCGTATCGCCAACGGACTGGCCGCACGCGGTTATGAGGCCCATCTCGTCGTCGTCACGGGGCCGGGTGTGCTGAGCGACCGTGTCGATTCCGCCGTCAAGCTTCATTACCTCGGCTTCGAGCGTAGCTCGATCCGCAATCCTTTCGCTTTCGTGCGTTCTCTCTTTGACGGACGCCGTCGGCTCGGCGGGCTGCTCTCCAAGCTGAACGTCCACGTAGCCCAGACCCATCTCCCCGGAGCGAATTTCCTCGGTCTCCTGCTCACATACGGGACCGGAATGCGTGTCGTACCGACGGTCCACAACAACAGGGAGTTCGACTACGGCGACAAGGACAACCCCCTGTTGCTCCGGCTCCGGAAATGGGCCTACGGAGCCATGATTTCCCGTTGTGCGGGCATGGTGGCCGTATCCCGGGCCGTCAAGGCCAGCCTCGAGGCCGAGCTGGGCACGAGTCCTGTGGAAGCGGAGCGGATCCATGTCGTGACCAACGGGGTTAGCCTGCCGGATCCGCTGCCGGAGCATGAGGTCAGGGAGATCCGGGCCCGTTACGGCATAGCAGACGGAACGGTCTTCGCGTTGAGTGCTGGACGGTTATCGGAACAGAAGAACTTCGCCGATCTGGTCCGGGTGGCGGCCCTGCTTCGGGATCGTGGCTGCACGGTCCATTTCGTCGTGGCCGGCGAAGGCCCCCTGCACGATGAATTGGAGACTGCGATCTCGACGGTGGGTCTCGGCTCAGTCGTGACCCTGGCCGGCAACGTCGTGGATCTTGAACGCGTGATGGGCGCCGCCGACGTCTTCGTCACGACATCGTTGTGGGAGGGGCTGCCCCTTGTCCTGCTCGAGGCGATGGCGTGCGGATTGCCGTCGGTGGGTTTCGCCATCGACGGAGTGGTCGAGATCCTGTCCGACGGCGTGCAGGGACGGGTCGTGCCGGCCGGTGATGTCGTGAGCATGACTGATGCTCTCGAGACCGTGCTGACGAATGCCGATCTTCGCACCGCATACGGAAACGCATCCCGTGAATTGGTCGGGAATACCTACAATTTCGAAACGCTTCTGGACAGGCTGGCTGATGTCTACGCTGCAGTCGTTGGCGATGGTGTGGAGGGATCGTGAATCGGTCTTTCGACCTGTCGGCGATCAGGGGACAAGCCGGTCGAGCAGGTCCGTATACGTCTTCTTATGATGCGGCCAGTTGAACTCCGTAAACCACCGGTCCTGAAGTTCGGCGGCGAGGCGTTTGGCTTCGCCGTAGTTCTCTCTCGCCCAGCGGATCTTGCGGGCGGTTTCCTCCGGTGTGGGTTCGTTGATGTACAGCGGATGATCGTTCCCGAAATAGTAGCGAACAGTCTTGGTGGGTGTGAAGACGGCCGGGATGCCGAAGGCCAGGTATTCCAGGAGCTTGGTCGGTAGCATGTAGTCGGTGCTCACCTCGTGCCGCGTCGGTATGACGGCGAGATGGGACGTCATAATATTCGGGATGATGTCCTCGATGGGAGAAAACCCTCCCGAGAACCATAGCCGTTCACCCAGATCGAGTTCGGCCGCACGGCTCTGGAGTTCGGGGAGCTGATCGCCATCTCCGTAGAGCTTCAGGCTGGCGCCCGGGAGTTCGTCACGCAGCAGGGCGAGGGCTTCGACAGCGTTGTCCAGTCCCAGACGGTGGGCGATCGTGCCGTGGTAGATCATCCTGAAATCGTCAGTCGGATCGACCGGAGTCGTCAGCAGGTGTGGCTCGGGTAGTCGATACTGCAGGGGGAACAGTGCATTGTCGGGCAGGTTCAGCAGTACGTCGATCTTCTCCCGCGGCACTCCGTGCTCCACGAGCAGTTCGCCCTTGGGATGCTCGGCGGTGAGAACCCGGTGGGCCAGCCGGGCAGACAGGACCTCGATGCCTTTGATGACCCGGATCTTCCAGTGCCCGGCGGGCAGTCGGAACTTCGTCATGTAGATCTCGGGCATGACGTCGTGAACATCGAGGATGACCTTGGCGCCGAATAGTCGAGGCAGCAGCGCCGTGAAGACCATGAAGTCCGGCATCGTGTTCACATGGACCACGCCGAACCGCTGCCGGAGATGATCGCGTTGCACTGCCGCCGACGCCAACACAAGGAAGCGCAGATAGCTCAGGATGTATGAAGCCGAACTGGCGCCCCGGTATCGGTCCATGCCCAGTTCGTGGAGGGTGATGCCCTCGATCTCGAATGTGCGGGCGATGCCGTCATGGGACAGGGCGAAGAAATGAACATCCCATCCGTCGCAGGCTGCCAGAGCAGCTTCGCGGCGGCAGCGGGGATCGGTCTGGTAGTGGGTGTAGGCGACCATCGCGATGCGGCGCCTGGTTTCGCGGGCCATGGTCCTACCTGCGGGTCAAGGGTCGGGTTCTCGGGCGAACCTGCGGAATGTAACGGAGAATCACCCTGTAGGAAAGGTCGGCTTCACCGAGTCGATGTTGCCGGACTGCGATCCATCGTCCATGATTGTTGATCGAATGTCCCCGAACCCCGAGGCCCCAGATGACCCACCGCATCGCCGCCGTCTCCTTCCTCAACTCCTGGCCCCTGGTCGACGCCTTGGCCGGACGTGACGACGTGCAGCTCGTCACCGATGTCCCCAGCCAGCTCTCCGAACTCCTCCATGAAGACCGCGCCGACGTCGCCCTGATCCCCGTGATCGAGTGGTTTCGCGGCGCCGGATCCGCCATCGTGCCCGGCGTCGCTCTGGCCACGGGCGGCCCCGTCGACAGCGTCAAGCTCTTCGCCTCGGTGCCGCCGCCGGAGATCCGCCACGTGGCGGTTGATCGCGGTTCACGCACTTCGGTAGCCCTATTACGAGTTCTGTTCGCCGAATTGTGGGGCGTGGAGCCCGACTTCAAGGTGGCGGAGCCTCAAGTGAACAGCCTGCTCGACGAGGCCGACGCCGCCCTGGTGATCGGCGACCGCTGCTTCGCCGCCGAAAAGCGATTCAGAGACGAGGGTCTGCTGGGCGGGGCTGGCGTCCACGAGATCGACCTTGGCGAAACCTGGCGCCAGATGACGGGCCTGCCTTTCGTGTTCGCCGTGTGGGTCGTGGGAGACGGGTTCGCCCTACGGAGCGACGCGGCCGAGCGCGAGGCGCTGACGTGGTTGCTCCAAGACGCCAAAGCTGTCGGCTTGGCCAGGATCGACGCCCTGGCCGACCGCGCCGTCGCCGAGGGCCGTCTGGGGCCGGGGGGCTCCCGGAGCCGCGAAGCCGTCATTCACTACTTCCGCGAATCCATGTGCTACGACCTGGGGGCGCAGGAGCTGGCGGGTCTGCAGCGCTTCCATAGACTGTGCGTCAAGCATCGTATCATCCCCGACGGCCGCGGTGTGGACCCGGCCGTCCTGATCGGTCTGGAAGGAACGTCTCGATGAACGCCCCCGTGCCCGACCCCCGACCCGTCCTCAACGAGACCCACACCGTTCCGCGCCGGTCGTCGCCCATCGCCCTGGAGATCCTCGACGAGGCCCTCGAGCGCCGCCTGACCGGCGGCGAGCTGACCCTGTTGTTCGAAGAGGCCGCCCTCCACGACCTGGGCCGCACGGCCACCGAACTCCGCCTGCGCCGCAGCGACCCCGACGTGGTGACCTACGTGGTGGACCGGAACGTCACCTACACCAACGTCTGCTACGTGGACTGCGAGTTCTGCGCCTTCAACCGTCACAAGGGCGACGGCGACGAGTACTGGCTCTCGCTGGACGAGATCAAGGCCAAGGTCCAGAGCGTGATCGACGCCGGCGGCCGTCAGATCCTGCTGCAGGGCGGCCACCATCCCAACGAGAAGATCGAGGCCTACGAGGCCATGCTCAGCGAGCTCAAGGCCGAGTTCCCGGACCTCTGGATCCACGGCTTCTCGCCCAACGAGGTGCAGCACTTCGCCAAGGTCTCGAAGCTGTCCACCCTCGACGTGCTCAAGCGCCTGCGCGCGGCGGGCCTCGACTCGATCCCCGGCGGCGGCGCCGAGATCCTCAACGAGCGGGTGCGCAGCATCATCGCGCCGAAGAAGACCACCGCCCGCGAGTGGATCGAGATCAACGAGGAAGCCCACTACCTGGGCATTCCAACGACCGCGACGATGATGTTCGCCCACATCGAAACCTACCCTGAGCGCGTGGAACACCTGTTACGCCTGCGCGAGAGCCAGGACAAGACCAAGGGCTACACCGCCTTCATCCCTTGGACCTTCCAGCCCGGCAATACGCCACTCGCGAAGATTCCCGAACTCATGGAGCAGGTCGAATTCCGGGGTTACCTCGGCGCCACCGACTACCTGCGCACCCTGGCGATCGCCCGCATCGCCCTGGACAACTTCTGCAACATCCAGGCGTCGTGGGTCACCCAGGGCAAGAGCGTGGGCCAGCTCACCCTGGGCTACGGTGCCAATGACCTGGGGTCGACGATGATGGAGGAGAGTGTAGTTTCGGCCGCCGGTACGACCCATGCCCTGACCCAGGGCGACCTCAATGAGATGATTCGCGGGGCCGGGTATACTCCGGCTCAACGTGACAACGGGTACAACGTCCTGAAGGTGATCGAGGCCTGATAGGCCTCGACGTTGGTCAGGGATTCGTTTAGCACCAGGGCGCTATTCCAGCAGGGTTATTCTGGACGAGGATGCTGCGGTGCGGGTCGTCAGTCGCACCAGATAGTTGCCGGTGGAGGCGGGGGTGCCGGCTCCGTTGCGGCCCCGCCAGACCACTTCATGACGACCCGGCGCCAAACGTTCGTCCAACAAGGTCACGACCCGCCGCCCACGCAGATCGAAAATCTCCAGCTTCACAGGTTCATCCTCCGCAACAGCGAAAGCGATCGTCGTGGCGGCGTTGAACGGGTTCGGCCAGGTCTGCAGGGCGACGGCGATCGTCGGAGTCTCGTCGACAGCCACCACCCCCGACCGAATCTCCTCCATGAACCAAACCGCCGACTCCGCCGTGATGGTGATGTGCTCCTGATTCTCCGCCGGTACGTACAGGGCGTCGAAGGTTGTGTGCGACATCAGATCGGTGTCGCCGGCGACGTCGTAGAACGGGTCGCCCACATCGAGATCGAGGGCGCTGATCGTGGGAATGAAGGCGTGATGATGGGCCAGGGCTTCGATGTCGCCGTAGGGCACGCTGGTGGTGTCCATCTGGGCCATGCTGGCGCGCCAGCCGCCGGGAGCGTTGTCCCAGGGTTGCGTGCCGCCGATGTGGATGTCGACATAGGTGTCGGGAAAAGGCCAGATGATGTTCTGCTCGCCCTGGAAGATGCGGATCTGGTTGCCGTCGGGCAGGGCCCACACGTTCCCCTTCAGGTCCAGAGGCAGAGAATAGTACTCGTAACGGATGATCTGCTGACCGGGTGCGAAGCCCTGGTCCAGAGTCGAACCGGAGCCGTTGGCGATCGCGACGCGGCGGCATGTGGGCAGGGCGAGGGCGAGCAGGTCGGACATGAACGAGGCGCGCAACGGGTCTGCCG
This sequence comes from uncultured bacterium, assembly GCA_937910695.1. Classification (GTDB taxonomy): domain Bacteria; phylum Krumholzibacteriota; class Krumholzibacteriia; order LZORAL124-64-63; family LZORAL124-64-63; genus CALEMW01. The sequence continues at coordinate 11,277 of CALEMW010000010.1, forward strand.
CTGCGACGGTTCCGGTCGTGGACGCGTGGTGCTGCAGGAGCAGCTGGCGGGCGGCTGGTGTGTCGAGGCGGTTGAGCAGGAACGCGGCGCTCTCCGAATCGCTCTGGAAGAACTCCAGCCAGTGCTGGAGGCCCAGGGGGATGACCGCGCCGAGGTGGGGGGCGTCGAAGGAGATCCAGGTTCGCACCTGGTGGTCGATGCCCTGCTGCTCCAGCCAGCCCAGGGCGTAGCGCGTGACCAGGCCGCCCATGCTGGCGCCCACCAGGGTGGTGGTGCGTGCAGGACCGATCTCCGCGTTGACCAAGGCGAGGAGTTCGGTCAGCACGAAGGCGTTGCGCTGGATGGGCTCGGTCGCGACGTCGAAATCGAGGACGACGGCGTCGAAGCCCTCGGCGCGCAGGGTCTCGATCATCTGCTGCTGGTTGAGCAGCTCGTAGATCACATCCCAGTCCATGGTGTCGTCGAGGTCGAAGCCCTCGACCATCACCACGGGATTCTGCAGGACGGTGCGGCCGGGCGCCAGATAGACGTAGGCGTCGCCCGAGGCCGTGGCGCCGTCCCAGGGCACCGACGCATTCACGTGGATCGTATCGTGAGGAGCGGGGGCCGTCAGCGCGGCGATTCGCAGGGGGAACGAGGCATGTCGAAGATCGCCGTCGGTGAAGGCGCGGAGGCGGACCGTCGCTTCGCCCGTCGACTCGTAGAAAGCCGTGAGGCGCCCGTCGGCGTCGAGAAGGCGCCAGCCGCCGCCGTCGCCTGGGTCGAGTTCCACCCGTTCGGGCACGTCGCCCAGCAGCCAGTCAGGATCGAAGGCGAAGACGACCTGTCGTCCGTGGTAGACCGCAGGCCGCAGGGCCGCCGCTGCGAAGATCCGTCCCAGGGTGTCGCTGCGAAGATCCTGGACCGATGTGTCGAGCAGGCCGATGGGAACGAAGTCCGGGGCGGTGGCGTCGAGGGCGCGACGCTGCAGTTCCCGGGCCGTCGACCATTCGGCGTTTGTCGCCTTGTCGCGGCGCAGTTCGAAGACCAGCTGGCGCCACAATCCGGTGGTGGTCGGAGGTGCTGAGGGGGAGCCGTCGAAGCGTTCGATGCCGGCCATGGTGCGGGTCGTGTCGAGAGCGCGGGGGGCGGCGAAGCCCGTGAGCGGCAGCAACAACGCTGCGGTGATCAGGATGTAGAAAGCTGTAGAGCGTCGAAACAAGGCAGACCTCTGATCGTGAGGATCGGATCAATACCGGGTGCATCGATCCTACCATAATACAGGAGTTCGTGGGTCGGGAACATGTGAACCGGGAGTCAGTCGGCGTTCAAGCTCGCCAGGTCGAGCAATAGCCAGAACTCCGATTCGTCGTCGCCATCGACCTGGTGGATTCGGAAGCCAAAGTCGGCGTCGATCAGGTCGCCCGGTCGCCAGGTTTGGCGCGCACCCCAGCTGAACAGGTCGTCGTCACGGTACAGGGGACGGCCGTCCATCGTCGACCAGCCGTCGCTCCACCAACGGGCTCCCCAGATCTCGAAACCGCCATGTCGGACGGCTGCTCGTACTTCGGCGCCCCGGCCGTCGTGACGCCAGCGACGGTCGGCTGTGGCCCCGACGTTGGCGGCGAACTCTGCGGTCCAGCTGTCGCTCAGGCGGGGAGACCAGACGGGGCCGACCAGCAGCCCCCAGCTTTCCTCGAGACGTCCTACCGCCGAAAGTTGCCCGCCGCGGTGCACAAGATGGCCTTCGGCCGCCAGGGTCAGCGAGCGGGCTTCGACCAGAGAAGGAGTCCAGTCGGTTGAAAAGCCCACATCGAAGAGCTCGCGTCTGTCCGGACGTTCCTGGGTGCGCCACTGGATCCAGCTGCTGGTGGTCGTTCGTGCTCCTTCGCGGCGATAGGCCAGGCCGCGGTCGGCGGGACGCTGATACCTGAGATCGGGAGCGATGAGGGCATGATGGAGCTGCTGGTTGCGACGGTCGAGGTTGCCGAAACGCAGTATGCCGTTGCCCAGATCCGACTCCAGGAAGAGATAGGGTTCGGCGGCGTCCCAGTTTTCGTCCCGATCGCGTCCGAACTGCACGTCCATCAGAACACCCGCGCCGATCAGCAGACCCGGCGCCGGACTCGCCGTGCCGAAGACGGCCGCCAGCTGTCCGAAGTACGTTTTGCCCTCTTGGTGAGTGAACCCCTCCTGGAAGAACTCAAGGTCGTGTGTATACGAGAGCACGTGGGCGTCCCAGGACACGTCGCCGGCGAAGGTCGGCAGGGCTGCGGCGATCAGGGTCATGATCACGATGTTCAATCTGCGCATGCACAAGATCCTTGCTGGGGTCGGATGGAATCGCTTGTCCGCATTCTAGCGATGCTGCGGTCTCACTTCAGCTCTTTTGTGTCCGCCGGGTCGATGGCGAAACGTCCGACCTGCTCGAGGGCCTGCAGCATGAGGTCCGCAGGCGGACGGTCTGCGTGTCCTGTCACGTCATCGAAGGGATACTTGCGTGTGTTGAGGGGGTAGATCG
>CALEMW010000011.1 GCA_937910695.1 uncultured bacterium
GGGGAGCAGCTTCGGCTGCTCCCCCTTTTTTTATGCCCGACGGCTTCGGGTGCATGGGGCGGATCAAGTGGCGCGGCGGCAATCTGCTTGATATTTCGGCTGTTGTCGACCCTGCAGGGGGCAAGTCGAGGTTGACACTGCCGAACGCCGCTCCCTATATTTGACCAGCAGCATTTCCAGTCTACATACGGGAAAGTCCCCACGCTCCCGTGAGCGTCGACCGTGCGGCGGAGCGACGGGGGCCGGCCCCGTGATCTGTCCAGAATGCGTCCAGAATGCGCCCGGCAAATGTCGCAAGCACAAGCGACCTGCTTCGAGCGGTTTGTACGAAAGGCGAAGTCCCACATGCGGCTCCATCAACGACTCGCTCTTCTCTATGTCCTGGTCATGGTCCTGGCGCTGGCCTCGTTGTTCGGCTGCCGTGCCTTCGAACCGGAAACGGTCATCGTCAACCACCCCCCTGAAACCTATCTGACCGGTGCCCCCACCGAGGACGGAGGCGGCCAGTTCCACTTCCATCTGTTCTGGCACGGTACCGATGTGGACGGGCGTGTGGTGCGTTTCGTGTGGGCGCTGACCGACAGCACGGTGCAGGATGACGAAACCGACGACGACGAAGAAGATCAGCGGTTCAACCCTGCGGTGAACATCACGACCCTCGACATCGCCCACTGGACCGCGAACACCGACACGGTGATCGACTTCAGGATCAATGAAGGGTCCGCGAGGACCAGGGACATGACCTTCCACATCGCCGCCATCGACGACCGCGGCGACTACGACCGCACGCCGGCCCGCCTGTATTTTTTGAGCAACGCGCTGGGAGTGCCGGAGATCAGTTTTTATAACAGCGACGATCAGGTGTCGGCCAACCGGATGGCGAACTACGATACCGTCGGCTTCGCCGAGCCCCTGACCATCTCCTGGAGCGGCTTCACACAGAACATCCAATCGTTCAGTTCGGTCCAACTGGCCGAGCGCGATACCGTGCCGCCGCTCGACGGCCTGTTCGGCTACAAGTTCAGGTTGCCCCTCGACGTCGACTGCGACGAGGTGAACGAGGACTGCTGGTTCCCCCAAAGGTTCAGTATTCTCGAGAACCGCAATGTCAGCTACTTCGGCGAGGTCGTGGGACTCGACTTCACCAACGCGCCGGGCGGCGCCGATGTTTACAACAGGCTCCTTTTTCAGGGCGTTCACCTGCTCCTGGTCAACTCCGTCGACGTCGCCGGTGTGGAAGTGCCGGGGGAGGATCAGGAACTCAGCTTCGTCGTGAACTATGATCCCGACACGATGATCCTCGGCCTACCCAAGGACTTCGACGGCCCCGGCGGCATCGATCCCGTCACCATCGTCAACGATCCCTTCTACGGTGACGACACGGCCGTGTATCCGTTCTACCGGGTCTACAGTCCCGACGGAACGATCAGTTCGGCCTCTTTTGCACCCAACGATACGATCCCGCACCGTTCGGTGGCGGTGTTCAAGGCCGTGGGCTGGGACGACAGCGACGACACTCCGTTGGAAGACCTCGGCCTGACTCCGGCCGTGGACTACAATGTCGCCTTCCAGACCAAGTTTGAAGCCTGGGGCCGCTTCCGCGGCGGCGATTCGTTCTTCCGCTTCGAAACCCAGTTCAGCGACGCAGTGCGCAGCGTGTGGGACGACCCCGCTGTCGGCGCCAGCGCCGACACGATGAGCGTGCTGGTGGGACCCTTCCTCTATGAATTCTCCATGCGCGCCGTGGACGAACACGAGCGCCGCGACGGTACGGCGGAGGTTTTCCCGTTCTCGGGCAACCGTCCTCCCGAAGTGGAGTGTGTAGAGTTCGTGCTGCCCGGGACGGCGTCGGGCTACCCTGCGGCGAGCTGTTCGGCGGACATCGACACGTTCTACGTGGCGCTCACCGGTGATGTGTCCGGCACCCACCCATCATGGACACGCATGACACAGAATCCCGGCCTGCACACGATGTGGGTCAACCCCTCGGCGAATTCCATCCTGATCGACCAGACTCCGATCACGGGTGGATACAACAATGTGGCGATCTCGGCTTTCTCCTTCGATTACGAGGTCCTCATCTACGCCCAGGATCATGTCGAAGACAGACGGTTCCTGCCACGGACAGCTCCCGGCGGCCAGATCTTCGGCAATCCCGCCGATCGTATGATGTCGTGCCGTTACGAGATCGTCTCGCACCGTGATTCGATTTCCAACGTCATCGCCGACGGTACGGGAGTGGACAACCTCATTCAGGTGAGCTATTCCTTCGCTGACAACTTCGCAGACAGTTACGACGCCAACGGCGTCTGGCGGTTGCCGGTGCGTGTCTATGTTCCCTTGATCTTCGTGAGCAACGGTGCGGAGCTGTTCCAGACCCTCTTGGGGGCCCAGAACCCGCAGTGGAGCGCCAGCCAGCTGGCCTATGCCATCGATCTGGTGACCGGCCAGTTCGGCCTCTCGACGGCCACGGTCGTCGCCCGTGACGGTTCCAAGCCGGACCTGCGACCCGAGCGCTGCTCCTATATCTACTACGACGGCGTGCGGGCGCCTCTGGAGCACGGCGAGAGCTGCGAAGAAGACTATGAGAACATGGTGGACGGGCTGGAATACCAGTTCTTCACCTTCGAAAGTGCACCGTTCCAGCGCCAGTTCGTGCTGAAGATGGTGGCCAACGACGGAAACATTTTCCCGCCGCTGCCCTAGGCCGGCGTGCAGTGATCACGATATGTGCGATGTGATGGCTGGGAGGTAGACCTTGCAGAGGATGACCAAACTGGCGGCCGTGATCCTGGCCCTCGTTCCCGCGGCGTTTCTCGCAGTGATGTACGGGTGCTCGCCGTCGACCGACATCGGCGGTGTGGCGGTGCTGAATGCCTTGCCCGACACCCGATTGACCGGCGCACCTCCCGTGCTGGACCAGACCGACATCGTCGTCGACTTCTTCTGGACCGGCAGCGATCCCGACGGCAGCGTCCGCGGCTACCAGTGGAAGATGACGTCCAATGGAGTAGACGGCATCAGCATCATGGACACCCTGACGGTGGATCCGGCCACGGGCGACACCATCAATCCCTGGTACTTCACCACGGCCACGGACACGACCTTCATCGTGACCGCCGACTCGTCCGGATTCAGCGGCGACACGATCCTGCCCGAGGAGCTGCAGCGCTTCTTCCAGCCCCACACACTGTTCATCCGCTCGGTGGACGACCAGAATGGCGTGGATCCCTCACCCGCGATGATCACCTTTACGGCCACGACCCTCGCACCGACGATCCGGCTGTCGACACCGTCCGCGCTGACCAGCAACTACCGTGAGGCCAAGGGCGTTCCGCCCACCTTCATCCTCGGCTGGTCCGGCGGCGATCCCGACTTCGAGTCAGCCCAGCCCACAAAGGTGCGCTACCTTCTCAAGCGTGCTCTTCTTGCCAATCCAGGCGGGGTGCCCCTCGAGGTCAACTCCCGCTACATTTTCGACCAGAACAGGGACGAACTGATCTCCTTCTCCGAACCTGGCTGGAGCGACTGGATCGCCTACGCCGCCGAAGAAGTCGACCGGCGTCAGGTGTTCGAACGTCAGCCGGTGGCTCAAGGCGATCCGGAACGCTACTATCTCTTCGCTCTGCAGGCCAGGGACACGGCAGGCGCCGTGAGTCTGGACCTGAGCTATGCCAGGACCGTCCACAACTTCCGCATCGACGCGTCGAAGACGCCGGCGTTGACGATTCGGGAGACCTTCCTGGGCGAGACGCTCAACGTCACCGGTATCGAGCGGGACATTCGCGTCGACATTGCTCAGAACCAGCCGCTGGAGTTCCGCTGGTTCGCCAATGCCGACGAGTACGGCGGTCTTGTCGACGCCTATCGCTACGGCTGGGACGTCCAGGACGTCAACAACGACGACGACCCGGGCTGGGAGATCCAGTGGGGCGATTCGGATTCGCACAAGGAATCGCCGCTGAAGACCTTCGACTCCGGCATCCACACGCTGACCGTCGAGGTCCGTGACAACTCCGGTCAGTTCACCCGTGTCCGTTACGTGTTGACCGTGGTGCCCGTACCGGCTCCCGCCGATCAGCTGCCCTTGCTGCTGATCGACGATGTGCCGGATCACGGCAGCAACGCCTGGCCCGACGCCAACGGCATCGCTCGTTCCGAAGACCGTTTCCGCGACGCCTTCTGGTCCGGCGTCCTCGACGTGGTCGAGGGCTGGGCCGACGACGTCGACGAAATCGACACGGTCAACGACCAGACCTGGTCCTACCGCGATGTTGTGAACTACAAGTTGTTGCTTTGGACTACCGCTCTTAATGTCAACTCGTTTATCCAGACCAAGTTCGTGCCCTCTGGGGCACAGCCTAACATCTTTGTCTGGCTTGAAACCTACATGACCAACGTGGGCAACCTTTTCATGACTGGCTCTGGCGCCATGATGAATTTCCACCCGGACAGACCCGGGCAGCGCATCTGGCTCTCACCAATCATTTATGACACCGATGAAGGCAACACAACCTGCGGCAATGCATCGTACGCCCTGAGCTTCGGTGTACGGCTGGATGAGGATGACCGACTCGTTGTCCGCGGACGCGAACAGTTTCCCTACCGTGCCATGGGCCTGAGCTTGTCCAGTGTTATGATTCCGCCCAAGTTCTATATTGGACCTACAATCTGCGGAGACGGGGGTTATCATTTCTTTCGTCGGTGTGGTGGCACCAAGGCTGTGATCCTCGATCCGCAGTTCAAGAGCCAGTATGTACAGAATGGAGCTTTTGCCGATACGATGTTCACCTGGAGCCAGATTGACTGGGCAGAAACCAGAGACATTACCGACAACTACGCATTTGGTGGCAACGATGAGTTCTACGACGTGAACGTGACTGCGCGAACGACAAACTGGGCTCCCCAGCAATTGCCTGACGGTTCACCTGCGGTAGTACCTGTTTGGCGTGCTTATACACGCTACGACTGGGTCTTGGATACGCATCTTGCCTCGGGCGATACGGATTATCCTGGAGATCTGGATGTCACGATTCCCTGCGGCACTTGGGGCATCGACCCCAACACTAACCGAGTGCGCACCGACGGTGTGCCCATCGGCGTCATGAGCTTCAAAACCGCCGAAACCAAGCCAGGCGGACGGCCTGACATGCTGTGGGGATTCGATCCATATCGATTCAATCCCACCGAAATGACCAAGGCGCTCCGTTGGACCCTGCAGGACAGGTTCGGCGTCGTCTTCGAGTAACGACATGGAGATTCCGGCCGGTTTTGACCGGTCCAGCCGGTGCGGCCAAGTCTGCACCTTAGAAAGGTAGGCGAACGTGAACCACATTCCGCCGCACCTGGTCCGCAAGATGACGATCGCACGCGAACTGAGGTCCCTTGCGGTCCTGACCCTCGTCGGTGCAGTTCTGTTCGGCGCCTTGCCGGTGACCGGACAGACTTCGGATGAAACGTGCGCCATGAATTCCTTGAATCTGATCTCTCCAGATCGTGACGGCTTGCGTGTCACCTTGTCCGGGGGCACCCGTTTCGGTGCTGTCGTCCGCTGGACCGATCTCGACGACGAATTGACGACCTGCGGCGTTCCGATCGACACGCTGGGGCTGGGAACCACGGTCTCCCTCGATGGTGCCTATGCCGATCGGATCGACCGTCAATTGAGGTTCTCGACATCGACGGGGGGCGTGGTGGGAAGCCCCGACGCCAACTCCATTCTGTTGACCTGGAGCAATGCGAATCAACAGTTCACCGGTCGGATCGCCGGTGAGATCAACCTCAGCAACAACGGCGGATTGCTCGGTCTGGACAGCACGACGGGGCAGTGGGTTCAGATCAACAACGGTCTGCCCCAATACATGACCCAGACCGACATGGTCGGTTTCGCCAGCTCACCCCGTGTCGTGGGGCGCTATGCGACGCACCTGACCGGACGCATCGGGCGGGGTCTTTGGTACAGAGCAGGCGAGGGACAGAGTTGGGAGCGCCTCGCCGAAACGATTTTCCCCAATGAGGCGGCGGAGATATCAGCCATCTCGACCATTGCCTTCTCACCCGCCGATGACGCGACGTTCGTGGTCGGGACGACCAACAGGGGCATCTATATCACCCGCGACGGCGGGGCGACCTTCGAACAGATCCGCGACGCGTTCGCAGCCGACGGCAATTGGATGCGCCGCAAAGTCACGGCCATCAACTGGACCACATCCGACGAACTCTTCGTGGCCATCGCCGATCTGGGACTGTTCCTTTCCTCCGACGACGCCTCGACCTTCATCAACCTCGACTCCTTCGTCGTTCCCGAAGTGTTTCCGACCAGCAGCAGCAGCGTGCCGCCGACGATCAACGCCATGTACAACGACGGGGCAGGCCGCATCATCGCCGCCGTGTCCAGCTTCGGCATCTACGAGTCTGTCGACTACGGAAGTTCCTGGTCCTGGCGTTGGACGGAGCTGCTCGCGCCCGGCGCCGTTCAAGTCAACGCCACCTCCCTGAGCATCGATCAGAACGATGGAAACGTGCTGGTCGTCGGTACGGCCAATCAAGGCATCTTCCGCACCGAAGACAACGGCACCGACTGGGATCAGGCCGAGTACTTCAACATCGACGGCGATCCCAACAGCATCGACAGCGGCTTCCGCGTGCGTGGGATGATTTGGGATTCCGCCAACGGGCGTTTTGTGGCCGCCCTGGATCGGATGGGTATGATCACATCGTCCGACGGCATCGTTTGGGAGATGCCTGCAGGTCTTCAGGGGGGAATCGCGACCTTCAGCAAGCTTCTGGTCGGAGACGGTTCTTCGTTCGATGTGCTTCTGTCCACGTACGGAGGAGGCATTTACACTCCGGGACACGCGATCGAGCTTTCCAAGACGATCAAGCGCAATCTGACCGACGCCGTCTACAGGGATCTCGATTTCGGCATGTCGATTTCCTTCAGCGAGGGCTCCATTACTCCTGCACGGGAGTTTTCCCTCATCTTGCAGGACTTCCAGGGCTATGCCGTCTGGCGAGGCGAAGTGGGGGATGTGGACTCCCAGGGTCGACCTATCCTGGAGCTGATCGGGCTTTTCGATAAGAACAACCCGGAATCCTGCATCGATGGCTACTGCGGTGCGAGCAGTTACAACATCACGCCGCGTTGTTATGCCGACAAGCGCGCCGCCTGTTTCGACTTCACGCAGGATGGGACGGTCGGCTTCTTCGACGACAACATCTATGACGGTTTCGTCTACTCCTACGCAGTGACGACGTTCGACTACGGCAACACGGCGAACTCGTCGCCTGCGTCTTTGTCGGCCGATCAGCTGTTTTCCGCACGTTTCCCCGACGATCCTTTCACGATCTTCCCCGGTGAGGGTAACCTCGTGTCGTTCCGGGTGAATCTGGATGCGGCGGCGGAGGGTGGCGGCGACGAGGTCTACGCTGTTCCCAACCCCCTGCGCAATACCAGTGCGGGTCTGAACCAGTCCCTCGCAGGCCGCGAGGTGCATTTCAGGAATCTACCGCCGTCAAGCCGTGTGCATGTGTTCACGGTGAACGGCGATCTGGTGGCCGAACTCGATGATCAAGAAGGCCACAACATCTCCTGGCTCACCCCCGACGATCTCGCTTCCGGCGTTTACATCTACAAGGTGGAAATGCCGGCCCGAGATGACTACTTTGGCAAACTGGTGATCATCAGGTAGCCAGACCTCACGATGCCGAACGCTCCCCATGGGGGCGCTGACACGTAGATCAGGCTTGGCCCGGTAACCAACCGGGCCATGCTTTTGTGTGAAAAGTGGAACCAATGCGCAGCAAGCTGAAAACTGGAGGATTCGTGATGGCCGACAAACTCGTCTATTTCTTCGGAAACAATGAAGCCGAAGGCAAGGGTGACCAGAGGGAGCTGCTCGGCGGCAAGGGAGCCAACCTGGCCGAGATGGACCGCATCGGGATTCCGGTGCCCCCCGGTTTCACCATCGGCACGGCCAGCTGCATCGACTACCTGAAGAGCCCCGTGATCGGCGACCAGCTGCGCAACGAAGTTGCCGAGGCCATCGCCCACGTCGAAAAGGTGATGGGCAAGAAGTACGCCGATCCCGCCGACCCCATGTTGTTCTCATGCCGCAGCGGGGCCAAGGTCTCGATGCCCGGCATGATGGATACCGTGCTCAACATCGGTCTGAACGATGAGTCGGTGAAGGGTCTGATCGCCAAGAGCGGCAACGAGCGTTTTGCTTATGACAGCTACCGCCGTCTGATCCAGATGTACGGCGACGTGGTGATGGGCGTGCACGGCGAACACTTCGAAGACGCCATCGACGCCATCAAGACCAAGTGTGGCGTGAAGCTCGATACGGAGCTCGGCGTGCAGGATCTCAAGGATCTCATCGAGACCTTCAAGGGACTCGTCCGCGAACACGCAGGCCGTGAGTTCCCCAGCGATCCCATGGAGCAGCTCTGGGGCGGCATCGAAGCCGTGTTCAAGAGCTGGAACGTGCCGCGGGCGATCACCTACCGCAACCTGAACCGACTGCCCCACGACATGGGTACGGCGGTGAACGTGCAGACGATGGTTTTCGGGAACATGGGCGAGAATTCGGCCACCGGCGTCGCCTTCACCCGCGACCCTTCCAGCGGCGAGAATTTCTTCTACGGCGAATTCCTCGTGGACGCCCAGGGCGAAGACGTGGTGGCAGGCACCCGCACGCCCCAGTCCTTGAACAACATGGGCCGCGACCGCCTGCCTGAGGGCAACCCGGTGCACGACCTGCCCACCCTCGAAGAGGCCATGCCTGTGGCCTACGCCACGCTGTGCGCCATTCGCGAGAAGCTGGAACAGCACTACCGCGACATGCAGGACGTGGAATTCACGATCCAGGACGGCCGACTCTGGATGCTGCAGACCCGCGGCGGCAAGCGCACGGGGCGTGCGGCCGTGCGGATCGCGGCGGAGATGGAGACCGAGGGCCTGATGACGAAGGACCAGGCGCTGATGGCCGTTGGCCCCGAGCACCTCGACCAGCTGCTCCACGACCAGATCGATCCCGCCGCTCCCGTGACGGTGCTGGGCAAGGGTCTGCCGGCCTCGCCGGGAGCCGCTCAGGGCGAGATCGTGTTCACGGCCGAGGCCGCCGTGGCCGCCGCCGCCGAAGGCCGCAAGGTGGTGCTCGTGCGCCGCGAGACCAGTCCCGAGGACATCGACGGCATGAACTCCGCCCAGGGCATTCTGACCGCCCGCGGCGGCATGACCAGCCACGCGGCCGTGGTGGCCCGCGGCATGGGCAAGCCCTGCGTCGCCGGTTGCGGCGACCTGATCGTGAGCTACCGCGAGGGCACCATGGAGATCGGCGGCAAGACCTTCACCGCCGGCGACCTGATCACCATCGACGGCACCCTCGGCACGGTGAACGAGGGGCTCGTGCCCTTGATCGCTCCGAGCCTCGACGATCCCAACCTGAAGAGGATCATGACCTGGGCCGACGAGACCCGCACCCTGGGCGTGCGCACCAACGCGGATACGCCCCACGACGCGGAGCAGGCCCGCAGCTTCGGCGCCGCCGGCATCGGCCTGACGCGCACCGAACACATGTTCTTCGGCGAAGACCGCATCAAGCGGATGCGCGAGATGATCCTGGCCACCGACGAGGCCGGACGCCGCAAGGCCCTGGCCAAGATCCTGCCCCTGCAGCAGGCCGATTTCGAAGGCATCTTCACGGCCATGGACGGTTATCCCGTCACCGTGCGCCTGCTGGATCCGCCCCTGCACGAGTTCCTGCCGACGGTCGACCAGAAGGCGGAGATCGCCGAATTGGCCGGCGAGCTGGGCGTTACGGTGGAGATGCTGGGCCACCGCATCGAAGCCCTGCACGAGATGAACCCCATGCTCGGCCATCGCGGCTGCCGCCTGGGGATCACCTACCCGGAGATCTACGAGATCCAGGTCGAAGCCATCATCCGCGCCGCTCTTGCCGTTAAGGCGAGAGGCGTGGACGTGAAGCCCGAGATCATGATTCCGCTGGTCGGCGCCGTGCCCGAGCTCTCTGTCCTGCGTGAGCTGGCCATCGCCGTCGCTACGAAGGCCCAGAAGGACGTCGGCGCCGAAGTCGACTACCTGGTCGGTACGATGATCGAGATTCCCCGTGCCGCGCTCATGGCCGACAAGATCGCCGCTCACGCTGACTTCTTCAGCTTCGGCACGAACGACCTGACCCAGATGACCTTCGGCTACAGCCGCGACGATGCCGGCGTGTTCCTGCCCGAGTATGTCAACAAGGGCATTCTGCCGTCCGACCCGTTCCAGCAGCTCGACCAGAGCGGCGTGGGTCAGCTGGTGGCCATGGCTGCCGAGAAGGGCCGCGCCGCCAATCCGGGGATCCACCTGGGGATCTGCGGCGAGCACGGCGGCGACCCGAGTTCGGTGGAGTTCTGCCACCGCGTCGGTCTGGACTACGTGAGCTGTTCCCCCTTCCGCGTGCCCATCGCGCGGTTGGCGGCGGCCCACGCGGTGATCAGGAACCGCTAGATGAGCATCGAGTGGACGGCGCCCCTGCTGTGGACGCTTCTGCTCGTGGTATTGATGGTGGCGACGGGTCCCTGGACCCGTCGCCACTATCGTCTGACGACTCCAGCCGTGACGCCTCTTCTCCGCCGGGTTTTCGTTCTGCTGCGCTCCCTCGCCATCATCAGCCTGCTGCTCGCCGCTCTCGGTCCGGTTCTCGTGTTCGAGAGGAACATCGCCGAACCAGCCGTTGTGCGGGTTCTGCTGGAGGATTCCCGCAGTATGGAGATGGGCGACGGGGGGGAGGGGCGAAGCCGCTGGGATGTGGCTCTGGACCTGGTCGCCGCGGTGGACTCCGTTCTCTCGGGTCGCGGCGAGGATGCCGTGCTGGAAGTGTTCCGCGGCAACGGGATCGAGCCTGTCGGTACGTTGATCAACCGTGATGTACGGCCAGCGGCCGTCGGCACGTCTTTGCCGGGACTGCTTCGCGACGGCGCCGGATCCGAGCAGGCGCGTTTGACGGTTCTTGTTGCCGACGGACATCAGACCGCGACGTCCGCTGTGCAGTCGACCCGCAACGGAGCGTTGGCCGTGGTCGGTGTCGGCGACCCGGTCGGACCGCCGGACGTCCAGATGCTCGCACCGCGCACGCCCGACATCGTCCAGGTCGGCGACGACATCGTCGTGGAAATCGAACTGGAACTGCGCGGCTGGGGAGATCGTCCGCTGACGGAATTAACCGTCGTTCTGGAGAACGACGGGCGGGAAGTAGGGCGCCGGACCGTCCAGCCCGGTGCGGGAGACGCCAGCGTTCGCTGTGAGATCATCGATGTGCCGGACGCCGCCGGGCTCAGACTCTTGACTGCCCGCGTGCTGCCTGTGCCCGGCGAAGCCATGACCGCGAACAATGAAGCCGCGGCGGCGGTGCTGGTTCGAGAGGGGCGCCGGAGCATCCTGCTGCTGACGTCGCATCCCGGTTGGTTCGTACGGTTCTTGGCCGTGTCGGCGGACGCCGAAGACGGCGTGGACCTCGTGGTCGTCGGACCGACGGCGACCGGACCTGCCTTCGAGGACGGAACCCCTTGGCTCACACCTGCAGGTTTGGCGGGCTGGAGCATATGGGACGGCTTGGTGCTGGCCGATCCAGGGGCCGAAGCCTGGGTCGAGCCTGAACCTCTGGTCGCAGCCGTTGCGGGAGGGCTGGGCGTGCTTTTCGTCGCCGATCCCCAGACATCGTCCCGACCAAGTGCCTTGGACGACCTGCGCCCCGTTGCCTCTGTGGCGGGTTCCCCCGCCGGACGTTGGCGGGTCGGAGTGGCGCCGGCTGAGGCGGGTCACCCCCTGCTGGCCGGTCTGCCCGACCTTGCGCGGGGATTGCAGCGTCGTCCGCCTCTGGCCTCGATCGTCCGCGCCGAACCGGATGCTGTTGCCCACACCATTCTCGAGGCACGTGCCGAAAACTCCGGAGCCGACCCGCTGCCTTTGCTGGTTGCGCGGCGCCTCGACGATGGTCGTACGGCCTGGCTCGGCAGTCCCGATCTCTGGGAACAGCTCTTCTGGAAGCCGCCCCAGGGTCTCGAGGAGGCCGACTACGGGCTAGGCGACGTCATGGCGAACTTGCTGATCTGGATTGCGCGGGGTGCGGAAGAAACGGGCGTCATGATGCTGGGGCGACGTCATGTCTACCACGAAGGCGAGACCATCGAGATCCGGGCCCGTCGACTCGATCTGGGCGGACGGCCGGGGGTGCCGCCGTCGACTCTCGGAATCCGGTCCCTCGACTCTGAGTCCTCATTCCGACCCGTACGACTGAGCATGAGGCCGGTGGCGGGCGATGCGGGGACGGCACGCACTGAGGTGGGCCCCCTGCCTCCCGGACGCTACGAGTTGACACCTCTGTCTGCAGGTGTCGACGAGGCTGCCGGTGCGGCCCGTGAAATCATCGTGACGAAGACTTCGGTCGAAGATCGGCAGGGCAACCAGGATCGCACCGGACTGCACACCCTGGCCTCCCATCTGGGCGGTGCGTATCTCGATGCCGGCACCGTGGCAGGGCGTCGCAGCTTGCTGCGGACAGTATCGGAACTGGATCTTGCCCCGGGTCGGCGGACGAGCCGCAGTTCCGCACTTCCTTGGTCCTCCTGGCCCTTCGTCACCGCTGTGGCCGTTCTGCTCGGACTGGAATGGATCCTGCGTCGCCGCAGCGGTCTCCTCTGATCTCCCTGCTGTGATTCATGATGGGGGCTCCGCCCTCTGATCTCTCCCGGTTCGGATCGACAGTGTGATCCTTGTCGACTTACGGCGGTTTCTGAACCTGTTGCTGTTTCCGGCCACGGCGGCCTTGCTGATGGTCCTGCTCGACGTGACGTGTGCCCGCGCCGCCGTCGTGCTCAACGAGGTCCTCTACGATCCGGCAGGGGCCGACGGCGGCGGCGAGTTCGTCGAAATCGTCAACACCGGGCCTGATCCTGTCTCTCTCGGGAACATCGTGCTGGAGTTCGCCAACGGAGCCGTCGGCGACGTGTGGGAGGTGCGCTGGCGGGCGACGGCCGCCGAGGTGCTCGGATCCGGACATCGGTACCTGATCGTCGACCGTGGTTGGGATGAAGCGGTTGCAGCGGACGCCGTCGTCGCCTTGGGTTTGCAGAATGGACCCGACGCCGTGCGCCTCCGTCGTGGGCAGGAGGTTCTGGACCTTCTCGGCTACGGCGCCCTCGAGCAGGAAGCCCTGTTCGAAGGCCGTCCCCACGCCGGTGCCGTCGGCGGCCGTTCTCTGGCCCGTCGTCCCGACGGCGTCGATACCGA
Source organism: uncultured bacterium (assembly GCA_937910695.1). Taxonomy (GTDB): domain Bacteria; phylum Krumholzibacteriota; class Krumholzibacteriia; order LZORAL124-64-63; family LZORAL124-64-63; genus CALEMW01. The sequence continues at coordinate 13,295 of CALEMW010000011.1, forward strand.
TCACAACGATCTGGACTGGCATGCCGCTGAGGAACCGACGCCGGGGAGGCCCAACGTCGAACGTTGGTCCTATCGACTCGAGGATTACCAGCTCACGCCACCGGCCCGCAGCCTGGCGGGTGAACAGTTCGAACTCCTCGTTTCCTGGCGCAACGACGGTCTGGATCTCTATCCCTCTGTCACCGGTCTTCTTCATGATGTTCACGGTGCGGTGCTCGGCGGGTTCACCCTCGCTGAAAGCGCACCGGGCGCCCTCGTGCATGGAGCCGTTGTCTGGTCATCTTCAGCGGAGGGGAACGTCGAGCTTCACCTGGCCCTGCCCCGCCCGGGAGAAGGGGACACGCTCCGCATGCGCGCGGGATCGGCCTGGACCGGGCCGGCTCCAGTGCGGTTCAGCGAGGTGATGGCGGCCCCTGCTGCCGGTGGGCCCGAATGGATTGAACTCGAAGTGCCGCACGACGCCGTCGACCTCGATCTGGACCGGTGGAGCTTCGCAGACGAAGGCGGTGGACGGCGGGCCTTGCCATCGCGGGTGCTCGCCAGAGGAGATCGACTGGTGCTGACGGCCGACGAGGATGGTCTGGCGGCCTGGATCCGCGATCTTCAGGCGGCCGACGTTCCCTGGCCCTGTGCGACAGCGGATCTCAGCTTGTTCGTGGACGAATCACCCGATGGTTGGCCTGTTCTCAACAACACCGCGAGCGACGGCGATCCCTGGGCGGATCGTCTGGTGATCCATGATCCCCAGGGTGTGATCGTGGATTGGGTGGCATGGGGTGGTGAGTATCCCTCGCCCGGCACGGGACGGAGTCTCGAAAGGATCGACGGATCCGTCATGATGGATCTGTCGAGAGCCTGGAGGTCGTCGACTGCGGCAGTCGGCAGCACTCCCGGTTGCCCCAACAGTGTGAACGCCCCGGTTTCGGGGTCTGGCTTGTCAGCCTCACCGACGGTCTTCGCGGACGGCGGAACCAGTCTGGTCTTCCGTCTCGACAGAGGCGAGACGGCCTGGGATCTGTGTGTGCTGGATCTCGATACCCGCGTGGTCCGCAGTCTGGGCGGAGATGGTCTTGGACCTGGGCCGCGCACGGTTGTCTGGAACGGGACCACTGACGATGGCACTGCGGTGGCGGCCGGGCCCTGGCTCGTGCTCCTGCGCACCAGAGACGCTGCTGGCCGGATCCTACGCCGGAACCGCATCGTGGTGGTCCGTGGCCTGGAGCGTCCATGAGGAGGGCCAGGAGCGCCCTTCTGGTGGTCTTGGCCCTTCTGACGACGCAGATCGTCGTCGGCAGGGATCTGGCCACGGTCTGGCTGGCCACGACGCCTGAGATGGGAGCCTTCCTCAGCGATGATGACCCCGACCTGGCCGACCAGGGGTGGCTGGCCGTGTCACACTCCGTCCTCGCCGGTGTCGACGCATTGTCCCAGACGGCCTTGGAGGGAGGGCTCGTCGCGGGAGTGCGGATCGAAGGTGCGTGGCAGCATACGGGGGCGCCAGGGTCGCCGTGGCGCGAAGATCGGATCCGTGGCCGCCTCGGTCGTCGTGGCTGGCCCGTCGCCCTGATCGGCCTACGCCGGAGTGTGCGAGCCGCAGGCACGGTTTGGCCCGGCTCGTGGGAGGTGGCCCTGCAGCCGATCGTTGCGCCTGGACCGGGGGTGAGGATCATCGCCAGGATCCCCCTCGCGGAGGTGACGAGGCCGTGGACGACCTGGGGAGGCGAACCCCGTCTCGCGCTGGCGTTGCGTTCACAGTGGACCCTCGGCACCCTCGCTCTGGTGGATGGTGCCGCCGGCGAACCGGCCCTGCGTTGCCAGGGCTGGCTGCGTTTCGGGACCGGGATCGGTCTGGGGGCGGGATGGGATGGGTCGACGGGTGAAACGGCGCTGTTGATCGCCGTGCGTCGGGGCGGACTGCTGCTCCGTTCCCGCCATGCCGTCCACCCGCTGCTGGGCCTGGAGCACGGCTGGCAGGTGGGTTGGGTCGGGGATTTGGGTCGATGACGGCGCAGCCTGGACTCAGAGGAATCCTAGTGCTGGTGTGGCTGCTGCAGATGACCGCACCGATGCTGATCTGTGCTCAGGAGATCGCTGACATTGAGAGCGAGGAAGAAACGATCTTGGATGATCGTGGAACGGTCGTGGACACCGAAGAACTGCTGCTTGCTCCTTCAGCAGAGACGATGCCCGCACCGGACGCCTTGGTCTGGGATCTCCGCTCGGGAGCCTCCGGCACCAGCCTGCGTTTCGGCGGCGCCGGCCGATCATCCCCTCTGATGCTGCGCGCAGACGACCGCGGACGGTATTCGGGGAACATGAGAGCAGGATTCGGAGCCTGGGAGTTCCACGGGGGCATGCTCCGCTTCGATCATGGGTTCGGCTTGATCGCCAGAGGGGCTGGACTTTGGCATCGGGTATCTGCGGGATCCGCATTGCAGACACCCGGCCACGGTGCGGCCGGTTACATCGGCGTCGATCCCGCGCGACGGCTGACCGGTGCCGTTCTATCCTACGACCGCGACGGGTCGGGGCTCGAAGTCCTGATCAGCGATACGCAGTGGGAAGGACGGCGGCTTCCCCTCAGGGCTGCTCGCCTGTCGGGCTGCGGCGGTTTCTCAGTGGCGGCGATCACAGCTCCTGACGTCTTGGCGGGTTCGGTGGCATTGGACCGTCCGTGGACCCATGGCCGTTGGGCATTCGAAGTGTCACAGTCCGATGCGGGGAGGACGCCGCGCACCGCGATGGCGGCCAGAATCGCCTGGATCGGACGCGGCAAGCGCCTCGAAGCCATGGCCGTCGCCGGGGAGGATCTGCAGACGAAGCTTTCCGACGGTCTGCCGTTGGTCCCCGGCCCGTCAGGGTCCGGTTGGGCGATACGGGGAACGGTCGGAGCGGCCACCGCTGGTCGATGGAGCATGTTGGCGACGGGAGGAAGGGCCGACCACGAGCGTTCGGGAATCCTCGGCGCCGAAAGCCGCCTGAGATTCGAGACGACCTGTGTCTGGAAAACCTCCGGTGGTCTGAGTCTGGACGGGCGGGCACGACGTGTCGTCGATCGACGTTGGGGCTGGGCCGCATCAAGACCATGGGAGCCCCCCGGGCTCGACTGGAAGCGCGTGGACTGGAGCTTCGCTTTGCGCGTCGCCGGGGAATGGCAGGACTGGCAGCTGACGGCGGGGATCGCCGACCGTTGGTTCGACGACGGCATCCGTTCACGTTCCCGACATCTCGTTCGCTTCCAGGCAGACCGCAACCTCGGGAAGCGGGGCCGGCTGCGCTTCGGCCACCTCTGGTCCTGGGGCGGCGCTCTGGATCTCATGACAGCCGATGCCCCCGCCCCTGGAATCTTGGCTGTCCGGCATGCCAGGCACCTGGGGGCGCTTTGGTCGGTCGGCTGGTCCGGAGCCGTTCTGTCTCTGCGGATCTCTGCAGCTGGAGAAATCATCGAGCGCGACGACGATGAGGGTCCGCGTCGCTTCCTGGGAGGGCGGATCCGTGTCCGCGGCGGGCTTTGATGGATTTTGACTTCACCCTGTCCACGAAATAACATTGTCGAGACGGGAAGTTCATCGACCACCGCCGTCGAGGCGATACCGCAGGAGACGCACATGCTGGCGAAGCGAATGGAACGACTGGGAACCGAGACGGCCTTCGTGATCCTGGCCCGCGCCAAAGCCCTCGAGGCCCAGGGTCGCGACATCGTCCACCTCGAGATCGGCGAGCCCGACTTCGATACGCCCGCCAACATCGTCGACGCCGGCGTGCGCGCCCTGCAGGGCGGCGAGACCCACTACGGTCCGGCCGCCGGCAAGCCCGAGGTCCGCAAGGTCTTCGCGGAGTACATCGCCAAGGACCGCGGCATCGACGTCGGCCCGCAGAACATCGTGATCACCCCGGGCGGCAAGCCCATCATGTACTTCCTGATGACCGCCCTGGTGGACGAGGGCGACGAGGTCATCTATCCGAATCCCGGGTTCCCGATCTACGAGTCGGTCATCAATTTCATCGGCGCCAAGGCGGTGCCGTTGAAGCTGGCCGAGGAGAAGGACTTCAGCTTCGACATCGAGGACCTCAAGGCCCTGATCAGCGACAAGACGAAGCTGCTGATCATCAACTCGCCCCAGAACCCCACCGGCGGCATGCTCTCGTCCGCGGACCTCGACGCCATCGCCGAGCTGGCCGTGAAGCACGACTTCTACGTGATGAGCGACGAGATCTACTCGAAGATCATCTACGACGGGTCCCACGACTCGATCACCACGCGGCCGGGCATGCTCGAGCGCACCTGCATCCTCGACGGCCATTCGAAGACCTACGCCATGACGGGCTGGCGCCTGGGCTACGGCGTGATGCCCGCGGAATGGGCCGACGCCGTGGCCAAGCTGCAGACCAACTGCAACTCCTGCACGGCCTCGTTCACGCAGATCGCCGGCGCCGAGGCCCTGACCGGTCCCCAGACCGCGGCTGAAGAGATGGTCGCCGAGTTCAAGGTGCGTCGCGACCTGCTGGTCGACGGGCTGAACGCCATCGACGGTGTGACCTGCAAGCTGCCCCGGGGCGCGTTCTACGTGTTCCCGAACTTCTCCTCGTTCGGCCGCAAGAGTTCCGAACTCGAGTCGATGCTGCTCGACGAGTACGGCGTGGCGGCCCTGAGCGGCACCGCCTTCGGCAAGTACGGCGAAGGCTACCTGCGCTTCAGCTACGCCAACAGCCAGGAGCAGATCAAGAAAGCCCTGGACCGCGTGGAGCAGATGGCCAAGGCTCTGCGCTAAGTAGACGATGAGCACCGGGAAGGCACCGCGCTCCGGCGCGGTGCTCCCGTTTTTACGACGGTGTGGAGGTGGACCGTGGAGCCCTTGCGTTACGTGATCGCCCTCGGCGGCAACGCCATCATTCCGACGGGCCAGAAGGGCACGTACCTGGAGCAGTACCAGATCACGAAGGCGACGATGAACCAGGTGGCCGAGCTGGCGGGCGAAGGCCACGGCGTGGTCGTGACCCACGGCAACGGCCCGGTGGTCGGCAACATCTTCCTGCGCAACGACGCGGGACGCAGCGTCTACGGTATTCCGCCCATGCCGCTGTTCGTCTGCGGCGCCGATTCCCAGGGCGGACTCGGGTACATGATCCAGCAGAACCTCCAGAACGCCGTCATGCTGCAAGGACTGGACATTCCCGTCGCGACGGTCGTTACCCAGGTACTGGTGGACCGCGACGATCCCGCCTTTCAGAATCCGACCAAGCCCATCGGTCCTTTCTACGACGAACAGACGGCTCGTCGTCTCGAACAGGAATTCGGGTGGACCATCAAAGATGACGCCGGGCGCGGCTGGCGTCGCGTCGTGCCCAGTCCCATGCCCCGCCGGGTCGTGGAGGCCGAAGTCATCAAGCGGATGATCAGCGCCGGGGTGCTGGTTGTGGCCTGCGGCGGCGGCGGCGTGCCGGTGGTCAAGTGCGAACAGGACAAGATCGAGGGCATCGACGCCGTCATCGACAAGGACCTCGCTAGTGAACTGTTGAGCGAACTGGTCGGCGCCGACGTCTTCGTGGTCGTCACCCAGGTCGCCAAGGTCTGCCGCGGGTTCGGCACACCTGCCCAGACGGACCTCGACGTGATCACCGCCGACGAAGCACGGACCATGCTCGCAGCAGGGGAGTTTCCCGCCGGCAGCATGGGGCCCAAGATCGAATCGGCGATCCGCTTCCTGGAGGCGGGGGGGCGCGAGGTCGTGATCACCGACCCCGAACATCTCCTCTTGGCGGTCCGCGGCGGGGCCGGCACACGCATCGTTCCCTGATTCCGGGCGGCCAGCGGCCGCCCTTTTCGTTGCGGCTCGGGAAGCGCCTGGGGTATGGTGCGTCCGGACCATCGAACAAGGAGTCGACCATGCCCGCACGCTTCCTCGTGATCGGCGGCGGCGGCCGCGAGCACGCCCTCGTTCGCCGTCTCGCCCTCGATCCTTCCCGCCCTCTCGTCTTCGCGGCCCCTGGCAATCCCGGCACCGAATTCCTGGCCGAGTCGGTGCCTCTGGATGTGAACGATGCGCCTGCCGTGGCGGCGTGGGCCGTCGAGCACGGCATCGACTGCGTCATCGTCGGACCGGAAGACCCGTTGATCGCCGGCCTCGCCGACGTGATTCGAGCAGCCGGCGTTCCCGTCTTCGGGCCCGGCGCCGACGGCGCGCGGCTGGAAGGCGACAAGAACCACGCCAAGAACGTCATGGCGGCGGCCGGTGTGCCCACGGCTCGGCACGAGACCTTCGACGCCCTCGCGCCGGCCCTCGTCGCCCTTGACCGCTGGTCGACACCCCCGGTCGTGAAGGCCTGCGGCGCCGCCCAGGGCAAGGGTGTCGCGGTGTGCACGAGCCGCGACGAGGCCGAGTGGTTCCTGCGGGCCTGCTTCGAGGACGAACGTTTCGGCGCCGCCGGCCTGCAGGTGCTGCTGGAGGAACGCCTCGTCGGCCCCGAGCTGTCCGTGCTCGCGATCACCGACGGCGAAGCTTATGTCCTGCTGGCGCCGTCCCGCGACCACAAGCGGGTCGGTGAGGGTGATCAGGGGCCGAACACAGGGGGCATGGGCGCCTTCGCCAGCGGTTGCCTGGTGGACTCCGGGCTGGCCCGCACCGTCTGCACCGATGTGATCGAGCCCGTGCTCGCGGAACTCCGCCGCCGCGGTACGCCCTATCGTGGCGTGCTCTACGCCGGGCTGATGCTGACCGCCGAGGGCCCCAAGGTCCTGGAGTTCAATTGCCGCTTCGGGGATCCCGAAACGCAGGTCGTCCTGCCGCTGATCAAGGACGGTTTTCCGGAGCTGATCCTGGCGACCTCCCAAGGGGAACTCGGAACGTTCCTCGCCGGGTTGTCCCCGGCGCCCGCGGGAGCGCCGACTCCTTGGCCAGGGGCGGCTCTCAGCAGCTGGGATCAGGCTGCCGTGGTGGTGGTCGGGGCATCCGAGGGCTATCCTGGCGATTATCCCAAGGGACGGGTCATCACCCTGCCTGCCGACGACGTCAACGCCTGGATCGTCCACGCCGGAACCCGTTCACAGGACGGTGCCGTGGTCACCGCCGGTGGACGCGTGCTCGGGGCCGTGGGCATGGGACAGGATTTCGAGGCGGCGCGGACACGGGCCTACGGCCTGCTCGACGGCGTCGCTTTTGAGGGCATGCACTTCAGGCGCGACATTGGCGCCGGTTTCAAGGAGGGGACGACAGCGTGACTACCGCCAAGACCAAAACCAACGACCGTGTGATCATCGTCCTGGGCAGCAAGTCCGATCTGCCTGTGGTCGTAGGGACTCAGGCCCTGCTCGAGCGGTTCGGGATTTCCCACCGCATCGAAATCGCCTCGGCGCACCGCTCTCCCGACCGTTTGCGTCGCCTCGTGAAGCAGGGCGACCGCGAGGGTGTGCAGGTCTGGATCGGCGTCGCGGGCCTGGCAGCTCACCTGCCCGGAGTGCTGGCCTCCCTCACCGAAAAGCCCGTCATCGGCGTGCCGGTGGCGGCCGGTCCGTTGGCGGGCATCGACGCCCTGCTGTCCATCGTCCAAATGCCCGGTGGTATTCCGGTGGCCACCGTGGCTGTGGGTTCAGCAGGCGCCAAGAACGCCGCGGTGCTCGCAGCCCGGATCCTCGCGCTGTCCGACGGGAAGGTTGCGGCCAAGCTGTCCGATCACCGCCGGGAGATGGCCCGGGGCGGACAGTAGATGAAAAGATCGGGGGATCCGGAGGCTCTGATCCGCTGCCTCACAACAGGCGGCGTAGCGCTGATGGCCACCGATACCCTGCCGGGTCTCCACGCCCGCATCGACACACCGGCGGCCGTCGCCCGCATCCAGGCCCTGAAGGGGCGGGATGCCGGCAAACCGCTGTTGGTCTTGGCGGCGTCCCTCGAGGCGGCGGCGCCGTGGCTGGCCGAACGTCCCGCCCGCGTCGACCAGTATATCCGACGTTGCTGGCCAGGTCCGTTCACTCTCGTGCTGAAGGCGTCCGCAGCGGCGTCTCGCGCAGTGACAGGAGGACGAGGCACCCTCGCGGTCCGGGTTCCCCAACCGCCGGCTCTGCGCGAAGCTCTGCTGCAGGTCGGCGTTCCGATCGTCTCGACGAGCGCGAATGCCGCCGGTGAGTTGCCCGCCCCGACACTGCTGGAGGCGGCGGAGGCCTTCGGCGAACGGGTCGATCTCGTTTCCGATCTCGCCTGGAGCCCCGTGTCGAAGACATTGCCGGTGCCCAGCACGCTCGTGGATTTGACGCTTTGGCCACCCGTGGTCCTGAGGCCAGGGGAGGGGATCGTGCCGGACTGGTCTGATATCCGGTAACGGAATAAATATCAATTGATTGCGGCGTTCGGCTCGACTTGACTGTCACCATCGCCCGATCTACTTTGGAGCCACTCGGCGGAGGTACGATGAGCGGGCCCCTGGCCATTTTCATCTGTTCCGGGAACACCTGCCGCAGCCCGCTGGCCGAGGCCGTAGCAGGCATGCTGTTTCCGAACTGGACGTTCCGCTCGGCCGGTGTCGGGGCCGTCGCGGGATGTCCCGCGTCGGCCGGAACCTGCGATATGGCTCGGGACCGGCGACTCGATCTCAACGGCCACCGATCGCAGCGACTCGACGCGGAGCTGGCCTCGACGGCGGCTTGGTTGATCGGCATGACCGCCGATCATGTTTCTGCGATCCACGCCGCACTGCCAGGATATCTTGGCAAGGTCGGCAAGCTGGGATGTCCCGGCGTCGTGCTCGGTTCCTGCGACGATCCCGTACCGGGCGAAGACGTGGACGACCCCTGGCGCCAGGGAACGGAATTGGCTTACGAACTCATGGCCGAGCAGGTCGAACGTCTGTTGGCCGCCTGGGCACACGTTTTCATGGAGGCTCCGCGATGATGATCGCCATCGGTTCCGACCACCGCGGCTTCGGCCACAAGGACCATCTCATGGCGGCGCTGGAGGCCGCGGGCCACGAGGTGATCGACTGCGGTTGTGATTCCACCGAGTCAGCCGACTACCCCGATGCGGCCTTCGCCGTAGGCTACGCCGTGGCGGCCGACGAAGCGGATCGGGGAGTGTTGATCTGTGGCTCCGGCATCGGCGTGAGCATCGCCGCCAACAAGGTGCCCGGGGTACGCGCGGCCTTGTGCTGGACCGAGGAGATGGCCGGCACCACGCGCCGTCACAACGACAGCAACGTGATCTGTTTCAGCGCAGAGGCCACGAGTCCCGAAGAAGCCCTCGCGATGACCCGCCGCTGGTTGGCCACCGATTTCGAAGGCGGGCGCCACGCCCTGCGCGTGCAGAAGATCATAGATTTCGAGCAGGAGTCGGACTTCTGCGATCACGAGGAAACCAACGAGTAGAGGAGACCGGCATGTCCGAGTTCCTGAAGCGCGTCGATCCTGAGATCGCCGCGGTCGTGGCCGCCGAACTGGGCCGTCAGCGTGACCAGCTCGAAATGATCGCGAGCGAGAACTTCACCAGCCGTGCGGTCATGGAGGCCGTGGGCAGCGTGCTGACCAACAAGTATGCCGAGGGCTATCCCGGCAAGCGCTACTACGGTGGCTGCGTGCACGTGGACGACGCCGAGACCCTGGCCAAACGCCGCGCCTGCGAACTTTTCGACGCCGAGCGCGCCAATGTTCAGCCCCACAGCGGCTCGACGGCCAACATGACCGCCTACCTCGCCTTCGCGAAACCGGGCGACAAGATCCTGGGCCTGAGCCTGAGCCACGGCGGACACCTGACCCACGGTCACCCCGTGAACTTCTCCGGCCTGATGTTCGAAGCCCACCACTACGAGGTGGAGCAGGGCAGCGAGACCATCGACTACGACAAGCTCCGCGATAAGGCCCGTGAGGTGAAACCCCGCCTGCTGATCGGCGGCGCCAGCGCCTATCCGCGTACCTGGGACTACGAGGCCATGCGCAGCATCGCCGACGAGGTGGGCGCCGTGTTCATCTTCGACATGGCCCACATCGCGGGTCTCGTGGCCGGCAAGGTCCATCCCAGCCCCGTGCCCCACGCCGACGTCGTGACCTCGACGACCCACAAGACTTTGCGCGGCCCGCGGGGCGGGCTCGTGCTCTGCCGGCAGGAGCACCTCAAGGCCGTCAACAAGATGAACTTCCCGGGCATCCAGGGCGGTCCTTTGATGCACGCCATCGCGGCGAAAGCCGTGTGCTTCCTGGAGTGCCTGCAGCCCGAGTTCGCCGACTATGCGCAGAAGGTGCTGGACAACGCCCAGGCTCTCGCCGCAGCTCTGTTGGCCAAGGGCTTCCGGCTCGTCAGCGGCGGCACCGACAACCACCTGCTGCTGGTCAACTGCAAGCCGCGTGGGCTGACGGGCAAGGACATGGAAGAGCTCCTCGAACGCGTGGGCATCACCTGCAACAAGAACACGGTGCCCTTCGACGAGGAGAGCCCGTTTGTGACCAGCGGCGTGCGGTTGGGCACGCCTGCCCTGACGACCCGCGGCATGGGAGCGGTCGAAATGGAACAGATCGCCGAAATCATGGACCGCGCCGTCGCCGCCAAGGACGACGAGGCCGCCCTCGACACTCTGGCCGCCGAGGCCCAGGAGTTGGGCCGTGCGTTTCCGCTGTATCCCGATGACTAGGAGCTCGACGTGAAGTGTCCGCGCTGCGGCGTCGACGATGACAAGGTGATCGACAGCCGACCGGCTCGCGAGGGCCAGGCCGTGCGCCGTCGTCGCGAATGTATCGCTTGCGATGAACGCTTCACGACCTTCGAGTATGTGGAGGTCAAGACCCTGCTGGTGATCAAGCGCAGCGGACACCGCGTCGGCTACGATCGCAGCAAGATCCTCGGCGGCATTGCCCGGGCCTGTGAAAAACGGCCGGTAACCCTTGAGCGCATGGAGGCCATCGCCGACTACGTCGAACGCGAACTGATGCGCGACATCGCCGGCGAAGTCTCCACCCGCGAAGTGGGGGAGCTGGTCATGAGCAAGCTGAGGACAGAGGACGAGGTGGCCTACGTACGCTTCGCCTCGGTCTACCGCTCCTTCAAGGACGTCGACGAATTCATGAGCGAACTGCGCCATCTGCTGGACGGGAAGGAGGACGCCGGTGACCGATCGTGACGCAAGCCCGGAACGCCCGGAACGCCCGGAAGGCTCCATGACCCTCCTCGACCACCTCGACGAGCTCCGTTCGGTGTTGCTCCACTCTCTGATCTCGGCCCTGGCCGCCGCCGGCGTCTGCTGGTTCTTCTCCCAGCGAATCCTGGACCTGCTGGTGCAGCCTCTGACTTCGACGGGGCAACACGTCTACTTCCACCAGCCCGTCGAGGCCTTTCTGACCCGCATGAAGATCGCGCTGGTCTGCGGCCTTTTCCTGGTGCTGCCCTACGTCCTCTGGCGCGTCTACCGTTTCATCATGCCGGGACTCTATCGCCGGGAGCGCAAGACGGTGGCCCCGCTGCTGATCGCGTCCGCGGGACTGTTCTACACCGGCGTCGGGTTCGCCTACGTGATCCTGATTCCCAAGGTCGTGGCCTTCATGCTCTCGTTCGCCACCGATCAGATGCTGCCGCTGATCGGAATCGGCGCCTACTTCGCCTTCGTGGCACGTCTGTGCCTCGCCTTCGGGTTGGTGTTCGAGCTGCCTCTGGTCGTGTTCCTGCTCAGCGCGCTGGGCATTGTGCACCCGCGCTTGCTGCTGAAATGGTGGCGTTATGCCCTGGTCACGATCGTGATATTCTCGGCCGTTCTGACGCCGCCGGACGTCCTGTCACAGCTGTTGATGGCCGGCCCGGTCATGATCCTGTACCTTGGATCGGTCCTGATCGCCATGGTCGTCACCAGGCGGCGGGAACGAGACCGCGACGATCCAGAAGGTCATTGACAGTCGGCACCCACGGCTTCACCTTTGAGACGACAACAACCTGCGCACTTGCGAGGAAGGGCGAATGTCGCTGCTCGACCGGGAACGCATCCAGCTCTGGAGCCTCCAGAAGATCATCGGGGGAGAGCTGGATCGCTTTGATGATGTCTATACGCGTCTGATGACGGGGGAGACCCCCCTGATCGAAGATGTGTGCGCCCACGTGCGTCAGGGAAAGAGCAAGCGCTTCCGCCCCACCCTGCTGTTGCTGTCGGCGAAGCACGACGGACCAGTTCCCGACGAGGCCATCATCGCCGCTGCCTGCGTGGAGATGATCCACACCGCGACGCTGCTGCACGACGACTTCATCGATGAGGCTGCCACCCGGCGCGGCCTGCGGTCGGTGAACGACGCCTGGAGTCCGGCCACGGCCCTGGTCATGGGCGACTACTTCTACAGCAAGGCCCTCGACGCCTTGAGCCGGCACGGCCTGCGCGACGCTCTCGACCGGCTCGCCGCCACGACTCTCAAGATGAGCCAGGCCGAGATGATGCAGCTAGAGACCAAGAACAACCTGCTCATCACACGCGACGCCTACATGGAGATCATCGATCGTAAAACAGCGTCGCTGATCGAATCGGCCTGTGCGATCGGCGCCGGATTCCATCCCGGTCTGGGCGACGCTGCGGATGCCTTCGGCGAGTTCGGCCGTAAGATCGGTTTCGTCTTCCAGATCACCGACGATATCTTCGACTATCTCGGCGACGAACGGCGTCTGGGCAAGCCCACGGGTCAGGATTGGGAGGAGGGGAGGATCACCCTTCCTTTCATCGCGGCTCTGAACGCCGCTCCCGAGGACGCCCGCGAAGAATTTCTGGGCCTCGTCGAGCCTCATGATACTTCCGAGCGAGCCGATCACTGGCCGGCCGTGAAGGCCTTCGTCCTCGAATACGGCGGCGTCGACGAGGCGCGCGACACTGCACGCCGTTTCGGCGACGAGGCCAAGTCCGTCCTGGAACCCTTGGCCTCAGGGGTCCAGAAGGACTTTCTGGCCGTGGCCGTGGAATATGTTCTGCGACGTCTCAACTGACCCCGCGGACGGCCTTCGCCGCACGCCCCCGAACGAGAGCAACAACATGACAGACCGGAACGTCCGCAAGGACGCACCTTCATTCGCGACGGCCGAACGCATCGTCCATGCTCTTCTGGCCCACAAGGCCGAGGACGTGGTCATTCTCGACCTCCGGCCGAATTCCGACGTGGCCGACCTCTTCGTCATCGCCACCGGCAATTCTGAGCCCCAGGTGACGGCCCTGGCCAGGGCCGTGCTCGACGAACTCTGCGACGCCGGCGAGAAGCCTCTGCATACCGAGGGATTGGAGCAGGGCCGCTGGGCGTTGATCGACTTCGTGGACATCGTCGTCCACGTGATGCTGCCGCGCTCCCGCACCTACTACGACCTGGAGCGGCTCTGGAACGACGCGGAGCGCCGGGAGGTGTCCGAGGACTATTTTGCACGGCCCGAAGTGGCAGAACGTCACCCCGACCTGTCCCTGGTGCGGCGTGCACTCGCGAAGACCGGCGACAACGAGACGGAATAGACATGACGATTCATGAAGTGATCCGCAGGGAGATCCACAAGCACCTGGAACAGTACGGCCTGTTCGACGGCGACATCGAGGTGGATCTCGAGAAGCCCCGCGACCGCTCACACGGCGACCTGAGCACCAACATCGCCATGGTCTGCGCCAAGCGGCTGTCCCGCAAACCACGCGAGCTGGCGGGGGAACTCGCCGCCAAGCTGATGTTCGACCGTGCGGTCGTCGCCTCGGTGGAGATCGCCGGGCCGGGCTTCATCAACTTCCGTATCGCCAGGGAGCATCAACGGAATCTCCTGCTGGAGCTCTGGCACGGCGAAGGCGCCATCGAAGCCATCAAGACCGGCGGCGGCAAGCGCATCAATGTGGAGTACATCAGCGCCAATCCCACCGGACCGCTCAACGTCGTCTCGGCTCGGGCTGGCGCCTTCGGCTCCACCCTGGTCCGCCTGCTCGATGCGGTGGGCTACGACGCCCACGGCGAGTATTACGTCAACGACGCCGGTCGGCAGGTGAAGCTCCTCGGCGCCTCGTTGCGGGCCAGGACCATGGAGATGCTCGGGCAAGCGGCCGAGTTTCCCGAGGACGGCTACAAGGGACGCTACATCACGCGCATGGCCGAAGAGCTGCTGCACCTCGACAGCAAGGCGATCCTCGAGCAGGCGAACGTCTTCAACGACGAGAGCTTCCACCGCGTCACCGCCCCCGCGGGCACGGCCGACGACTGGATGCAGCTGCCCGAGGAAGAGTCGGTACGGCGGTTCTCCAAGTACGCCCTGATGAAGATCCTCACCTGGCAGCGCACCACCTGCCGCCGCTTCGGCCTGCGCTTCGACACCTGGTACTTCGAGTCCGAGCTCCACGAGACCAAGCGGGTGGAGCGGGCCCTCGAACAACTCCGCAAGAACGGTCACGTGTACGAGCAGGACGAGGCGACCTGGTTCCGCTCCACGACGTTCGGCGACGAGAAGGACCGCGTCATCGTCCGTTCGGACGGAATCCCGACCTACTTCCTGGCCGACGTCGCCTACCACTTCCACAAGTTCCAGCGCGGCTTCGAGCACGCCATCGACTTCCTGGGTCCCGATCACCACGGCCATATCGCACGCATGGAGGGAGCCATGAAAGCCCTCGGCGTACCCGACGGCTGGCTCGAGGTTCAGATCCTCCAGCAGGTGAATTTCGTCGAAGACGGCCGGCCCATGGACATGTCCAAGCGCGAGGGCCAGTTCGTGTCGATGGATGCGCTGTGCGACGACGTGGGTGCCGATGTGGCCAAGTACATCTTCCTGACCCGCAAGCCCAACTCGCATCTTGATTTCGATCTGGACATGGCCCGCGAGCAGTCCAACGAGAACCCGGTCTACTATGTGAAGTACGCCCACGCGCGGATCTGTTCGGTACTGCGCAAGGCGGCCGAGGCGGGCATCAGCGTGGAGGACGTCACCGAAAAGGGACTGAACGGTCTGCAGGAGGAACCGGAGTGGGCCTTGGTGGGCGAGTTGATCCGTCTGCCCGAAACCATCGCCGATGCCGCGGTGGCCAGAGAGCCCCATCGGCTCACGGCCTACGCCCACGAGGTGGCATCCCTCTACCACTATTTCTATCACCACTGCACGATCCTCGGTGACGACCTCATCGTCACCATGGCTCGGCTGCAGCTGTGCCAGGCGACCCGTGCGGTCCTGGCCCATGTTCTGGAATTGCTCGGCGTCGAGGCTCCGGAGTTCATGGGCGAGAAGGAGTGACCATGTGTATCCTCGTTGTCGGGTCGGTGGCCTACGATACTGTTGAGACCGTCCATGAAAGACGGGAACGCCAACTGGGAGGCAGCGCCAGCTTCTTCTCCCTGGCCGCGGCCCTCTACGCTCCGGTCCGTGCCGTCGGCGTCGTGGGGGACGACTTCCGTCAAGAGGACCTGGACCTTCTGGCCGCCCACGGCGTCGACATCGCAGGCATCGAGCGGCGTTCCGGCTCCACCTTCCACTGGTCGGGCCGCTACCACGACGACATGATCGAACGCGACACCCTGGCCACCGAGCTGGGCGTCTTCGCCGACTTCCGCCCGCAGCTTCCCGCCGGCTGGGCAGACACGCCCTACGTACTGTTGGCCAACATCCACCCGGACCTCCAGTTCGATGTTCTCGAGGCGGTGGCTGACCCGAAGCTCGTCGTGCTCGACACCATGAACCTCTGGATCAAAACCACGCGGGCCTCCCTCGAGCGCGTTCTGCGTCGCGTCGATGTCCTGCTGGTCAACGACAGCGAGGCGCGACTCCTGTCCGGCATGACGGGCTTGGCTGCAGCGGCCGACGCGATCATGGCCATGGGGCCCAAGCGCGTGGTCATCAAGAAAGGCGAACACGGAGCGCTGTTCTTCGGCCCCGAAGGCGTTCTGGCCGTTCCCGCGGTACTGCTATCCGAGGTCGTCGACCCCACGGGTGCCGGCGACAGTTTCGCCGGTGGTTTCCTCGGACATCTGGCCCGTGTAGCTGCGCACCGGGACGACGGTGATGCCGAATTCCGCGAGGCCATGATCCAGGGTACGGCCGTGGCCAGCCACTGTCCGGAGGATTTCAGCGTCGCTCCGATCGCCGACTTGACCTCGGAAGACGTCGCCCAAAGAGTTGCTTGGCTCCGCGCCATGATGACCCCCTGAGACCCACGTAACTTGCATCAGGACACCTTTCTTGACCTCGCGTGTCATTTTTCGTTGTGAGGCACGGAATGCTCTGTTAGCATCATGCGTCAACGGATTTTGGCACGTCACTCATGGATGAGAGGGGGCCCGACTTCATGCAGCAACATCACGACGACGACAACGGGTGGGTCAAGGATGCCGAGAGATGGATCTGCCAGCTGCAGAGCGTCCGTCAGTGTAAAATCGATCTCGATATCCGCGGCGATATCACCGGCATTCATGTCGTGGCTTCGATGGAACGCGAGCCCAGGCTCATCGTGCGAGACGTCGAGGGTCTGCTAAAGGCAAGGCTCGATCTGAGCGTCTATTATAAAAAGATCAGCGTGGTCCAGGTGCTGGAGCCACTGGTGGAGTCAGCCGACGTCGGCAAGCCCACCGACGCTTCTGCCGTTCCGCCTGCACAGCCGCCTCCTGCGACTCCTGTTGTTGAATCCGCTGCCGAGCCCCTTGTGGAACCCACGCCACAGCCCCGACCGGTCCAGTCTCAGACTCCGAAACCGGCTATGTTCGGTGATGCCGCAGTATTGTCGGCCAATCCCTGGCCCCTCGGCGGCCATGATTCCCGCCCGGCCCTTTTGCTCGAAGAGGCGCCCATGGCGCGGGTCGAATGCACGGGCGTCGGTGTGATGGTGAGCGGGGCGAGCCTCACGGCCTCGGTCGAACTCATGCGCGGCGACGCCAGTGCGAAGGGGCGGGAGACGGGCTCAAACCACGCCTCGGTCGACCTCCAGTTGCTCGCCCGGGCCACCGTCACGGCCCTCAGTGCTCTCATCGACGAACCCGTCATCTTGAGCGTGTCGGATATTCGTGAAACCGAGACTGCCGGCGAGACGGTCGTCATCGCCGCTGTCGATCTGGTGGAAGGCCGCAGGAGCGAGCGCTTCTTCGGCGTCTGTTCCCTGGCGCAGGGGCGCCAACAGGCCGCCGTCTACGCCGTCCTCGACGCCTTGAACCGACGTCTCGAACTGATGTCCTTCAAGGAGGCCGACCTGGACTAGCCCCCGGTTTGGAACCGGCTTCGCGCCCACGTGATCGGAGCGGAGTGGTGCGGTTGAGCGGAGCGCCTCTGTCGATCAAGTACCTTGACGGCAAGTTCCTTTCGGAACGGAGGTGACATCATGCTCGACTTCATTCTTGGCCTGTTTTACAAGTGGGAATGGTAGTTGAGTGAGTGCGGAGCCGGTTCCTGTTTTTCCTACAGATTTCCACTCGAGATGCCGATAAGATTCGTTGAGCGAACCAATTGCGGGCCCCATCACGGGACTCGCCGACGCGAGTCGCCGGAGAAATGCCTTGAATCTGTCGAGCACCATCCATCGCCGTAGGGCGTTCAAGCTCTTCTACGCGACCACAGTGGCCGCCAGTCTGGCCATGCTGGGCTGGCTCGCAAGCGGCCGTTCCTACAACGCTTCGGATCCCTTCGGCTGGGCGTTCTTTTTCATGGTCCTGCTCTTCGCCGACACGAAGATGGCTGAAGCCCAGATGCGTGGCGGCGGTCGAGTGCTCTCCTCGCGGACCCTCGATCTCTCCATGGTCGTGCTCTTCGGTCCATTGGTCGCCTGCGCCGCCGAGGCCACATCGGCCCTGTTCCGGGGCTTCGTACTGCGCACCGCTCCGCCGCGGAAAGTGATCTTCAACACCGCCATGCTCGTGATCGCCGCCGGCTGTGCCGGCCTGGTCTACCATGCCATGCCCTTTCATGAGCGTTTCGAATCGCCCCTGTTCCTGCTGCCCTTGCTGGCGTCCCTGC
>CALEMW010000012.1 GCA_937910695.1 uncultured bacterium
CGTAGGCCATGACGGGTTCAGTGTCGTAGTCGGGAAACGGGTCGTCGAAGCAGAGTTCGACGATCCGTTCGCCGCCGTCGGGCGGTGGGGCGCGGGACAGACAGGCCAGCGCCGTCTGCTCCGGCCACAGTTTCAGGTGGCGGAGGATCTTCTCGATCACCTCGTCGTCATCAATAAGGGCAATCAACTTCATCTCAGCCCCGCAGTGGGGGCAGATGAGTGGGTCGACTTCCCAGACTTTCTTGATGAGCTCGCGCCACTTTTTCGACGGGATGCGTGGCGGGTGGTATTCGGACACGTCAATCACGTCTACGTCCGCGGTATCCGGGGCACCGGTCTCAGCCTTATGCCTGGCTCGATCTCCCCTTGCCCGATTGCTGTAGAACTCGTGTTCATACTGCACCTCCGATGGTGTAAGATAGCGGATTGGGGTCGCGGCCCGCCTCGGGCGGCTCGTAGAGGTAGTGATTTCCGTCGAGTTTGTGGCGGCGGACGGGTAAGGCCCCGCGCCTTGTCA
Source organism: uncultured bacterium (assembly GCA_937910695.1). Classification (GTDB taxonomy): domain Bacteria; phylum Krumholzibacteriota; class Krumholzibacteriia; order LZORAL124-64-63; family LZORAL124-64-63; genus CALEMW01. The sequence continues at coordinate 518 of CALEMW010000012.1, forward strand.
GGTGGCCGAGTTGGGATTGAGAGATCCCCAGTCGGGCGCAGAGTTCTCCGTGCGTCAACAGGCCTTTGCGGCGTAGGCGGTCCAGACGGGACGGCAACTTGTATGCGTCCTGGATGCGGCTCACGCGATACGCATGGAAGCGCTTGCCCATGCCGCTGCGCAGTCCCCGTTCGTTGAGGATCGCCGCAGTCTCGCCGCAGGTGTGTTCGTCAAGCAGACGGTCGATCTCCCGGACGACTTCTTCCGGCGTACGGTGCTCCTCCTGCGCGGACTTCAACCGGGGTAGCGTGAAGGAACGGGTGGCCCCGCCCCGGAAGCGCACATGCACACTTACCTCTTCGGCCTTGATCAAAGTGACGTCTTCGATGACCAGACGGACGAGGCGTTTGCGCTCGCGATTCGGCGTCTTCGGGTTGTTCCACAGTGCCGGAAAGTCCGTCGCCAGGGCCAGCACCCGATCGCGGGTGTCCCCGTTCAAGAGTGAGCGATCCGCTGCCCGCTGGCGTTCGTACTGCTCCTGGGCCACCGCCAGGGCTTCGATCTTCTGGTTCCATTCCGTTTCCAGTGTTCCGGCAACCAGGCGATTGTCCGGATCGACCTGCATGTAGCGGCGGCGGGCCATGTCGGCTTCGTACTGGGCCCGTTCCACCTCTTGACGCCGAATTCGGTCGACCTCTTCGCAGCGCCGTTCCACTTCTTCCTGTACGCTCAGGGCGACTTCCAAAGCCGCCGGCGAGATTACTTCCAAGAGCAACTCGCCGATGGCGCGGTCGATGTGGTCGCCGGGGATGAACTGGCAGATGGGCAACGCCTGGGTATTGCTCAGACCGTGACAGTCGTAGGTCGGATAGATGCCGCCTCGACGCTGCTGGTAGCGGATGCTCATCCGTCCGCCGCACAGGCCGCACACGGCAATGCCCTGCAACAAAGCCGGTCCGTCGCCGGGCGGGCACAAGCGGTGTTTCCGGGTGTTGGCGGCCAGCTGCCGCCTGTTCGCTTCGTACTGCTCCCAGGAGATGTACCCCTCGTGAGCGTCCGGCAAGAACGTGTGCCACTCCTCGCGCGGCAGGAGCTTGTACTGCCTCTGCCCATCGGCCCGTTTGCTCTCATGGCTGACCCCGTAGGCGTAGGCGCCGGCATAGCAGGGGTTGCGCAGGACGCTGGCGGTACGCCCGCAGGTCAACGGCTCCCAGACGACTTCTCCCTTGCGCAGGCCACGCTGAAGCCGCGTTGGGAATTTCAGATTACGCTCACGGAACAAGCGAACCGTGCCGTGCGCCGAGCCGACTTGCCGGAAGGTATCGAACAAAAGCCGCACGGCCTGTTGGATCTGCTGATCGGGATCGATAACCGTCCGTTCATCAGCATCGCGGACATACCCGGTGGGCAGGCGGAAAGCGAGCTCTCCGCGAGCGGCCTTGTTCAGCGCTCCGCCCCTCAACCGCGCACGAAGGATGTGCAGTTCAGCTTCCGACATGGCGCCTTTCAGTCCCAGCAGCAACCGGTCATTAAAATGGGTCGCGTCGTACAGTCCGTCTTCGTCCAGGATCAGCGTCTCGGTCAGCGCACAGATTTCCAGCAACCTGTGCCAGTCGCTGCAGCACCGCGCCAAGCGCGACACTTCCAGGC
>CALEMW010000013.1 GCA_937910695.1 uncultured bacterium
CAGGTTGGCGCCGCTCAGGTTGGCGCCGATCAGGTTGGCGCCGATCAGGTTGGCGCCGTACAGGTCGGCGTACGGCTTTATTTCATATCCGTTGACGGTTGGGTGTATGCTCATGGTCGTGGTTCATTTCCAGAATTTGAATGCACCAGAATCGTCCTGACGATTATCCTTCCTCGACGCCAAACCCATTCTCCTGCAGGTCGTTGACGATGTTCCCGATGTAGCGGGGCTCGACGACGATGCCGTCGCGGCCCCAAGTCTGCGCGTCGTCGGGGAGACGCTCGTGGATGAAATCCTTCGCCGAGTCGTTCTGCGGCGTCAGGATCATGATCGAGCCGTGATTGGCTACGGTGAAGTCGGCGGCCATGGTCTAATCCTCATCCAGAAATGTTTACGGGGGCGGCGACAACGCCACCGTTCTCGACGACAAAGGCGGTAGCGGCGGCGTTGCGGTGTTCGTAGGCACTGATCATCGAGCTGAGGCTGATCGCCGACACCTTCTTGTCGAGGGCGGCCCACATTGCGTCGTGGTGGAAGGTGTCGAGCGAGCCGTAGGCGAGATGGGCGCCCGACCTCACGACGCCGGCATCGACCAACGCGCGGACGGCAATGTGGGCCGCCCTCGACAAGAAGGTGTCGAGCGAGCCGTAGGCGAGATGGGCGCCCGACCTCACGACGCCGGCATCGACCAACGCGCGGACGGCATCGTCGATGCGACGCTGCGTCTTGACGAGACCACGGGGGTTGAAGGCGTGAAAGCGGACGGTGTCTGCGATGTTCATGCCGGCCGCCGAGGTGGCGGTGATGGTGACTGCATCGAAGGACTGGGTGCGCTTGGCCATCTGATTTCTCCACATTGGGCGGACCACCGTGGTCCGGTGCAGTCTTATCTCATGAAAGCGACATGATAGTCAACAACTCTGACGTCTGCCGGGTGAACTATTTTTCACAAGATATTGTGCCTGACACACACGGACACACACGAACATGTGTGCACAACGAGAAGGGGCGACGCCGATATTTCACGGTGCCGCCCCCGCCCTTGCACCTGCAGTCACGCAAGCCTATCGTGTAGATGCCTAACCGACACGACAGTGTGTGGTCACCCTATACGCTGCGCCGATGCCACCGCAAGCGTCGTTTGCGGGAGAATAAGCTGTAGCCAGGGGACGCCTTGATGCCTGATATAGACCCATCCAGACTCGCAAAATTGTGTGAAATGATGGCTTCGCCGCACGATGGCGAGGCCCTGACGGCAGCGCGAAAAGCGAACGAGCTGATCCGGGGCGCCGGCCTGACGTGGACCGACATCGTGATGGGCAGCAACAATGAGAGACCCTCGCAGGGGGGCAGGTCCCGGGAACACTACGAGACCGATCCCGACGTATTGTGGGAGAAGTTCGAGGCCTCACATCCCGGCCAAGCCGCTTGGATACTGCGCCACAGCGACAGCTTCGATTTCGCCAGAAGCCTGCGGGACTCGGTCCTCAAGTGGGGACGCCTCACACCCAAGCAGGCTGCCGCCGTCGAGCGCGGCATCGCACGCGAGAGGGCGTGGGCATGATCGACGCCGACGCCGTCCGACAATACTGCCGCATCGTGTTCGCCGACCCCGTCCCGGGGTCGTTTGTCGCCCTGAGGGGGCTCCCAGAGAAGCGGGGCGGAGGCTCCCCGCACCTCGTCTGGATCGATGCCGACGACCCCCGGCTGCCGGAGTTGGTGATCGATTTCGTCGAGACCTGCAGCCGCCGCGGCATCGCGGCCTACTGCATCCCGGGGTTCGTCTCCGGCCGCGGTCGCGCCGGGGCGGCCGACGTCGTCGGGATGTCGACGGTGGTCATCGACCTCGATCACGGTGAGGTGCGGCGCAACATAGATGCAGCTGCATCGACACTGGGCACCCCCTCCCTCGTGGTGCGCTCCGGCGGCCGGCTCGAAGATGGATCGCCAAAACTTCACGCCTACTGGTCGGTACGGGGGGCGCGCACCGTCGCGCAGATGGTCGAGTTGCGGGGGAGATTGGCGAGGGCGTTCGATGGCGACGGGTCGTTCGACGGTCGCCCGCAGCAGCCGATCAGGATCGCCGGCTCCGTCCACCGAAAAGAAATAGCGACACCGGTGTCACTCGCCTACGCGAACGACTCGAACTGGCTGCATATTTCCCAGCTCGAAAACAAACTCCCGAGGCCTCCTGATGTTGGCCACAACAGGGCGCCGGCAAACGACTCGAACGGTCTTGGGTTCACGAGGAAAGTTTCCCTCGACGATCTGGCCGCCCGTAATGTTGGTCATGGCGACCCCGAGATAAGCCGCTTCGAGGCCCTCACCCGGATGATCGGGACGCTGCTCGCCAACCTCCACGATCCCGACGACCCCGCCGAGGTCGAGCGCGAGTTCGAACACCTCGCGGCGTGGGCACGGAAGCGCGTCGAGAACGTCGAGCGCGACTACAACCTCCGTCAGCACTGGCGGCGGCTGCTGTCTCGGGAGAAGGCAAAACGCATCTGGAAGGCGCGGCAGCCGCGTCGGGCAACAGCGAGGAGACGGTAATGCCCAACAATACTGGCGGCGCCGACAACTTCGCCGACGACGTGAACGCGCGCACAGAGCAGCTCATGGCCGACATCAGGGCCGCCGCCGATGGCTACATCGTGCGACCCGACAGGCTGGTGGCGGCGACCAACCTGATCTATGTCATGGAGCTGGCGGTCCTGATATCCGACGACGTCATGTGGGGCGCCTTCAAGTCGGCGTTGGGATCGCACACCGCCACCTACTCGCGGGAGGCGAAGGCGGCGCTGGCCAACGACCTCAGGACACTGCACACAGCGATCAAGGCGGAGTGGTCGGCGTCGCGCAATCGACAACGTGAGAGCGCCCGGGACAACACGCCGGGGGAGGCGCCGGGTCCGGTGCAGAACCGCGTACTGCCGCGGGGGATGGTGGCGAGCGAGAACCCGCTGTCGGTCGTTCTCCCGCCAAGCATCGACGACATCAACAACATCGTCATCCGCATCCTCCGGTCGTCGCACAACGTCGGGACGCAGATACTCAGCAACGGCGTCGACCTGATGGCCAACCTCCTGTCGTCGGAACGTGTCGGGGAGGCGCCATCGTACAAGCTGCAACGCGCCGGCCGTGAGCTGGTGTTCAACCTCCTCCTCAGCGAGTGCAGCTTCATGCGCGAGACCGAGAGTGGCGAGGTCTCGGCGATGCCGCCGACCGACGTAATTGCGGGGGTGCTGCGTTCGTTGATCACGCAGGCGCCGCGGCTTAGGACCAAGACGGCGATCCCTTGGTTGCACGGCGACCATCTGGTGACGACTCAAGGCTACCACCGCGGCACAGGCGTCTGGTTCCAGACCCCCGTACCGGAGCAGGTTCACACATTCCCGGCCGACCCCACCGAAGCCGAGCGGGATGCGGCTGTCGAGGTGGTGAAGGAGATTTACCTCGGTGGCTTCAAGCCGGTCACCGCAGCCGACGGCGCAAATATACTCGGCACCGCCCTGATGACGGTGATCCAGCCCGCCAGCCCCGACCGATCCCCGATGGTCTTGGTATCCAAACCCGAGCAGAACAGCGGCGGCTCGTGGGCGGCACGCATCCTGACGATGACCGGCATCGGGGCCGACCCCGACGTCGAGAATTGGCCGGAGGATGACGAGGAGGAACAGCGGAAGATGTTGTTCTCCTCATTACGGGAGCAGCCCGCCGCCAAGATGTATGACAACGTCAAGGGGACGCTCGAAGGGTCGGCACTCGCCATCGCTGCGGAGGCGCGCATCATCCACGGCCGCGTGCTGGGGACGTCGACGTCGGCGACATTCACCGTCAACTGCCAGATCATCTTCGCCGGCAACGGCGTGAAGCTGGACCGCGACATGATCCGGCGCACCAACTTCATCAACCTTGAGGCCTTCGCATCCGACGCCGAGCGCGCCGAGGCGCGGCGGGGGCGGGCGTCGACCGAGCCGCTGTGGCTCAAACTCAACCACAAGCGTGCCGTCGAGGCGCTCCTGACGATGGTGTCGTGGTGGCTGAAGCACGGCATGCCGCGCG
>CALEMW010000014.1 GCA_937910695.1 uncultured bacterium
GCAGCAACGACGAATACACAGGCCAGATCGGCCAGACGCTCCTGGTGGGCGCCTCGTGGGTGTCGGTCAACGTGAAGTTCCACGACCTCAGCGACGACACCTGGTATGACCTCATTCCCGACCAGACCGGCGCCCCCGGTCCCCAGGTCTACAACGTGACCGACGTGCTGCCCGTGGACATCGACGTGACCTTCACCATGTGCATGAGCGGCGAGCCCTTCACCGACGGCCCCTGCGTCGTGGGCAGCGCGGCCGAGATCAACTCCTGGGGCTCCGGCGTGGCCATGACCTCCCTGGGCGGCGACCTCTACGAAGTCACCGTGACCTTCCTGGCCGGCGGCAACCCGAGCTTCGAGTACAAGTACCAGAAGGACGGCTGCTCGGCTTGGGAAAGCGTCGGCAACCGCCTGGTGACCCTACCTACCGACGGCACCACCGCCGTGGGCTTGGCCGCTGATAGCTGGAACAACCTGCCGATGGCCTGTGGCATGGGCAACACGTTCACCGAAGACAAGACCGTCTGCTTCCAGGTCTGCCTCGATGGTGTCGAGACCCTCGGCGACGTCTGCGTCGTGGGCAACATCCCCGCGCTGGACAACTGGGGCACGGGTGTGACGATGACCATGGTGGGCCCCGGGCTCTACCAGGCCTGCATCGTGTTCCCGATCGGTTCGGCGGCCGGGTTCAACGTCGAGTACAAGTACAAGAAGGACGGCTGCGCGACCTGGGAAGGCACCGCCAACCACATGGTGTGGATGGACGACGCCAGCCCGACCGAGCAGACCCTGACCCACAACTGGGAAGACGGTCCGGGCGCCTGCGCCCCCGTGGGCAACGAGGATGCCACCTTCAGCACCCTGAAGAGCCTCTACCGGTAATTCCGTTTTCTTGCTCGCAATTGGAGCCGTCCCTTCGGGGGCGGCTCCTTTGTGTTCAAAGCGGTGGCGCAGAGCCGGTCGGGATCCTATGATGCCCGAACCCGAAACCAACTCTTCAACCGAGGACGGACCATGGACACCGCCACTTGGCAGGCCCGCCGCGGCGCCTTGCGCTCGGCCGTTCCCGACGGCGTCATCCTGCTGCTCGGAAACGAATTCGCCGCCCGCAACTACAGCGACAATACCTATCCCTTCCGCCAGGACTCCCACTTCCTCTACTATGTGGGCACCGACCACGCGGGCATGGCGGCCCTGCTCTTGCCAGGAGGGAAGGAGATTCTCTTCGGCGCGCCTGAGCATCCCGACGATGTCGTTTGGTTCGGTCCTCATCCCACCCTTGGGGATTTCGCCGCGGAGGCGGGAATGGGGCACTTCGAGCCCCTGGACGACTTGGCTGCAATTCTCGCAGAGACGCGCAAGCACGGTGTCCCGATTCATTACCTGCCTCCCTATCGCGCCGCCAACCGGGCCCGCCTCGCCGATCTACTGGACGTTCCCTTGGGTTCAGTGAACGACGGCGCCTCACCCGATCTGATTCGGGCCATCGTCGCCCAGCGCGATGTGAAGACGCCCGCCGAGATATCAGAAATGGAATATGCAATCAGCTGCAGCGCTCTGATGTATCGGACCGCCATGAGTGTCTGCCAGCCCGGATTGACCGAGGCGCGTATCGTGGGCATGATTCTGGGCGTGGCCCAGATGGAGGATCTGCAGCCGTCGTTTCCGCCCATCGTGACGGTCCACGGCGAGGTGCTGCACAACCACGGCTACGGCAATACCCTCGAACAGGGGCAGCTGTTGATCATCGACAGCGGCGTCGAGTCGCCGGGGCACTACTGTTCGGACATCACCAGGACGCTTCCTGTCAGCGGCGTGTATTCGCCGAAGCAGAGAGAAATCTACGATATTGTGCTATCGGCTCAGGAGGCGGCCATCGAGACCATCGCGCCGGGAATCAACAACCGTGAGGTTCATCTGGCGGCGGCCCGGGCGACGGTCGAAGGGCTCAAGGCCGTGGGATTGATGAAGGGCGACACCGATGAGGCCGTGGCGGCCGGTGCCCATGCCCTGTTCTTCCCTCATGGCATCGGGCACATGATCGGCATGGACGTGCACGATATGGAGGACCTGGGAGATGCGGTGGGCTATCCCGAAGGCGAAGCGCGATCGGATCAGTTCGGGCTGGGTTACTTGAGGCTGGCCAAGCCCTTGCTGCCCGGACATGTGATCACCATCGAGCCGGGTATCTACTTCATTCCCGCCTTGATCGACCGCTGGCGGGATCAGGGCCAAAACGCCGACTTCATCGACTTCAAGGCCGTCGCTGCCTACAAGGAATTCGGCGGCATCCGGATCGAGGACGATATTCTCGTGACTGGAGATGGAGCCCGTGTGCTGGGTACTCCGATCCCCAAAGTTCCCGATGATGTGGAGCTGATGATGGTCCGCGATTGAGACCAGGAAACAGCGTGGGAGGCGTCCAGGGGGGCGCTTCCCGCTTTTTTATTGTATGCAAAGAGTCATGCACGAAGTATGATCGTTTCGCCGACGGATCCCTACGCGTACGGCATCCTCACCTGTCGTACGTGCGCCCGGAGGTTTCATGCCGCGGTCGGTTCTCCGTTTGATTGTCTTTGCGTCCGTTTGCATGATGGCCGCCGGGTCGGTTCATGCCTGGGTCGATCCCTCGGCGTTTCCCACGGCTGAGTCCGCGGGAAAGACCCTGGTTGTCGATGGCTCCTATGTGATGAACGTGAGCGAGCTCCACATGAGCATCAGCAATCACGGCCTCATCGGTTCGCGCTATTCCATCGTTTCGACCTTCAGCGATTCACCGTCGGCGCAATGGCCCGGCGGATCAGGCATCGAGTATCTCTTCGCGGCGGGACTTTGGGTCGGCGGCATTAAGAACGGCGAGAAGCGCGTATCGACCGGACAGTACGAAGAAGAATTCAGGCCCCTCGACGGACCCGACTACACCATCTACGAAGCCAAGTACGGTCGCCGGACCCGGCCCCAGCCCCATGCATCCCGCGAGGGCGCGCGGATCTTCGAGCCTGGTGCCGACGACGACGGCGACGGCCTGATCAACGAGGAGCTCCTCAACGGACTCGACGACGACGGCGACGGCCGCGTCGACGAAGACTTCAGCATGCAGGGCACCCAGATGATGGTCTGCACAATGGTCGACAACACAGCCATCTCCCAAGAGATGTTCCCCGATCACGTGCCTTTGGACCTGCGTGTCGACCAGACCGTTTTCGCCTGGGAGATGGAGGACGTCGACGACTTCGTCATTTTCTCGTACGACATCACCAATGCCGGGACGACCTCCGTGCAGAGCGTGATCCTCGGCATGTACGTCGACTGCGATATCGGCCAGCGTCAGTTCGGCGAAGCCGCCTTCGACGACATGGCCGGGCGCTTCAAGGGCATGGTGAGGGCGCCCAACGGCTTGTTCGAATTCGTGGATGTGGCGTACATGTACGACGCCAACGAGCGCGAGCCCGTCCCGGGGTATTTCGGCGTGATGTTCCGCGGCCCGTCGACTTCTCAGCACAATATCCGCTCGTTCCAACGCTATACGGGCAACCGTCCCTATTCCCTGGGCGGCGATCCGACCAACGACGCCGAGCGTTACAACGAACTCTTGAAGACCACCAGCGACCCCAACGTCCCCGACGAATTCGAAGCCGACTATCGCTTCCTGGTCAGCAACGGCCCCTGGGGTACCCTGCGCCCCGGCAGCAGGATCCACATCGAGGTCGTGTTCGTGGCGGGAGGCAGTTTGGAGAGCATGCTGGAAAACTGCGCCTCCGCCCAGCAGGCGTGGGAAGGCGCTTGGTACGATCTGGACAACGATCCCTGGACCGGGAGGAACGGCAAGGAAACCTTGGCCTGTCTTCAGGACTATGGGTTCACACTCGAGTCATTCGGATTGTCTCCGCTCAAGGACTGGGATGAAGACTACGTCGATGCGAGCTGCGTTCCCAGCTGGGCCATCGACGTCATCGTGCCCGAGGACCTGTTCGTGACTCCCGATGGTCGCGACTGCATCTGGGTGAACATGGACAACTGCGACGAGTGCGAGGCGCGCCGGGGTATGCGCTGCACCCAGTCCGTCTTCTTCAACTTCTGGAACTGCAACAAATGGTGGGTGCCGGACGGGGAGAAAGAGGGCTGCACAGGCATCGGGGGCAGGGAATCGGTTGTGCGCTGGCTGACCGACGCGGCGCCGCCGCCGCCCCGGCTTCGGGTATGGCCGACGGATTTCGCCGTCCATGTGTTCTGGAGTGACGAACCCGAATTCGCACGTGATCTGATCAACGACACCCAGGACTTCGAATCGTACCAGATCTGGCGAGCCGACGACTGGGACCGACCCCACGGCACCAACGAGTTGACCGGGCCGTCGTCCGAACTCTGGCACATGCTCGACGAGTTCGATCTGGTGAACGAGTATATGGAATCCAGGTTCGTGGATGGGCAGGCCGAAGTCGACACTCTGTCTCTCGGCGCCAACACCGGACTCGAGTCCATCGTCTACCGCCCCCGCTGCCTCGACGACCCCCGCTTCGAGGGGCTGGCCGATGCCATGAGTGAAGCCTTCGCTCAAGGGATCCACTCGGGTCTGGACTTCCGGCCGCCGCTGCGCGACGCCGAGGGCAGTGTCTTCGAATCGATGACCTCGCTTCTGCCCTGGGAGGGCCATACCGCAGTGCTCGATACGTTTTTCTGGGCCACACCCTGGGGCGGAGGCCCCGGGTTGATTCCGGAAAAACGGAGCGTCAGGTTCTACGAGTATGTGGATCGGGAGGTCAACAACGGCTTCCTGTATTTCTACGCAGTGGCGTCGACCGATCACGACATGTATGACGGATTCGAAGGGCCTGTGCTGACTGGTGTGGGTGTGGAGGGAGATCCTTCGACTTCATTCGTGACGGCGCGTCCCGGCACTACAGCTCAGGACGATGTGCAGATTTCGCATCACGGACGCAACGTCTATGTCTACCCGAACCCCGCCACGCGAGATGCTCTGGCCGATTTTCAGCAGATGTCGCCCAATGGCGACGATCCCACGGGTGTGCGCGTGATGTTCGCCAATCTGCCGCAATGCCTGAGCGTGATTCAGATATTCACTCTCGATGGAGACCTTGTCGCATCCCTCGATCACGATGGATCAACAGGGCAAGGCGAAGCCTCTTGGAATCTTGTCAGCCGCAACGGTCAGCAGATCGTCAGCGGTGTCTATATCTACGCTGTGCGCCCCCAGGACGGCTCCTACCAGGACTTTATCGGTAAATTCGTCGTCGTGCGCTGAGACAATTGCTGTTTGCTCGGTATTCGATCCTTCCGTAAGTTCCTGAAGGTCGTCGTTCATCTGTTCACGAATGTCAGCGGCCCGCAATCATCGGATACCGCTTCAATGCGAATCTTTTCGATCATCGTTTTGACCCTACTCATCACGGTTGCGCATGTTCGCTCCGTGAGCGATGTCGCTCCGTCGTCGATGTCGGGTCCCAATGAACTGCACGTCACCGACGGCTCTTATGTCATGAGCGTCGGCGAACTCCAGATCAACATCACCAACTTCGGACTCGTCGGATCGCTCCATTCCATACAATCCTCCTACAGCGACGCCCCCTCAGCCCAATGGCCGGCCGGTTCGGGCGACGAGTATCTGTTCGGCGCCGGTCTGTGGATCGGTGGAATCATGCACGGGGAAAAGCGCGTGAGCACCGGCGTCTTCGAGATGGAGTTGAGGGCTCCGCCGGAACCGGAGGCCACGATCTACGAATCGCTCAACGGCGAGATCATCAGACCGTGGCGCAATACCGTGGCTGGAGGAAGACGGTTTCATGAGGGTGGGGGAGACGACGATGGCGACGGACTAGTCGATGAGGAGATCCTGGACGGCTACGACGAAGACGGCGACGGATTGATCGACGAAGATTACGCCCATCTCGGCAACCAGATGATGGTCTGTACCATGATCGACGATTCACGCGTGGCCGCTGAACTGTATCCAGATCATGAACCGCTGCACGTGGATGTTGTTCAGACAGCCATCGCCTGGGCCAACGATGACCTCGATGACGCCGTCTGTCTGACCTACGAAGTGACCAATCACGGTGCCGAGACCATCGAGAACCTGACCATGGGTTTCTTTGCAGACTTCGATATCGGCAACCGGCTACGGGCGGAAGCTCCCTTCGACGATACCGCGGGCACCTGGTCCGGCGTCGTGGAATCGTCGTCGGGCACCTGGGTCCAGGTCTCTGTCGCCTATATGGCCGATGCTTCCTCTCGGGATCCCGTGCCGGGGTATGTCGGGATCGTATTTCTGGGTCACTCCGGTTCCCGCTCACTGGCGACTTTTCGCCGTTATACGGGTCTGATGCCCTTCATCCTCGGAGGTGATCCCACCAACGACGCGGAGCGTTTCGAAGCCCTCAGGCCGGGTATCGACGCCAATGTCGCCGATGGTCTTGAAGGTGATTATCGGATTTTGTGCTCGCCGGGCGGCCTCGGCAATCTTCGACCGGGCGCGTCGGCCTCCCTGGAGCTGGCGGTCGTCATCGGCGACGGTCTCGACAACCTTCTGATGAACTGCGCCAATATCCTCGAAACCCGCCGTGGTCAGAATCTCGATCTCGACGACAACCCCTGGACGGGCATCCTCGGCAGGGAGACGAAGATCTGTCTAGAAGACTATGATCCCCTGCCGTTCGAGGGCACGCCTCTGCCCTACATGGTCGCCGCATATGTAGACGATTCCTGCAGACCGGAGGATTTCGACTACATCGTCGAATTGGATCTCGTCGAGGAGTGGGACGGACGACACTGCATCTGGGTGAACATGGATAACTGTGACGAATGCCGCGACATCAAAGGCTCACCGTGCACAGAATCCGATTTTTTCTCTCGTTGGAACTGCAATCGTTGGGACCTGCCTCTGGTCAGTCTGAGGGGATGCACGGGAGTGCTTGGTCGTGAGGCCTACGCCGATTGGCTCGGGCCGACGAACCCGGATCCACCTTCCATGCGGGTATGGGAACGAAGCAACATGGTGCATGTCTATTGGAGCGATATCAGCGAACGCAGCATCGACCCCATCAGTGGCCGCGTCGATTTCGAAGGCTATCAGATCTGGCGCGCCGATGACTGGGACCGGCCCTACGGAGCGTCGGAGGACATGGGGCCGAGGTCCGAACTCTGGCAGATGCTCGGAGCCTATGATGTCGAAAATGTCTATCAACGGGTCCGCCGGCTCGGTGGACGTGTGATCGTCGACACTCTGCCTCTGGGAGACAACACCGGACTCGAGGTCATCCGTTACCAGCCGTCATGTCTGTCTGCGGGGAGGTTTGCGGGGCTGGCTGAGATCATGGACCGGGTTGTGGAGGAACTGGACCGCCTGCCTGGTCATCTGCCCCCCCTTTACGATGCTAATGGCTTACCCGTTCCTGGGCTGGCGGCTCTGTTGCCTTGGAAGTCGTATCCGACGGAGCTCGATACGTTCTATATGGTCACCGGGCGTCCCGATGCCGCCGGACGTCCCGGGAAGGACGCCCTTTCATTCTATGAATACATCGACCCGGATGTTCACAACGGCTTCCTGTACTTCTATGCTGTTTCAACGAGCGACCACGTTGTGAACGAGTTCTGGGACTCTGACTTCACGATGGGGGCGGGCCTGACGGGGGACCCGGCCGTCAACTTCACGACGGCGATGCCGACCGTCGACGCCCAGACTGCGGACGACCGTCGTGAGCGCGGCCAGAGAGTCTTCGTCTATCCCAACCCGGCCACACGCGAGGCCCTCGCGGACTTTCAGCAGATGCACCCGACCGGCGACGATCCCACCGGCGTGCGTGTGATGTTCGCCAACCTGCCTGCAGAACGCAGCACGATCCAGGTCTTTTCCCTGAACGGGGATCTGGTGGCCGAAATAGACCACGATGGCACGGATGGACGCGGCGAGACGTCCTGGAACCTGGTGAGCCGCAACGGTCAGCAGGTGGTCAGCGGAATCTACATCTATCGGGTCCAGACCTTCGCGACCGGCCATGACGATGTCATTGGCAAGTTCGTCGTCGTCCGCTGAGTCAGGCCGTCACGGCGCCAACGGCAGGCCATCGACGATGATGCGGTCCCTGATCCAGCCCACCGGATAAGCTCCGATCCCCTGGTCCCACCAAGGTGAACGCTCGTAGAACCACAGCAGACTTTCCCAGTGGTTGTCGGCCAGAGCGGGGTTCTCTTCGCGGGCCTGCCGCCAAGCTTCGGCGAGATCGGGGTCGGCCGCCAGCATGTCCGGGAGCATGGGCTCGAGGATGTAGCTCTCGATGTACTCCTTGCGCTCGAACACTGCGTCGAAGAAACCCCAGCGGACGAGGGCGTCGGGAGCGGCCGGATCGAGCAGATGAAGGACGACGCCGGCCGCGCGCTGCGCCATGTCGATGACAACAGTGCCGGCAGGCCAGGACCGTGTCTCCGTCGCAGGTGCGGCGCTGTAAGTCAGCATGTGATGACCTTCGTAGGGTGCCTCATTCCAGGTCGGGTTCTCGAAGCGTACGCTTTCGACAGTGAGGTCGATGTCGGCGTCCAGTTTTTCCATGACCACACCATGCCGTTCAAGACGTTCGATCACTTCGGTCCACTGGGGCGGAATGAGGTAGGCCTCCGGAGGGACGACCACGGCGTCGGGTCGGAAGCTGCCGAACTGAGGAATGTGGAAGGTCTCTGGGCGCTCCCGGTGGAAGACCGGGTAGGAGCCTCCGGTGACCTCGCTCACGACCATGTCGTAGTCGAAACCCAGAAAATCGATCATCACGCTGTCGGTCGCGTCGCGGCGGAACGTGAGCGGATAGGGCAGGGCGCGGAAGGCGGCCGAGGCGGTGTGCTCGTCGGCGGTGTCGATCAGTGTGCGCAGGCGGTCCGCGTCGCGGTTCATCAGTTCCAGGGAGCGGAGAAATACTGCGTAGGTGCCGGCGACCCGTTCGGCGTAGGGCTTCAGGACGTGGGTTTCCAGGAGCAGGCCCGGCCGGTTCTGGATGGCGGCGTAACCATGGGAGTAGCGCGGGCCGGAGAGCCACACGTTCATGCCGCTGCGGGGGTCGTGCCAGTTGCGGAATCCACCGTATTCGAGCAGGGGCCAGCCGTCGGCCGCGAGACCGTCCCGCAATCCGACGAGGTATTCGTCGCGGGACCAACGCGTCAGGCCCGGAGAGAGATTGCCCCGCAGCGGCAGGTCGTACATCAGGGTGTACTGGAAGTCTGCGCCGTCGGACACGTGGGCGTCGATGAAGAAGTCGGGCAGCCAATCTGTATAGAGGCGGAGCCAGGCCTGCATCTCCCCGGTGTCGGCCTTCACGTAATCGCGGTTCAGGTTCAGGTTGCGCGATGTGACGCGCCAGCCCATTTCCTGTGGTCCGTTCTGGTTGGGGCGGTTGTGCGGTCCGAAGCGTTCGTGGCCGTCCACGTTGAACATGGGCATCAGCAGCACCGTCACGTGCTCGAGCAGGTGCGTCAACTCGCCGCGGACGGTCAGATCGCGCAGCAGCATCAGCGAGGCGTCCTTGCCGTCGCTTTCACCGGCATGAATACAACTTTGGATGAGCAGGACCACGTCTCCCGCGGCCCTGATCTCTGTGGGGGACGTACGGCCGAGCCTGTCGGCGATCACCAGCATGAGATCGCGGCCCTGGGGGCTGTGTCCAAGTGACGTCAGGTGGACGAGGGGGGAGGCGTCGGCGATCGCCTGACAGTATGCGCGGGTCTCTTCGTAGCGCGGCGTCTGCATGCCGCCTGATTGTTCGAAGGCTGTCTCCCAGCCGTCGTCGGGTGGAGCAGAGGCTGCGAAAAGGGCGACAGGGACGATCATCAGTGTCGTTGCGAGAATAATGAGCTTCATGGTTTCGTCCCGATCAGATGCGGTGTGGGGTGGTGCCCGTGCCCTGCGGCCAGGCCCGGGCGAAGACCGTGCGTGCGGCGCTGCGGCCTGCGTCTTCGAGGAGGAGTCGGTCGTCTTCACGGCGCAGCCAGCCACGATTCAAGCCATCTCGTACGGTACGACGGAGTCGATCCTCGTCCCAGTGAAGGTGGAGATGGAGACTCGCGAGCCGTGACTCGTCGGCTTCGTCGACGGTGCCCTCGTGCTGGGCCAGATGCACGGCCAGCAGAGTCATGGCGAATTCCCGACGCTGTGTGGCCAACATCCGTCTTCGGGCCAGCAACCCGCGACGGGGGGCGAAGCTGAAGACAAGCAGGAACACCAGGCCAACACACACGGCCATGGCGCCGGCGATGGAGGCGTCGAACCATCGCGCCAGCCAGTAGCCGGCTACTGCCGAAGTCGCCCCGAGGCCGGCCGCCAGGGGCAGCAGCACTGCGAGGCGGTCGGTGAGCAGCCAGGCCGCCGCCGCCGGTCCCACCATCAAAGCGACCACCAGCACCAGACCCACCGCATCGAATGAAGCCACGGCCGTGGCCGAAACCAGCGTCATCAAGCCGTAGTGGAGTAGCAGGGGCGAGAATCCGAGGGCTGCGGCCAAAGCAGGATCGAAGGTGACGAGCTTGAGTTCCTTGAAGAACACGCTCACCGCCGCCACGTTGAGCACCAGGGCGCCGCCGGCGATCCACAGGGCCCGCGGTCCCACGTCGCGGCCGGCGATGATCATGCGTTCGAAGGGGGCGAAGGCCAGCTCTCCCAGCAGAACAGCGTCCACATCCAGATGGACATGATCGGCGTAGCGCGACACCAGTACGACGCCGAAGGCGAAGAGCGCGGGAAAAACCAAGCCGATGGCCGTGTCTTCCTTGACCAGCTTCGTCCGCTGCAGAGCTTCGACCAGGGCCACCGTCGCTACTCCCGAGAGGGCGGCGCCGAAGGCGAGCAGGGGGGAGCCGAGTCCGCCTCCTAGCAGAAAGGCGATCACGATGCCCGGCAGCACGGCGTGGCTGACGGCGTCGGCGATCATGGCCATGCGCCGCAGCACGAGGAACGTGCCGGACAGGGCGCAGGCGGCCGCGGCGGCCACGGCGATGAGCTGGATCTCGGTCTGGGGGGTCATCACGAGGCGTCTCCTTCCGAACGGAGACGACGATCACGGGCTGCGGCCCTCAGCCGTCGCGACACGAGGCCTCGCGAGGGAGAGAACAGCAGGGAGACGACGAAGGCGGCGGTTGCTGCGAGCACTACGGCCGGGCCGGTGGGGATTCCGGGGGCGAGTCCGCTGACGGCAGCGCCCAAGGCTCCGGACATAGCGCCGATGACGGCCGCCAGAACAACCATCCGCCCCAGACGATTGGTCCACTGCCGCGCCGCAGCGGCCGGTGCGATCAGCAACGAGCTCATCAGGACCACGCCCACGGCCTGCAGTCCCACCACAACGGCGACGACGAGCAGCAGGGTCAGCAGATGATCCAGCAGCTTGACCGGATAGCCCGCGACGGCAGCAGCGTCGGCATCGAAACTCAGGAGCTTGAACTCCTTCCAGAACAGAGCAAGCACCAGGACCGCGACGCCGCCCACGGCGCCCATCGTCAGCACGTCGCGTTCGACCAGGGCGGCCGCCTGTCCGAAGAGGAAGGTGTCCAGTCCCGCCTGGGAAGCGTCGGGCCGGCCCTGGACTACGGTCAACAGCATGAGTCCTGCTCCGAAAAACACGGAGAGTACGAGGGCCAACGCCGTGTCCTCACGGATGCGTTCACGTCGGGCCAGGGCCGATACCGCCGCCGCACCCAGCCAGCCGGTGATGCCGGCGCCGGCCACCAGAACGGGGGCGGCCTTGCTGCCTGTCAACAACCAGGCCAGGACGATCCCCGGCAGAGCTGCATGGGAGACGGCGTCGCCCAGAAGACTGCGCCGACGCAGGACGGCGAAACAACCCAGGGCTCCGCTCACGGCGCCAAGGACCGCCGTGCCCGCAGCGACGTTGCGCAGGGTATAGTCGGTCCAGAGGAGCTGGAGGGCCTCGCTCACGGGCGGATCCTGCCCATGTAGGAGCTAGTGGGGTCCTTGTCGGGGCCGCTGGTCGGTTCTTTTGTGCCGGCGAAGCCCACTCGGCCGCCGTAGGCGAGCCTCAGGTTCTCCTGGGTGAAGACCTCGCGGACCGGGCCGGCCGCCACGAGCCGCACATTGAGCAGGGCCACCCAGTCGAAGTAGTCGGGAACCGTCTGCAGGTCGTGGTGGACGACCAGCACGGTGCGTCCTTCGCCGCGAAGTTCCTTGAGCAGCTCGATGATCG
The DNA here is from genome assembly GCA_937910695.1 of uncultured bacterium. Classification (GTDB taxonomy): domain Bacteria; phylum Krumholzibacteriota; class Krumholzibacteriia; order LZORAL124-64-63; family LZORAL124-64-63; genus CALEMW01. The sequence goes on from CALEMW010000014.1 coordinate 12,191, forward strand.
TGCGTTCGGTGGTGGCGTCGACGCCCTGGAACGGTTCGTCCATGATGTACACGCTGGCGTCCTGGACAAGGGCCCTGGCGAGGAAAACGCGCTGCTGCTGCCCCCCCGAGAGTTCGCTGATCTGTCGGGTCGCGAGGTCCGCCATACCGACGCGCCTCAGTGCCGTCATGGCCGCCTCGTGTTCGGTATGACCCGGCCGACGCAGCCAACCGAGACGGCGGTAGGTGCCCATCGTCACGACGTCGGCGACGGTGGTCGGGAAATCCCAGTCCACACTGCCCCTTTGTGGCACATAGGCCACATCGCGACGCCGTGCGCGGAATGGTTCGCCGTGGAAGCGGATGCGCCCTGAGACCGACGGCACGAGGTCGAGCAGGGATTTCAAGAGCGTTGTCTTACCTGCACCGTTGGGTCCCACGATGGCCGCCAGCACGCCGGATGGGATGTCCAGGTCGACGTCCCAGAGGACGGGTTGTTCGCGGTAGGCGACGGTGAGGTCGTGGACCGATACGGCCGCGTCGGTGGCCGGGTGGACGGTCGAGGTTTCGGTGTGCCTGTTCTTCACAACGTCGTCATTCATGGGGGATCTCCGAGTCTCCGCTCAGGGCGTTGACGATTGTGTGCGTATTGTGTCGGACCATCCCGATGTATGTTCCCGCTTCTGAGTCGGGATCGCCGAGGGCGTCGGAAAACAGCGCGCCGCCAAGAAGGACTTCGAACCCACGGGAGCGGACGGCGGCGCGGACCGCGGCGATGGCCCGCGGCGGAACCGAGGTCTCGACAAACACGGCGGGAATGCGACGGTCGGCGATGAAGGCAGCAAGATCCTGTACGTCGCGGGCGCCCGCTTCGCTAGCGGTGCTGATGCCCTGGAGGCCTTTGACTTCGAAGCCGTAGCGTCTGCCGAAGTAGCCGAAGGCGTCGTGGGCCGTGACCAGGACGCGTAATTCCTCCGGTACCCTGGACACGAGGCCTTTCACTTCGGCGTCGAGGGATTCGTATTCGGAGATCAGGAGTTCGGCCCGTTCGCGATGGCCGTTGGCGTGCTGAGGATCGGCTGCGACGAGGGTGTCGCGGATGCGGCCGGCAGCGTGGATCCAGAGGGTGACATCGAACCAGACGTGGGGGTCGTGGGTGCCTTGGGCGCCGGCAGGAGAGAGCAGCCGGCTTTCGTCCAGCCCTTCGGCGACGGCGACAGCACGGTGTTCACCCATTCGAGAGAGGACCTCGCCCATCCGGGCCTCGAGATGCAGACCATTGTAGAAGATCACGTCGGCGTTCTGAAGACTGCGCACGTCGCCTTCGCTGGCCTTGTAGAGATGGGGGTCGACCCCAGGTCCCATCAGTCCGGACACCTGAATATCGGGGCCGCCGATGCGGGCTGCTGTGTCGGCGATGATGCTCGTCGTGGCGACGACTCGCAGGGGCCCGGCGTCGCGTTCTCCGGTGTCGTCGCCGGAGCAGCCGGCGAAAAGACAGGCGAAAGCAATCATGGACACCAAGCGATTCAGGCTCATGATCCGGCTCCGGGTTCAGGGTCTTCGTCTCTGGGGATGACGGCTCCGTGGGGGTCGACCAACGGGCGCCCGAGTAGCACGTCCATTCGCTCGGCCATGTCGTCCGAAATCACATGCTCCCAGCGTTCGGCCTCGTCGTGGACGAGCCCTGCGGGCACCTGCATCACCTCGACGAGGAATGTTTCGATGAGGCGGTGACGCCTGACGACCCGGACCGCGGTGCGCCGGCCCTCCGCGGCAAGGGTGGCACCCTGGTAGGGACGGTACTTGATCAGGCCCCTTGTGGAAAGACGCTTCAACATACCGGTGACCGATGCCGGAGCTACTTCGAGACACCGTGCGAGGTCTCCGGTGATTGCCCTTCCAGTCCTCGTTTCCAGGTCCCAGATCGTCTTCAGATAGTTTTCCACCGATTCCGTTTCCTGCACGACGATATCCCTGTTGAGGCCATATTTAGTTAAGGCTAAATGTCATGGATCAAGATAGCATGGATCGATTTCACTGCAAGGGGTTGCATGCGAAACTGGCATCCGGTCAATCCATGGTGTATTTTCAAGCGTGGTTTGCCGTGTCCGAGGTGGTACCCGATGGTCACCACCCGTTCCATCCCATGGGGGGATTTGTCGATGAAACGAACCGTCTGGGCGAGCCTGACGCTCGCACTGCTGTCGCTGAGCTTGCTTGTTTTCGTTGGATGCAGTGACGACGCAGTCGTCAACGGCCTGAGCGGCCAAGGCAGTATCGGTGTCTTTCCCGCACCCAACGATGCCAAGTTCCCCTGGACCCTGACGGGCCCTGGCGGTTACGCCCACGCTGATTCCGGAAACGTCGTCATCGATGATCTCGATGCCGGCGACTACACCCTGACGTGGGCAGCGCTGAACGGCTGGGTGACACCCGCACCGAATGTCGTTACGGACTCGTTGGTCGGCGGCAGGTTCCTGCAGTTCCGTACCACCTATCGACGAACCGGCGGTCAAGCACAGCCGGGACAGGTTCAGCTCAATCCCAACCCCGACACCATCAGTGCCCCGTGGACCCTCCAGGGCCCCGACGGGTTCGAGCAAACGGGGACAGGCGATGTCACTCTCGAGAACATGCAGTCAGGTGATTACACGGTCATCTGGGGCGACATCACCGGTTGGGAGACGCCAGAACCGATGACCGGCAATCTGCTGGAGGGCGACGGCCTCACCTTTACGGCCGAGTACGTGAGTCTCTCGGCTTCGACCTTCTCTTTGGTGACCATTCCCGCCGGCACCTTCAACATGGGTTCTCCCCGCACCGAGAGCGGTGCCATGCCCAGCGAATGGCCGCGTCACACCGTCGAAATCTCTGAGGATTTCGAGATTGCGGCCACCGAGGTTTCCTGGGCCCAGTTCGATCGTGTGATGGGTGAAACCCCCGATTATGTGAACCCAAGTTACTTCTACCATTTGAATGACCAGACAAACTGGCCCACCCACCCCATTGATTCGGTGACATGGATGGAAGCCATCGAGTTCTGCAATATCTTATCGTCGCTCGAGGGCTATACCCCCGTCTACACGATCGTCGGGGATGTGGTGTCCTGGAACCGCGAGGCAGATGGATATCGGTTGCCCACTGAAGCGGAATGGGAATATTCCTGCCGCGCCGGCACCGTGACGCCGCTCTACAGCGGGTCGTTCCAGATGCAGGCCAGCAGCTGCTATTTCGAACCCAACCTTGAGCAGATCGGCTGGTACTGTGAGAACTCCGCCGGCACCGGTCTGCTGATGCAGCCCTCGCCTGTCGCGCAGCTCGACCCCAACGACTTCGGGCTCTTCGACATGTCCGGTAACCTTTGGGAGTGGGTCTGGGACGTCAACGACCTCTATGACTCCGTGCCTATGTTCCTAGGGCCGTTCACAAACGGCGTCGATACGATCTACGACGGCAACGCGACGATCAGGGCTGAAATTTCCGGCCTTGGGACCCAGCACGTGTTACGCACTCAAGCCACGAACGCGAGCTTTGCGTTGTCGGGTCTGGGGATCACGACGTCGGAAGTCAGCATCTCGTATCTGGATTTCGGAACGACTGGCAACCTCAAGGTCAATAACGGCACCCTCTATGTCGGTGATCTCGCCTCGGCGCCGGCCAACCCGGCTGCAGGCGTGAGCCTTTCGGTGACCACCACGCCAACCACCCACGAAACCTTCGGCGAGGGCGTGATCGGCACGATTGTCCTGACGGGCAATGTTTTGACCCTTGAAATCGGCGGTCAGCTCCTCTGGATCGACGATCTGACGATCATCGATGCGGCGACCGACAACTATGCGCTGGATCGGGCGGTGGATTTCGATCTGATCGCTCTGAATTCGTCGTTCTTCCCTGATGGCGATGTGTACACTGTGGAGCTGCTGCTCGGTTGCACGGTTACCGATCCCATCGGTACCGCTCAGACCCTTGGCGCACCCCACATGCTGCGTGGTGGCGGGTATGCCAATGAGCCGCGTCGGTGCCGGTCGGCGTCCCGGTCGCAGATCAACGGCGATATCATCCCAGAGGAAGATTATTTCCCCAGGTACGCCGGCTTCCGTTTTGTGCGATCACTGGCGCCCTAGGGGCGGACTTCATTGTTGTCGGGAGCGGGGAGCGGGCAAACGCTCCCCGCTCTTTTGTTCCGGGGTCTCCGTTGTTGTTTTGATATATGATATATGATATAATTATTTGATCGTAAGTTTCAGGTTTCTAACAGGAGGGATGCGCCCATGCGCAAGCTCACAATGATGGCGGCTATCGGTGTTCTGGTTCTCGTGCCCATGACCGCCATGGCTCTGAACATCAACGAAGTCCGCATCGACAACGTCGGCGGCGACACTGATGAGTACTTCGAGCTGGCCGGTATGCCGGGCGAGCTCCTCGACGGCCTGTTCTACATCGTCATCGGCGACGGCGCCG
>CALEMW010000015.1 GCA_937910695.1 uncultured bacterium
GGATGTATGCATGGCCGCCCAGTTGCAACACAACGGCCAAACACAATTTCAAGGGGACAACCGTTGAATTGCAGGAAACCGAGCAGGATCCGCACATATCGTCGACGATATGGAACGAACCAATATCTCGAACATCAATTAAGGATCCGTACGGATCCCGCCCTTCGACCTCTTGCCATTGGTGTGTCGCCCAACGCACCGACAAGAGGACGAGGTCACCTGCACATCGAACCCCCGAAAGAGTTCATCTCTTTCGACGGATCGATCCTCAGAATTCCCAAAAATTATCTGAGAAGAATATTCTCGGTCGAGATGAACATTAAACGCAGCCGTCGGGTCGAGGCAGGCCTGCATACTTGCAGGCACCGTGAGCGGGTCCATTGGGGAAGAGGTCGTAGATCTGCTTGAGGCTCAGGCCGGTCTCCCGGCAGAGCAGGCGCACCATGGGCGCCACGTCGTTCTCGCGCCAGTAGTCACGGACATAGGACATGACTTTCCAGTGGTCTTCGCTCAAGTCGCCGACTCCGTCCGCAGCGGCCAGGGCGGCGGCCATGCGGCGGCTCCACTCCTCCGGATGAACGAGGAACCCGTCCTGGTCCACATACGTGCGGATGCCGGCAAATTCGAAAAGCTTGGCGCTGTTGTTGTCGTTCATATCAGTCCTTCAGCAGAAGCGCCACGATGCGAGCAGCCGTGGCGCCGTCCCAGAGATCGGGGATGCTGCCTTTCTTCCACTCGCCGGCCATGATCGTCTTGAGAAACCCCTCGAGCGACTCCAGGGTCACGAGTTCGTTCGTCCCTTGAGTGATCGTGATGGGTCGTTCGGTGTTCGGCCTGAGCGTGAGGCAGGGAATCCCGAGATAGGTCGTCTCTTCCTGGATGCCGCCCGAGTCCGTAAGCACGAACTTCGCATTCATCGTCAGATTGACGAAATCGTCGTAGGACATCGGGTCTGCCAAATGAACCGGATACGGACCCTCTGCACAACCTTCACCGATGCCGTGCTCGGCCATGACCTTCCGCGTACGGGGATGAACCGGAAAGATGATGGGCGCTTCAACGGCGACCAAAGCAGCGAAAATCGTGCTCAGTGAGTCGGGATCGTCCACATTCGACGGACGATGCAGCGTAACAAGACCATAACCACCCCGATCGGCCTCGAATCGTTCGTATGTCGCACGGTCTTTGGCGCGATCGAGGGCGCTGACCAGACTGTCGATCATGATGTTGCCCACCAGGTGCACGCGTCCCGCATCGGCGGCTTCGCGACCCAGGTTCTCGTTGCCGTCGATCGACGGCGTGAGCAGCAGATCACTGATCGCATCGGTGGCCAGGCGGTTGATTTCTTCGGGCATGGACCAGTCGTTGCTTCGCAAGCCGGCCTCCACATGGGCGACCTTGATCCACAGCTTCTTGGCGGTCAGGGCGCAGGCGATCGTCGAGTTCACATCACCGCACACCACGACCACATCGGGCTTGTGTTCCAGGCATGCCTTTTCGAACTCGATCATCACGCCGCCGGTGTTTTCGGCGTGGCTGCCGCCCCCCACGCCAAGATGGATATGAGGCTTGGGCAGTCCGAGACCCTCGAAAAACACGTCCGACATGTTCTTGTCATAATGCTGGCCGGTATGCACAAGCATGGGCTCGCAACGATCGAGGTGCTTTTGCGTCTCGTGCCAGATGGGCGCGATCTTCATGAAGTTGGGACGTGCAGCGGCGACGAGGAAGATCTTGGTCTTGGACATGACGGCTCCATGGCGCAGACATCGGCTCGGGCGAACCGATGCAATATAGCCATTGAATACCCACTCGTCACAGGAAAGGACCAAACAGGCTCTCATCGGGTTGACGATGACATGCAAAGGTGCTTGACAAACATTTATCAATTCGCCACCAATGGCGGATCACCATTCGATCCGCATAGGGGGCCGACACATGAATCGTCGCCGCATTGCCGTCATGCTGCTTTTAGTCGCTCTGCTCGCCGGTTGGCGCTGGCAGGCTTGGTCCCACATGATCAACGCCATGATGCCGGCCGACTCGCGTCCCGCGGTGATGACCTTTCCCGTCGTCACCGTCACTCCGGAAGCCTTTCTCGGCCTCTCAACTGAGCTTCAAGCCGCAGCCGCGACCATGGACCTGGCCTTCGATCACATCGACCGCTTCCACGAAGCCGGCATCCTCGCCTATGAAGGCCCACGCACCTGCCTGGGCTGTCACGCCGATCTTACTTTCGACGACGAAGCGGGCATCGCCCACTCCGAAGACTTGATGACCAACCTTACCGACTCCGCCCATTACCGATTTTTCACCACATCCCACCCCAACGTGTGGGGCTTCAACGGCGAGCTCGCCGACGACTTCCCGATGGGCAAGATCAACCGCCCCTGTCCCAAGCCCGGCTCATTCGCCATGACCGCCTGGGCCGAGCTCGTGATTACCGAACGCGGCGATACCTTGAGCGAGGGCTGCGGCCAATGCCACATCGGCGGCCAAGCCCAGGCCCCCCTCGGCGAGATGATGCCCCTGTACGGCACCCTGCCCGCAGAGAAGGATGCCATCGACTGCCTGATCTGCCACGCAGCTATCTACGACATGAACCGCAAGGTCGTGGTCGAAGACAACGGCCGCCTGCGCTGGGGACAGGATCGTTCGCTTCGAGCCGCGTTGACTGTCGTCACCCCCACGGCTCAGGCCTGTCTGCGCTGTCATCAGCACAACCTAGGCGGCGATCTCTACATCGACGACGCCGATCCGTCGTTCATGCCGAGCATTCTGGCGCAAGGAAATCCGCGACCCCGGGTCCAGCATCCCGGCTCCAAGCGAGGTACGCCCTTTTCGCCCACGTGGGACGTCCATGCCGCCGCCGGCCTAACTTGCCTCGATTGCCATCACACAGAAGGCCACCGCATGGCCAAAGGCCGTCACACCACCACGATGATGGCCAACGACCTGCCCGACTTCGACGTCGCCTGCACCCGCTGTCACAGTCTCCCCATTCACAGCGACACGATGTACGACGACCACATCGAGCGAGTGGCCTGCGTTACCTGCCACATCCCCTCGTTGCATCCGGACAACGCCACGATGCGAGACTTCGCCGAAACGGTGTGGGAAGAGGATCCCGGAATTCACCTATACCACGACACCGTCAAGGGGACGGAACCGGGCACAGGCATCGACTATGTTTGGTGGAACGGTGACGCAACATTCCTCGGCAACCCGATCGGCGACCACCCGGATCCCGGCACGGGTTATTCGTTCTACGACGCCGCCCACCGCTGGCCCGAGTACGCCGACTTCGACTACGACGGCTGGTACGAAGAAGTCATGCGGCCCATCGCCCGCCGCAAGCCATCCAAGCTGTATGCCATGAAGCCCTTCAACGGTCGCCAGCACATCGACCTGGGCAACATGGGACCCTTCGGCGGTATGTTCGTGCCCTACAACCTGCCCACCTACTACCGCACCGGGGATCCCGACGCCGCGGCCCGCGCTGAAATGGACAAGTCCATGATGGGCATGATGTACGGCTGGATGTTCAAGGTGTACATGCTCGACAGGTTCATGAGCTACATGGCCATCGACGGCTGGAACACCGGGGCCTACGACGACGTGCGCACCGGACGCAATGTCGAAGCACGGTGGATCCCCACCGACGCGAGGTTGGAGATCAGCCACGGCATAAGGCGGGAAGGCGCCCTGAGCTGCAACAGTTGTCACGGCCCGGACGGAGTGTTGGACTGGCGAAAGTTGGGATACGGCGGCGATCCTGCGCTGGACTAGTCGCGGTCGGGAATGCCCGCGTCATTCATCATCTGCAGCTTCATGACTTCCATCGGATCGAGGGGCATCACCTCGGGAGCGCGGGCGTCCCTGAAGACCCACACGCGCTGCTCCGGCGTCAGCACCACGTCGGGGTGATCCCCGATCTGGGGATCGACGGTGATGCCGCCTTCCCACAGACACACGCACGAAGCCTCTTCGGTCCGGAAGACTGCGAAGGTCGTACCGGTGATCTTGGCCCTCAACTCGTCGGAGACGAAGGTCAGCGGGAAGCCGAGAGGACGTCCGCCGGTTGTGCCGTAGATTTCACCAGAAGCGATGGTCAAGCCGCGGACCTGGTCGATCCAGCGGCCGGGGGCGCGCGGCAGTTCGACCGATGTTCCGGCCAGCATGCGGATACGCAGGCGATCACCGAGCTGAACCTCGATCTCTTCGCCCGGCCCCGTCGACAGGACACCGGATTCCAGGCGCAGGCCGATAACGCGGGAAGAGCCCTCGGTGGCGTCGACCACGACCCAATGCTCCGTCGGCGTCGAGCCCACGAACAACAGGGCTACCGTGCAGAACAGAGCCGCCGCCATCAGCGATGCCCATATGCGCCCGCGGCTGCGTCGAGGACCGTCCGGTACCAGGCGCATCACACCCGTACCGTCGACGAACGCGGCACGGGCGCGAGCCCTGGCGTTCTCCGACGACGCGGACCGCGGCAAACGACGCAGGACTTCGAGGGCCTGCGCGGCGTCGCGGTTGTCGCCGTTGGTGTGGCGGTCGTCGTTCATCGTCTCCGCTCCATGGCGTCGCTGCGTTCACGGTACGTCTTTCCCAGGCGCGTCACGGCGCGGGAATGTCGCTGGCGGACGGCGTCGGGGTTCAGATCGAGCATCGCGGCGATGGTCTCGGTATCAAGCTCCTCGTAATCCCTCAGCAGAATGATCTCGCGGTCGTCGGATGAAAGCAGGTGGAGGGACTGCCACACCGCCCGCAATTCTTCATCTTTCTCCATGACCGCCTGCACGCCCGGATCGGGGTGGGCCACGTCGAACCGCGCCGGGTCGTCCCCTCCCAGCTCCCGCTCTGCTCGTTTGTGCTCCCGCGATCGCCAATGATCCCTCACGACATTGGTGGCGACAGTGAACACCCAGCCTGTGGGACTGCGCTCGGAATCGAGAGACTCGACGGTGCGGTGCAACCGCAGGAAGATGTCCTGGCACAGATCTTCACCCAGCACGGGATCGCGCAGCATGTTCACGACATGAGCGTAGATCCGGTCGTAATAGTGTTCGAAGAACTGGTCCATGGCCGCAGGGTCCCGCCTTTTCACACGTCGGAGGACGTCGGTCGAGAGTTCGTCCTCCTTACCGTGGAATCTAGATCTCGGCGGAACCATGTCACCTCCCTCCACGCTCTGTATCAACCATCTACGAAATTGCACCACGAGATAGGACAGGTGGATTTCTAAAAAAGACCTGTCACGTCGCCTTTGCTGACTTCGTAGACCTTACCGAAGCCTGTTCCAGGTCGTCAACACGACCTTCAACCCTGTCCGACAAGGAGTTCATCATGTTCCACGGCAAATGTCTCGTCATTACGGCCCTGGCGGCCATCATTCTCGCCTCCGGGGCGAACACCAGCGGCGCCGCGATCGGCGACATCGAATTCTCGTTCACCAACCTGCCGACCCTCGACCCTGCCGTCGACGGTGTCTATGAGGGCTGGGCCATCATCGGCGGTATGCCCGTCAGCACCGGCATTTTCAACGTTGATGCCATGGGAAACCCCGTCGATCCCGTCTCCGGCAACCCGATCCCCCTGTTCAACGCAGGTTCGGACCTGACCACCGCCACATCCATCAAAATCTCCATCGAACCCCCCATGGACCCCGATCCGGCCCCATCAGGTCTCATTGTGCTTTCGGGAACCACGATGGGCGGCATGTCGGACATGTCCGCCGCTCTTCCTGACTTGAGCATGCTGGCTTCCGCCACGGGATCCTACATCCTCGCCACACCCAGCGACGACAGCGTCGACACCATGAACGGGAACCAGGGCATCTGGTACCTGTCGATGCCCGGCCCCGCAGCCGGTCTGGTCGGGCTGCCAAGCCTCGGATCTTCATGGACGTACGAGGGCTGGATCGTCGACATTTCCAGCGGCTCCCCGATGCCCTACAGCACCGGCACGTTCGACTCCGCCGCCATGACCGATTCCGATGCGGCCGGCTGCAACGGCGGCGGCCCCCCGTTCCCCGGCCAGGACCTGACGGCCTTCCATTGCGGCCCGATTTTCGATCTCGACAGCGGCGATTTTGTCGCCGTGATCTCCATCGAGCCCGTGCCCGACAACGGTCCCGGACCCTTCCTGTTCAAGCCCCTCGCCGGCATGATTCCCACCGACGCACTGACGATGGGCGGAGCCCTCGGCAACCAGACCAACGCGACCTTCCCGACGGGCACCGCCAGCTTCGGCGAGGCTCTCCCGGCGGAAGATCTGGGTTGGAGTGAGCTGAAGAACATGTACAGGTAGATGAAATCGCACTCGTGAAGGGCCGTGTTGGAATGATATTCAACACGGCCCAATTTTCTATAACGGTCATTAATTCAATGCATTAACAAGTATTTACTAATTATTTAAATATTAGTATTAGCTGCCTTTTCTCAATATGATCAACGATATCAGCTAGTCTTGACTTTTATCCTATTACTAATAATATCAGTATCAGTACAATCAAGGAGATCCCATGCATATCCCCTCCAGGCCCCCTACTCTTGCCCAGTCGACCGCCGCAAACGTACGCAGTAATGCCGACCTGGACACCCTGATCGGCTCCCTGGAACAGGCGGGAGGAGCGGCCCCCGGGGGCCGTTACCGACACTGGGACTCCCTGCGCAGGAACCCACCTCCGGACGGCCTCGAGCACCCACACTGGTGGCTGGCCATCAAGCTGGCGCGGGCTTCGATCAGCAGGGAATTGCCGTTGCGCAACGTTGCTGGTGGGCCCTTCAAGTTCGTTCCCGCCGAGGCCGTGTGGCACCTTCTGGGCCGGGTCGACAGCCTTGCCTGCGAGCCTGCGGAACAGCTCGTCGTCCGCCGCACCCGCGACGCGCTTCTGTTCCGCCAGGCCGTCGACGAAGCCATCGCCTCGAGTCAAATCGAAGGCTCGCCGATGACCCGCCGCGATGCAGTGGAACTGGTCCGCGAGAACCGTCCGCCTCGCGACGTGGGGGAGCGCATGGTGGTGAACAACTACCGGGCCCTGTGTCGAGTTCGGGATCTCGCAAAAGAATCCGTCACTCCTGCTCTCATCGTTGAACTCCACCGCATTTTGACCGACGGCGCCCTCGACCCATCAGATGTGGGTCAACTGCGACGCGACGGCGACAAAGTCCATATTCACGACCAGGCAGGCAGCATCTTGCACACGCCGCCGCCGGCCGCTGAAATTCGAGACCGTCTTGATGTTTTATGTGCTTTTGCCAACGACAACGACCCGGAATTCTCTCTCCATCCGATCGTGCGGTCGATTCTGGTCCACTTCCAGCTGGCTCATGATCATCCGTTCCGCGACGGCAACGGGCGACTGGCAAGGGTTCTGTTCACCTGGTCGATGCTGCGTCACCGGTACGATCGCTGTGCCTTCTGGGCGGTTTCGAAGGTCCTCAAAGAGGATCCCTCACGCTACACCAGGGCATTCCTCTACGTCGAAAGTGATGAAGACGACACCACCTACTTCGTGCTCAACCAGCTCGCCGTGCTGCTGCGGGCGGCCACCGAGCTGGCTCAGTACTTAGAGCGTAAGCCCATGGAATTAAGACAGATGGGTAGATTCATCGAGGACGCGACGCCCTGGCATGGTCGCCTGAACCACCGACAGATCGACGTGATGAGGCACGCCCTGCAGAATCCCGGCCACACGTACACCATCGGGGCGCATCGACGATCCCACGGTACCAGCTATCAGACCTCGCGGACGGATCTGCTCGCCATGGCGGCACAAGGGGTGTTGGTAAGGGCCAAACAGGGTAAGAAGTTCGTGTTTACGGTGCCGGACGATCTCGACGGGCGGCTGCGAATTCTGGCGGGCTGATCAGGTCCGCCGATCCGAGGTATCCCAAGCCCGAACCTCCACTTCGAAGTGCCCGCTGCTCACCGCCGGATCGGCATCGGCGATCGCCATCGCATCGGCCCGAGAGGGAAGGTCCAGCACCGACATCCCGCCGGCGCCGTCGGTAAAGGGCCCGCCCATGATCATCACGCCGCGCTCCATGACGTTGTGCATCAGCTTCACATGATCGGCGAGGACTCCGGGTTCTGCGACGGAGAGGTCAGCATCGTAGGCAGGTCCGGCGTGGTAGATCATGACGAACTTCATGATAGGTCCTCCCGCCTCCGCACCGGAGGCGTCAGGGTGTGTTGAGCTCCACGATCGCGCGCCAACGCGCCGACGTGAAGAGCGGTCCGCGGGTCACCAGTCGCAGCTTGTCGTCGAAGGCGGCCAATTCAGGGTCGACAACGGCGCTGCTGGCCCACAGCGCGCTTTCCATGTACCCGGCGGGGATGTCGCGCAGGATGTGGCCGATACGCCATTCGCTGCCGGCAGGGAGCTGGATGCGGGCGACCAGCGGGTCGGAGAGGCCGAACCGGTCGATCACATGGACACCCGGACCGGCAAAGAACCCGAAGAACCCGATGGTCCGTTTCGAAACGACCGGCCGTCCCGATCGTTGAGCCCGGCGGCCGTTCATGGCCCACGGATGGTCAATGTGATAAGCCCCGCGCTGAGCGCGCAGCAGTCCCGTGGTGGGATAATAGAACGCCCGTTCGTCGGCAATACCGTGATCGCCTACGGCTTTTTCGACATCGAGACCGAAATCGGGTCCAGAAAGCAGCACCGGCCGCGGCGCCCATAAGCCTACGGCCACGATCACCAGGGCGGCGGTCAAAGCGTAACGCAGCGACGAGAGCGTGCGGCGCCCGAGGATCATCAGCGCCGCCACCAGCGGCGCCGTCAGAAAGCGCCCGGCCATGAAGTCGCCGCCGATGCGGACGACATAGAGCAGGTAGAGTGTCGTCCCGACGGCGACGAGCAGATCGCCACGGCGCCGGGATCCATAACCGGCGACGAGACCCGCCACGATGACCAGGGCGATCACAGGATCGAACAAGGTCGAATCCCCCAGATACATGCCGCCCTGTTTCACATAATCGAACCAGGGAATTCCGGCGCCCAGCTTGGCGTAGGCCGTGTTCGGAAACGGCACGCCGTAGTAGATCACCGAAAACACTTCCCAGGCGATCAGCGGCGACGCCCCCACGACGGCGGCGCGCAGGCCGGCCTTGTCGCGTCGGCTCCAGAAGAGTGATCCCAGCAGCGGGCCCAGCAACAGAATCAAATCGAGGCGGCACAACAGCACGCCCGCGGCCAGCGCCCAAAGCAGGCGCAGGTCGGTATCGGCGGGGGCGCGGTGCGATATCCACCAGCGACGCAAAAACAGTACGAGCAACAGGTGGGTCAGTGGGTTTTCCAGACCAGAAGTCGAGTAGTCCACGAAGGACCGCGACATCACGAGGGCCAAGATCAGCAGCGGCGCCACACGCCCACGATCGACGGCCGAGCGCACCATCAGCAACGCCGCGCCGAGGCTCAACACGAGGGAGGTGATGATGCTCGTGTAGTAGATCTCCCCGGTCATCGCCCGCAGTCCAGCCAATATCAGCATCCACAAGGGATGGGTATACGATTGCACGCGCTCGATCACATTCCAGCGGGCGCCGTGGCCGGTCACGAGGTTTTCGATGGTGCGGAAGGTGATGTAGGCGTCGTCGCAGAGCCAGGCGGAGAGCACCAAAACGCACGCCAGCAGGAGCAGACCGGCGGTGAGCAGAACGGTGGTGCGTACGTGGATGCTCATGGTCGAGCCAGAATCGACGATGGTCCGGGCGGATGCAAGGGCATTGTCCGGCCTTGCCCGTCGCCCGTTCCATCGCTCATACTTCTACGACGTCGTCCACCTTCTGTCCGGGAGTCTTCATGTACCGACGCCTCGTACGATCCTGGCCAGTCATGCTCGCGTTCCTGCTCCCCGCGGTGATCGAGTTTCTGGCTGCTTCCCAGGGCATCAATCTGCTCGATGACGGCCTGTGGCTGTTGGGCGGCGATGTCGTAGCGGACGGTGGTGTGCTCTACCGCGATCTCTTTGCCATCTACGGTCCCGCCAAATTCGTGCTGCTCGCGGGGTTCCTGCTGGTGGTCGGGCGCAATGGACTCGCCCTTGTCGCCTTGAAGGCCGTGACGGTCGGGCTCGGCTCAGCTCTCGGTTATCAGCTGGCACAACGGCGAGGTCACCGCGTCTTGGCCTGGATCGTTCCTCTGGGCGCCCTCGCCCTCGAAGCCAACCGGCCCCGCTACCTGGCGGCCGGCGCGCTGGCGTTGCTCGCGGCACGCTGTTTCGACGAACATGCAGAGCCGCGCCGCTGGTTGCTGCTGGGCCTGGCCTGGGCCGGTCTGGCCTCGTTCGGTTTCGACGCGGCGGGGTATGGCGGCGTGATCATCTTAGGGACGTGGGTGCTGACCAGGAGCCGCCGACCGAGTCTGAGGATGCCGACACTGACCGCAGCGGGATTTGCGGGCGGACTTGCCGTGCTCGCCTTGGCGGCGGCACTGACGGGCGCCCTCGGCCCTGCGGTGTGGGACACCGTCACCTATCCCTTGACTCGCTTCGGCGCCGAGATGGGCCTGTCGCCCGTCGAAACCTTCCGAACTCCGGAGGTCGCGGGACAGCTGTTCGCCGAACACCAGACGGGAGAGGCCTTCACTCCTGCCTGGCCGGGGCACGTCGGTGGACTGATCCTGGCGCGGCGGCTGCTGTACTTGAGCCTGATCGTCCTGCCGCTCTTTGGGATCTGGACCGCGTGGCGCCGTGGCAACGATCCCACTTTAGCCGCCGTGGCGGCCTTCGCCTTAGCCGGGTGGTCTACAGCCGCGGTGCGCGGCGAGCCCATCCACCTGGCCTGCGGATGGCTGGGGACCCTCTGGCTGATGCCCCTGCTGGTTCCGGCCGCCCCCGCTCAGCGCAGACGTGCAGCATCGATCCTCGTTCTGGCCCTCGCTGCGGTAGCCTTTCTGCCCCTCGCCGCCGAACCGGTCTGGCTGGCCGTCAACGCCGACCGCGACGGCCTGGCCGTATGGGAGCGAGACACCGGCGGAATCCGCCTCACGGATGAACGCATCGAAACCCTCGAAGTGCTCGGCGACTTCATCCAAGACGAAGTCGACGGACCCGCCGTGTTCTGGCCCGTTCGTCCCGGTCTGAACTTCTTCTTCGATGTGCCGCTCGCCACCTCCCAGGCCACGTTGTTGGGAGGCGAGGTGCGCGACGTGGACGCGGTCGTGGCCGACCTGGCATCGCACCCAGACCATGTCCTGCTGCTGGGGACCCAGCCCGGCAGCGAGCGACGATCCAACAAGGACGTTGCACCCGCCCTGTGGGCCTCGTTGCGACGCACCCATCTTGTGACCGCCTACCTATCAAGCGGATCCGATGACTTCGCCATTCTCACGCCCGCCCCTTCCGGCTCATCGGTCGACGATGTTCCGTTGGGTGCGCGATTGTTCGACGAGCGTTGCACGATAGGCACCTCCACGACACCGACCCTCACACCCGGCCTTTGGGCGGGACAATCGTTCCCTGTCAGCGATTATGATTTGGCGGGCGTGGCGGTGCGGCTGGTGTCGGACCGCGATGCCACGATCAGCCTGGCCGTGCGCGTGCGAGAACTCGACGGTGAACGTCCAACCCGACAGCTCGCTCTCCAGGGACTGCGTATTCCTGTAGCGACCGGACAGCATCTCTACCACCTGCCGCTGACGGATGTCCTGGGTAGCGCGGACAAAATGGTCCTCGTAGAATTTTCGGTTAATGATGCCGACGGCGCCGACGTGCGCCTGCTCTGGCACGCCATGTCACGCACCGATGTCTTCGACCATTATCTTGCAGGGCGGTCGTGGCTCGATGGTCACTCGCTCCAGGGGGATATCTATTTTCTATCTTTCTGAGGGTTCATCAGCTTCCTGATCGAGAACGGGCGACCAAAGAGGTCGCCCGTTTTCTCTTCTGTCTCATCGAAAACGTCTAGCTGTCGGCGGGAAGCTCCGGCGCCGCAATGTACTCCGTGGGCAAGGCTCCTGTAAGCGCCGTCATGAACGCCACGACGTCAGCAGCTTGAGCGTCGGTGACGGTCTTGCCCAGCTGGTAACGGACCATGATCCGCACGACTTCGTCTAGAGTGTCCACCGAGCCATCGTGAAGGTACGGACCGGTCTCGGTCACATTGCGCAAGCCGGGAACCTTGAACATGAACCTGTCCGTCTCGGCGCCGGTCACTTGGAAGCGTCCGGTATCATCGGTGGGGTAGGGCTCGATCAGGCCCATCTTCTGGTACAGGTTGCCGCCCAGACCGGGACCCATGTGGCAGGTGGTGCAGCCCAGTTCGGTGAAGGTGTTCAGGCCGCGCACCTCCTGCTCGTTCAGGGCGCTGCCGTCGCCCACGAGCCAACGGTCCCACTTGCCGCGGGTGACGAGCTTGCGTTCGAAAGCGCCCACGGCAAGAGCGAAGTTGTCGAAGGTCACCGGTTCGTCCTGGCCCGGGAACGCGGCCTCAAACAGCGGACGGTAGCCGGGAATGCCGCGCAGGATCTCCTCGGCCGCTTCGGCCGACGCCAGGCCGTGCTCCACCGGGTTGAGCACGGGGCCTTTGGACTGGGCTTCCACTGTCGGCTCGCGTCCGTCCCAGAACTGGACGAAGTGGATGGCCGCGTTGTACACGGTCGGGCTGTTGCGCACGCCGAAATCGCCGGCGTGGCCCGGCGACGTGGCCAGACCGTCGACGCCGTACTCGGCCAGCACGTGGCAGCTGTTGCAGGAGATGTCGCCGCTCGCGGACAGACGGGCGTCGAAGTAGAGCATGCGGCCGAGGTCGACCTTCTCGTCGGTCAGCGGATTGTCCGTTGCGGCCATGACCTTGGGCATGGTGCCGAAGGTACTTTTCTGGGCCGCGGTGGGAGGACCGCCGGCCGCCGTATCGTCGGGTGTGCCGCCACAGCCGGACAGCATCATGGCGGCGGAGAACAACAATGCGAAGCGGAAGCGGGGATCGCTGCTCATGAGTCACCTTCCAGGAATCTGGATCGTTACAGTCTCGAACCCACCCACAATAGGATTGTGATATTGAAATTTCAACCCAGCGTCTCGGTGGGAGATACCGACAATCCACGTTGTTGGCGGCCCTGCATCTCAGCCGTTACTATCCATATCGCACTCAGGCCCCATCAGGAGGACCCATGTCCGCTTCCGGCTCTCGTCTCGTGATCTACGCCGCCCTAGTCGGCAACTCGCTGATCGCCGTCACCAAGCTGGCCGCAGCCGCTGTCACCGGCAGCTCCGCAATGCTGTCGGAAGGTATCCACTCCATCGTCGACACCGGCAATCAGGCGCTGCTGTTGCTAGGCCTGAAGCGCGCCCAGCGCCCCGCCGACGAGCGCCATCCTTTCGGCCACGGTAAAGAGGTGTATTTCTGGAGCTTCGTGGTGGCGATCCTGATCTTCGCAGTCGGGGCGGGCGTATCCATCGTCGAGGGCGTGCGCCATATTCTGCACCCGAAACATGTGGACGACCCCACCATCAATTACATCGTGCTGGCGTTGGCGCTGGTGTTCGAGAGCGGAGCATGGGCCTTCGCGTTGCGGGAATTCCGTCGCGGCAAGGGCAAGCACAGCTACCTGCGGGCAGTTCGTGAAAGCAAGGACCCTTCCACGTTCGTCGTGTTGTTCGAGGATACTGCTGCCATCTTGGGCATCATCGTGGCGTTCCTGGGCATCTGGCTGGCGCACATCACAGGCCTGGCCTGGCTCGACGGTGCGGCCTCGGTGATCATCGGACTGATCCTCGGCGCAACGGCGGCGTGGCTGGCCTATGAGACCAAGGGGCTGCTGATTGGCGAGAGTGCGTCGCCGGAGGTGGTCGAGGGCGTCAGAAGACTCGCCCTTGAAATGGACGGCGTCGAGCGGGTGCACGAAGTGCTGACCCTCCACATGGGACCGGAGCATATATTGGTGACGATGAGTCTCGATTACCGCGACAACGTCACGGCGGCGCGAGTGGAGGCGGTCACCGGGGAACTCAAGGCCGCGATCATGAGGCGTTGGCCCAGAGTGAATCGGGTGACAGTGGAGGCGGCGACGAAGGCCTCGTGATTTGACGTTGCGGCTGTGGACGTAGCAGGGCCCCGATCGATGACCGGGGCCCCTTCATAACCTATCGTTCGAAAAACATTCTGTTATCGCCCGAATTCTCTCAGGGTCGCGTTGCGGCCCCGGGAGAACCTCCACTTTGATCAATGTCGTGGGGGGCGAACCGTTGCATTCTTTTCTGATTCGATCGTGCCTGAACAGCTACCCATCATCACCACCGACAAACTCCGCTCAATACTTCTCCGCTGGGGATGGTCACCCCTTCGTCGTTCTCGTTGTTCAGTGCGACGTTTCCTGTCGCCACAACCGCTGCACCGAACGTCACGTCGCCCTCGATCGTCAAGCTCGCACATGCACGCAACGACGGTGGGCCCTGCGGAAATCGCATTTCGAGATCGTCTACGAACTTGTAATAGCGGTCGTCGAGGGTGATGACGCACCGGCCGAGCGTCCGCTCGGGGTTGGGCACAACACGATGGTCATCGGTCAGCACGAAGTTGTCGGACCGAACGTCGAGCAAATCGCTGCACCGCTTGATGGGCGCGAACCGCGTCGGCGGCACACGGATGGCGTCGGCCCCGGCAAACACTTCGATGGCCGAACCCATGGCGGTCTCGAGCTGCCAGACCTTCACGGAATCGGGGTCGCGAGGGTCGAGGGTCTTGCCGTTGCGGATCATGGGCAAGCCCAGGATACCGTCATTCTCTTGGAGCACATGCTGCAGAGTAGGCAGATGGAGCCACAGGGAATTGGTGTTGAAGTAGCGGTGGCGAGTGATGTCCTGGAACGCGCCGAAGCTGTCGGCAGGGCACTGGGCGATCTCACGCAGAACGAGCCGGCCGTCGGCGATGCGACGTGCGAGATGACCGCCCTTCTTATCGGCAGGCGTACGGTCGGCGACTTCCATCAGGAACGGAATATCCTCGGCGATCATGTGGCCGAGGATGGCCGCGTCGATGACCGCCCCGAGGTTGTCGCTGTTGGAAACGAAAGCATACTCGTAGCCGTGTTCGAGAAGCTTCTCCAAGAGGCCGCTCGTGAGCAGCGCCGTGTACAGATCGCCGTGACCGGGCGGACACCAGGCGAGGTCTTCGTTCTGCGGCCAGGTTGCGGCTGCGAGATTCGATTGTAGGAGCTTGGGGACCTTGTGCTGGAGAAAGTCGAGGGGGAGATCTCCCTTCTGCAGGTCGGGATACTCGGCCAGAGCTGCGAGGGTGTCGTCGCGAGTGCTGAAACTGTTCATCAACAGCAGAGGCACACCTGTGGACTGAGCCTGGCGGGCGATGATGTCGAGGAACGTGAGGTCGTTCTTGACCGGCAGGAGGGATTTCGCTTTGGCGAGACCCATGCCGGTGCCGAGGCCGCCGTTGAGTTTCAGGGAGATGGTCTTCGGCAACGCGGCGGCTCCCATTGCGGCGACAGCTGCGGGAATAATTTCGGCGTCGGGAAGATTTTCGACCGGCGCGAGATCAGCTTCGTGCATCAGGCCTGTCTCGCCGGCGGCAAGCTGGGCGTGGTAGTGGAGGAACGTGTCGATGGCGATGTCGGGCAGGTGTTCCGCCTGCATGCGGGCGCGGATTTCAGCGGACTGGGGCATGGGCGGGCTCCTGGGCTGGTATGACCGTGACCGCCATGCTATTTCGAGACGGTGTTCGAAGTCCAGGAGGGATCTCCGGGCGGCCACCTACCTGTGATCGAGCCGTGTTTCAGGGTACGAGTTCCCAAGTCGACGATTCTCCGGCGCGCAACAGGCCATCCACAACACGGAAGACAATGGTCCGGCACGGGTCGAGCGGACTGGAGTGCCACGAAATGATATCACGTTTATCAGGAGGAGAGACCGGGAGTCCAGACGTCTGGACTCCCGGCGATCAGGCAGTTGGGTTTTCTACCGTCCGTACATCGCCTTCAGATGACTCCAGGTCATCTTCTCGGCCGGCACGGGGTCCATGCAATCCGCTTCGACGACGGAGTTGGAGCTGCCCGGAGTGATGCACTTCACGAAGAAATCGACGGAGTTGTCGTCGGTGTCGACGCCGTTGGGGTAGCGGGAAATGCCCAGGAACGGCAGCGAGCCGCTGTCCGCGCCACCGAAGCCGGTGCCCTCCACATAGGGAGCGACTGCGGATCCTTCATAGCTGACGGCATCGATGATCGCGCCCAAAGCGTCGATCAGGATGACGGCGTCAGGGGCGCCGTTCTGGATCAGGTTCGTTTCCGGAGTCCAGTCGTAGTCGCAGTTCGGCGTGCCGGCGGGATTGGCGCAGATCACGAAGTAGCCGTCGGCAGCCAGCGAGAAGGACGGCAGGGTCAGCGTCTGGTACATGGTGTTGTTGGAACCGTTGATCAGCTCCAGGACCATGCCGCCGAGATCCTCGGAGGACGCGCCGTTGTTGTACAGCTCGACGAATTCAGTGGCGTCGGTGCCCGGCTGGTCGTAGTCGACCTCGTTGATGACCACGGCGGCCTGGGCGATCGTCGCCATGGCGACGACGGCAAAAAGAACGAGCAGTTGCTGCTTGGACATGATAGTACCCCTTGAGATGTGTCATCCCGGTCGTTGGATGGAATTCCAGCGGTCGAAAGCCAGATATCATGATAACATGTCTCACGACGTCACT
>CALEMW010000016.1 GCA_937910695.1 uncultured bacterium
CAGCAAGTCGTCGAGACGGTTGTTGTCGAAGCACGGGATCATGGACGGCCCTCCAGCCCCTGCGGTGGCGGCAAAACACCATCGGGATCGAACAAGGCCTTCATCCCCTCGAGGAAGCCGTCGGCCGGCCGTGGAACCCACGATGCCGGCGACGGGACCGCCGCGCTTCGATCCAGAGGGGACATATCAGACTCGGGACGGGCTGAAAGCATGAGCCCCTCGAGAGTCACCAACGACCCACCCGTACCGGCCAGCAACCGCGGCAGATCATAGCCCGCCACGTTCTTGACAACAGGGCGGCCACTGTGGAGAGCGCGGCCGTCTCCCGTGCGGGCCCAAACCTGGAGCACGCCGTCGCTCAATCGCCCACGGGAATCTCCCGCAGTGCGGCGACGGTTCAGAAAAGCGTGCCCGAGGGTTTCGTCGTCGGGACCGTCCGCGCCAGCGATCCTCAGTCCATGAGCCGCCGCCGTCCGTCGGACTTCGGCCAACGTCGCCCCTGCCGGAGCCGTGACCGCCAGAGCATCGCGATCGAATCGGGTGGCTTGAGGGGTCGGTGGTGGAACCGCCGCACCAGGCTCTCCCGGCAGCAGCTTGCCGGGATTGCAGAGATTGCGGGGATCGGCCAAGCGGCGCAGGCCGTGCATGATCTCCAGGGCTACAGGATCGAGCTGTCGCGGCAGCACGTGCAGCTTCTCCACACCGACGCCGTGTTCTCCGGTCACCGTGCCGTTTAGGGACAGGGCCGCCTCGATGATGGCGTCGGCCGCCTTGTGGGCGCGACGGGTGAGCTCCTCATCGCGGGCGTCGTACATCACACCGGGATGCAGGTTGCCGTCCCCGGCATGGAGCGCGGTGGCCACCTCCACATCGTAGCGACGGGCGATATCCTGTACGGCGGTCACCATGGCGGGCAGACACCCCACGGGCACGGCCACGTCCATCGTCACGTAGTTGGGGCTCAAGCGTCCGACGGCGCCGAAAGCCCGTTTGCGGCAGCGCCAGAGGGCGAGGCGCTCCTGATCGTCGACGGCGACAAGGACCTGCGCGTTGGCCTGTTCCAAGAGGACGCGGGCGGCGTCGGCATCGGCGGCGACGCGGTCGGCTGGGCCGGCGAATTCCACGATCATGGCGGCTGCGGCATCGGTCCGGAATCCGAAGGCGAAGGCCCGCTCGACCAGTGCCAGCATGGGACCGTCGACCACTTCGAGGGCTGCAGGCAACAGACCGCTTTCCAGCAGGGTGATCACTGCGCGGGCCGAATCTTCGAGGGAGGTCACGTAGACAAGCAGGGTCGACGTCGCCTCGTCCCGTGGCGTGACCACGAGATCGGCTGCGGTGACCACGCCCAAGGTGCCTTCGCTGCCGACGAGCAGAGGCGTCAGATCCCAGCCTGGCGTGCCTGCACCCGTGGTCCTGATTTCACCCAGCGGATCGACCCAGGTCAGACCTCGTACATGCCGGACCGTAGTGCCTACCTTCAGGCAGTGGGGGCCGCCGGCGTTCTCGGCGATGTTGCCGCCGATGGTCGAGGCGTCCTGGCTGCTGGGGTCGGGAGCGAAGCTGCCGCCACGACGCGCCAGACGGCGGTCGAGGTCGCCATTGGTCACGCCCGGCCCGGCACACACGGCTCCGGGGCCCAGTTCGATGATGTCGCGAAGCCGGCACAGGGAGATCACCACGGCCCCGTCGGTCGGCAGCGCGCCGCCGGACAGGCCGGTGCCGGCTCCTCGGGCCACGTAGGGCAGGTCGGCATCGAGACAGTGGCGGACGATCCCGGCCACTTCTTCCGTATTGCGCGGCAGGGTGATCAGAGATGGTGTTCCGACTTCCAGGTGGGAGGCGTCACGGGCGTAGACCCGTTGCGACGCGGCATCGTCCAGTACCCCGTCGGGACCCAACAGGTCCCGGAGCGCGGCGACCAAGTGCCGGTCAGTCATGCACCGCCCCGCCACCGAGGGCGTGGACCGCTTCGCCGATCGCTTCACAGAGGGTGGGGTGAGGATGAATGGCGCGGGACCAGACGTCGAGATCCACCTCGGCCCCCAGCATGGAGCAAGCCTCTCCGATCAAGTCGGTGGCGTGGGCCCCGACCATGTGCACGCCGAGGGGTCGGCCGGTTTCGGCGTCGGCGACGATCTTCACGAAGCCGTGCAGCTCGTTGAGGATCGACGCCTTTCCCAGCGCCGCGAGTTCGTACCGCCCCGTCTTGACGGCATGGCCACGGGCAACCGCCTCTTCTGCGGTCAGTCCGACACTCGCCACCTCCGGCGAACAGTAGGTGCAGCCTGGAATCAGATCGGGATCAACAGGACGGGGCGTGTGCCCGGCGGCGTGCTCGGCCGCAACCCTGGCCTCGGCCGACGCGGCGTGGGCGAGTTGGGGCGTGGCGATCACATCACCGATGGCGTACAGCCCCGCCTCGCCGGTCTCCATGAACGGATCGACCTGGAGAAAACCGCGGCGATCGATCACGGCAGAGGTGGTTTCGAGGCCGAGATCGGTGGTGTTGGGCCGGCGTCCCACCGCCACCAACAGACACGACGCCTTCAGTGGAACGGCATCGGCGCCGTCGACGGGAGCCAGATCGAGGCTCACACCCTGATCGTCGGCAACGATGTTCGCCGCTCGGCAAGCGGTATGGATCCTGATACCGCGCTTGGCGAGGGCCTTGGCCACGACATCCGAGCAGTCGGGGTCTTCCAGGGGCAGGATGCGGGGAAGCATCTCCGCCAACGCGACGTCGGCACCGAAAGCATTCAGCACGTCGGCGAACTCCACACCCACGGCGCCAGCACCCAGAACGATCACCGATTCCGGGATATGGTCCAGCTCCAGAAGATGGTCGCTGGTCAGCACTCGCAAGCCGTCGACGGTGAGGCCCGGAATTCCGGCGGCGCGGCTGCCGGTAGCGACGATGATCTTATCGGCTTCGAGAACCGTCTCGCCTTCGTCGCCCGTTACGACGACGCGGCCCGGTCCATCAATGCGGCCCCGCCCCCGGATCACGGTGACTCCATGAGTCGCCATGAGCGACGCTACACCCAGGGTCCCCTTCCGCACGACCGTCGTCTTGCGCTGCTGGACCCGACCCCAATCGAACGAGACTTCGCCCACGTTCACGCCGAACGTGCGGGCACCCTTCCGACACAGCTCCCAGGTGCGGGCCGACTGCAGCAAGGCCTTGGTGGGAATGCACCCCCGCAGCAGGCAGGTGCCGCCCAGCCTGTCGTCGGCTTCGACGAGAGTGACCGACAGGCCAAGCCGGGCCCCGTGGACAGCGGCCACATAGCCGCCGGGACCGGCGCCGATGACAATCAGGCTGTTGTTCATGATGGGTCCCCTAGTCTCCGAGCCGCACTTTCAGGGCCGATTCGTCCAGGCTTCCCGAATCATAGAGCTCCGTGCAGGATGACGCCAGTTCCGCCCTCTGGGAAATATGCGTCTCGGTGTTGACGAAGACGGATTCAAGGGTCATCGTAGCCCCTTCCTCGCCCGGGATTGGCAGACCCAGCATTTCGGAGGCTCCATGTTCCACCCCGTGCACCGAACCTACCGTTTCACGGTTCTATTCTTCGCCAGCCTTCTGACCTTCGGCAGCTACTTCGCCTATGACATCATAGGGGCGCTGGCCCCCTCCCTGGTGGAGGACCTCGGCGCCGGGCGGGGTACCATCGGCGGATTCTACACGGCCTACTCCGTCGCGGCGATCCTGGCGGTTTTCGGCGGCGGTTTTCTGATCGACCGTCTGGGCACCCGACGCTCCAGCATGCTGTTCTCGCTGCTGGTGCTTTCAGGCGCCGTGGTCGTGGCCCTGGCCAAGACTGTCCCCATGCTGATGGTGGGCCGCTTCATCTTCGGAGCCGGCGCCGAACCTCTGGTCGTGGCCCAGAGCGCGATTCTGGCCCGCTGGTTCAAGAACAAGGAAATCGCCCTGGCCTTCGGCATCGCGCTCACGGTGTCGCGCCTCGGCACGCTCTTCGCCTTCAACACAGGCGAACTCATCGCCGACGCCTTCGGCGGCTACCACGCCGGACTGTGGGCCGCGGTCATCTTCTGCGGAGTCTCCCTGTTCGGCAACGTCGTGTACGTGCTGCTCGACCGCAGAGGCGAGAAAGTCCTGCCCGACCTGCAGGAGTCCGGCAACGAGGAAAAGATCACCTTCGGCGACATCGCCAAGCTCAAGCCCAGCTTCTGGTACGTGACCATGCTGTGCGTGACCTTCTACTCGGCCATCTTCCCGTTCACGGCCCTGAGCACGGATTTCTTCACCGACAAGTGGGGCGTGCAGCGCGTAACCGAGTCCGGCGGCGGATTCCTCTCCCAGGTCTTCTTCAGCTTTACACACATGTTCCAGACCGCGGGCGGGTTGTCGTCGATCATCATCTTCGCTTCGATGATCTTCGCGCCCTTCGCCGGCCATCTGGTCGACCGCGTCGGCCGCCGCGCCACCATGATGGTCGTGGGATCGATCCTGATGGTCCCCGCCTATCTGATGCTCGGACTCACCGACATCTACCCGGTGCTGCCGATGATCATTCTCGGCGCGGCCTTCGTGCTCGTACCAGCCGCCATGTGGCCGGCTATCCCGCTGGTGGTCAAGGACGAGCACACCGGCACCGCATTCGGGCTTTGTACGGCGGTGCAGAACATCGGCCTCGCGCTCTTCCCCTTCCTCAACGGGCTGTTGAGGGATACGACCGATGGCTACACGGCCAGCATGATGATGTTCGCGAGCCTGGGTCTGGTGGGACTGGTGTTCGCGCTGTTGCTCAAGCGATCCGATCGGGATGTGGGCGGCGTGCTCGAGCGCGGCTCGACCTGATCCACATGACGTTCGCTTCTTGCTGTTCCTTCGGCCGCCTCGGCGATTGACGCCCGGGGCAGCTGTTGACTATGTTCCACCGCAACTGCGCACCACATTCGTGGATCGATACGGTCCGCGTATGCGTCTGAGAGGACGCATCCACAGAGAGGCAGGAGGACCCATGAAGATTGCCGTCTGCGTGACCCAGGTCCCGGACTCGGAAACCAGGATCAACCTGGCCGCCCCTGCGTCCGAGCTCGACCAGTCCGGTTTCACCCGGGTACTGAACCCCTACGACGCCTTCGCCGTCGAAGAAGCCGTGCAGATCAAGGAACGCCTCGGCGCCGACTGCGAGATCACCGCTATCACCATCGGCGGCGACAAGGTCCTCGAGACCATCAAGAAGGACTGCCTGGCGGTGGGCTGCGACAAGGCGATCCGCGTGAACGACGACGCCATGATCGGGGCCGACTCCATGCAGGTGGCCAAGGTCCTCGCCGCGATCATCAAACGCGACGGCTACGACCTTGTGTTGGCGGGCAAGCAGACCATCGACGGCGACAGCGGCCAGGTGGGCCCCATGCTGGCCGAGTACCTGGACTGCGGCCACGCCTCGGTGGTCACGAAGCTCGAACTGGCCGACGGCACATTCACCGCCACCCGCGAAATCGAGGGCGGCGCCGAGATCGTCACCGGCACGCTGCCGGCGGTGATCACCTGCCAGAAGGGCCTGAACGAGCCCCGCCTGCCGAGCCTGCCCAACATCATGAAGGCCGGCATGAAGCCCCAGGAGACGGTGACCTGTGCGGACCTCGGCATCGACGTGCCCCCCGCCCATACCACGATCACGACCTACACTCCGCCCGCACCACGCGCCGCGTGCCGGATCGTCGAGAACGAAGATCCCGCCGCCGCCGCCAAGGAACTGGCGCGCCTGCTGCGCGACGAAGCCAAAGTCATCTGACAAGGAGTCAACGACATGCCGAACATTGCCGTTTTCATAGAGCAGCGCGACGGGACCGTCAAGAAGGTGGCCTGGCAGATGATCGCCAAGGCCCGCACCATCGTCGAGGCCGCCGGCGGAGAGGTCTGGGGCGTCGTCCTGGGCGACGCCGACGTCGGCGAGGCTGGCGCCCACGGTGCCCACAAGGTCTTCCAGGCCAAGGGCGACGCCCTGACCACCTACAACTGCGAGGGTTGGAGCCGTGCTCTGGCGACCTTCTGCGAGGCTCACAGCCCCGATCTGTTGCTGGTCGGTTCGACCGCCATGGGCAAGGACCTGGCCCCCCGCCTGGCCGCGCGCATCGACGCCGCCTGCGTGAGCGACTGCGTCGGCATCGAGTGGTCCGACGGGTTCACAATCCGCCGACCCATCTTCGCCGGCAAGTGCTACGCCGACGTCAAGGTGAACACCGC
>CALEMW010000017.1 GCA_937910695.1 uncultured bacterium
CATGACGGGTCGTACCTCGGGGATGAAGGCTGCTGGGTCCGGTGATCGACATGAAACTCGGTTATGCGGGAACCGCCACCCGTATTCCGTGCTTTGGAATCACTCGTCGCCTGCAGCGGCGGCTGTGTCCGTAGGTGTCCTGGGCGAAGGAGGTCCATTCCTGTTGGGACACGACGACCTCCCGGTCTGCTAGCCGAGCAGCGCGTGCCAGGCCGAGAGCCCCGGATACGTGAACATTCCGATCCGTGTTTCATGACCTCATCGTTGTTCCATGCGCGCCCACCGCGCCTCCCGCATCCCCGGCACCGTCTCCCTGATGACATTCTCCACGTCCTCATCCCAGGGTCGCCAGACCCCGGCGCGTCCCGTCAGCCAGCAGGCCGCGGCGTTGTCCGTGAAGACCGGTCCGGGCGGCCAGGTCCGCATCTCCAGAGTCAGGGCTTCGACCAGGGGCGCCTGTCGCCGGGCTTGCGCCAAGCGCTGTTCCAAGCCGGCCGGACGGGGCGGCGCGACGGCGATCGACAGGGCGGCGAGGGCCGTCAGTACGAGGACCTGGACCAGTCGCGGCGGGAAGAGGCGCCGCACCCGCTGCGCCGTCGCCAGGACGATTTCCCAGGCCAGCACCGGCAGCAACACCAGCAGGTGGCGGGCTTCCTGTGAGATGAGCGCGTACAGCAGGATCATGCCGCATAGGGTGAGCCCGAGCAGGGCGATGGGACCCAACGCCCGGAGTCGTCCGTGGTGAAGGTTGTGGAACCACGCGCCGACCCCCATCACCAGAGCGCCGCCCCATACAGGCCAAGGGAGCCACTGGCCAAGGGTTTCCAGGAAGACACGGATGCCGTGGCGCATCTTGATCAGGGCGGGCACGATGTTGTCGGCCAAGTTACCCGACGCCGACTCGGGGACGAGGCCGCGGAGCCGGGGATACTCCCACCAGTTTTCGCCGAGGTCGAACTGCAGGGTGGAGGCCAGGGGATTGAAGAACGGGGAGCCGGCCACCAGCGTGACGTGGATCCACCAGGGCAGGGTCGTGACGAGCCACACGGCGCAGGCCGTCACGACGTAGCCGCGCAGCGGCAGGGAGCGGAAGCCGTAGCGGCGGGGATACAGCAGCACCGCGGCCAGCCACCACAGCAACGGCACCCACGTCAGGTCGGTACGCAGCAGGGTCAGCACTCCGGCGAGCAGTCCGTCGAGCAGGGCCTGCAGCGGTCCGGCGGTGCAGGGGTTGTGATCGCGCAGGCGCAGCCAGAGCACCAGCAGCACCAGGGCGCAGGGCACCTCGACCCAGCCCCAGCTCACGGCCAATCCGAGCAGCGGCGAGAACAGCAGCAGCAGCAGCCACGCGGGGCCCGCGAAGCCGGCATTCCTTTTGTGGAGTCCGGCCAGTCCGGCCCAGGCGGTGAGCGCCAGCAGCAGCAGCTGCAGAACGCGCACGGCCGTCGGCGCGCGGTAGGGATCGAGGCCGGTCGCGATCAGGGCCGGGGCCAGCAGCAGGGCGAAGCCGGGCGGGCGGTGCAGCAGGGGCTGCGGCAGCCGGCGGCCCCAGTCGAAGGTCGTGGTCACGGGGTAGACGACGTCGGAACTCAGTCCGTCGCCTTCCAGGAGATTCCGCGATGCGCCCAGGTGATCGTAGATGTCGCCGTCGGCTTCCCACGGTTCGGTCGGATAGAGAAGCAGCCAGGCGGCGAGGAAAGCGAAACCGCACAACACGCCGAACAGGACGGCGCCGGTCGATGTTCTGCGCGGCATGCGGATGCCTAGAGCCATGTCGGCAGCACCTCCACGATGTTCATGGCCGTGAACACCTGCGGCGTGACCGTCTGCAGCAGCAGGATCAAGAGCAGGCGTCGACGGAACGCGGGGCCGCCGTCGCGCAGCCCGGCGTCGAGGGCCGGCAGCAGGCAGGGGAAGGCCAGGGCGGCGAGCCGGGAGGAATCGTAGGCGAACAGCATCTGGACGCAGGCGCAGAGGACGGGGAGGGCCAGCATCAGCAGGCCGGCGCGGTCGTGGCGGCGCATCAGGTTCCAGCCGTAGCCGATGGGCAACAGCCACACCCATTGGAATGCGGACAGCAGGCCCAGAGGTTGATAGGGCCAGGCCAGGCGGATGTTCGCGAGGGGGTCGGCCGTCATGGGCTGCAAGTAATAGCCAAGCGACTGTTCCACGTCCCGGTAGTGGAGGATGGCCAGGTGCAGCGCCAGCCAGGCGACGGCGGCGAGCAGGAGTCCGAACATCGCGGTGCGGCGTTGGTGAGGATCGTCGCCTGCTTCGCGCCACAGCAGCCAGGCGACCCAGGGCAGCAGGAACAGGGCGCGTTCATGGTTCAGCAGGGCCAGGAAAAAGCAGAGCGTCGCCAGGCGCGGTCGGGCGCGCCAGACCCAGATTCCGAACACCAGCACGTAGGTCGTCACGTCGGGCACGCCGGCGTAGTGCAGCGACGTGCGGGTCAGCAGCGTGAGACCGATTACGCCCGCGGCCAGCAAGGCGTCGGAAGTGCGGAACCCTTGGGCCAAGGCCCATCGTGCAGCAGCGGTAGGCAGAAGGACGCAGATGGCGCCGATCAGAACGATCAGACCTTGGCCGCGCAGACCCAGCAGCCAGCTCAACAACGGCGTGAGGAATCGCGGCGCCACCGGATTGGGCGTAGCGTCGAAGGGGTTCGCGGCCAGCTGGATGCTGAAGATGCCGATCTGGCTGGTTGCCGTCAGGGTGGGTGCCGCCGTCAGCGAAGCGAGGAGGATCACCGTCAGACCGATCAGCAGTGAAGCGAACCACGGACCGGTGCGGGAAGCGAAGCGGTCCATGAAATCGGCGGCGGTTACGAACAGACCGGTCATGATGCGACGTGCTTCCCGGGTCGGCGACGGTTCGAGACTCGTTCCTGCGAAGGCGCCTCATGTTAGAGGACGGCCTGCCCTTGCGCTAGGATTGGTTCGATCCGGAAGCTGGGGGCGCCGTCGAACGTACCGGCGACGCCCCCCGAAAGATCTCACATCACTTGACCATCACCATCCGCCCCACACCCGTGCGAACTCCGGAGGTCACCCGGAAGAAGTAGACACCTGCCGCGCCTCGTTGCCCCTGATCGTTCCTACCGTCCCAGGCCCGCGTATGCCGCCCCGCGGCCAGCTCGTCGCCTTCGACCAGATGACGGACCAACCGGCCGGCTGCATCGAAGATCTGCAGCTCCACAGCGCCGGCGACGGGGATTTCGAAGCGGATCTCCGTGCTGGGATTGAAGGGGTTCGGCAGACAGGGCCGCACGGCGAAGACGCCCGGCGTATCGTCCTCGACGGCGGTGATCGCGTCGGGCGTCAGCAGGGCTGCGGAACCGACGTTGCCGTGGATGTCCAGGGCCGCCAGGCGGTAGTGGTCGCCCGTGGTCCAGTTCGGGTCCTGGTGGGTTGTGCCGTCGAGCTCGACGACGAGGTGGGCCTCGTCGAGAGGGAAGTCGGCACTCGGTCCTCGATAGAGCGCATAACCGGCCAGGTCCGATTCGGCGTTCGGCAACCAAGAGAGGGTCATCATCGCGGGGGAATAGGATCCGGCGCCGGCCAGGCCGAGAGGTGTGGCGGGGGCCAGATTGTCCACCGACAGGCCGCGGGCGGTCGAAGCCGTCCAGTATGTCGCAGGGTCGGACGTGTGCGTCATGATCCGGTAAACGACCGGTTCGCTGTAGACCGCCGTCGAGTCATACGGCGTAGGCAGGACCCGTGCATAGCCAGGCTGGGCATAGGGGGTCTCGACGCTCATCAGTTCCCAGTACACGGTCTTGTCGCCTGCGACGGCGGCGAGATGCAGCGGCGGCTTCATGTCGGGCCGCAGATCTGCGGGATCGGAGATCATGAGTGCGTCGCCGGCCCCCGCCTTGGTGGGCGAGAGGGTGCGCCACAGCGTGTAGCTGGTCACGGGGTTGTTCGGGAAGGCGTCCAACGGGCTGGCGTTGAAGGTGAGATTCACGAAGCCGCCCTGGTCGCCGGGCACGTCGTCGACGCCGGCGATGCCGGCTCCCGGGAAGCCCTGCCATGCGTAGCCGAACGCGTAGGGGACGTTGGTGAGGCGCTGCGCATAGGTGTCGTTGCGGCCGTCGCGCCAGTCGATCCAGGAGAGGAGCGCACCGTCGGCTCCGTCGGCTCCGATCACCGCGGTGTACTGATCGTTCGGAGCTGTGCAGACGGCCGCCCCTGTGGTGTTCAGGGAAATGCCGCCGCCCCAATTGATCTTCTGGACGTAGAGATCGTATTGGCTGTTCACGTACTTGCTGCAGACGACCCAGGCGCCGCCGTCATAGGCGACGGCTATGGGAGAGGAACAATTGTAGGCGCCCTCGATGACCGGCTGGCCGAAAGGCATGATCCAGAATCCGTTGCCGTTCGTGTCTACTCCCTGTCCGTACACGGAGATGGGAGAGGTGTACTCACGCCAGAAGACCGAAGCTCCGCCATGGCCGTCCGAAACTCCGCAAAGACCGAGCTTGGATGCGGAAGACGATGCGACGGAAACGCCGCCGGCGGCCCACTCCGCTGTGCCCGTCGCGGAGATCTGCTGTCCGTAGATGGCGGTACTGGACCGATAGTCGATCCAGAAGAACATGCACCCGCCCGAGTCGTCCAAGATGAGGATCGGATAGCTCTGGGTATACACGTTCGAGCAGACGGCCAGTGCGGACGTTCCCCAGACCAGGGTGCTCGAGGCATTGATCCGCTGTCCGTAGATGTCCACGTTGCCGGCGCGGTTGTCCGTCCAGGTCGTGTACAGACCACCGGTTCCGTCTGCGACGACCTTGGCGTCGTTGGTGACGGTGGCCCAATCGGAGGCCCGCACACCGTTCGTATTCCAGACGATGTGACCCGTAGAGTGGATCTTCTGGCAGTAGACGTATCCGCCCGAGGCCGAAACGGTGTTCCAGGCGAGGTAGACCGTGCCGTCGGCGTCGGTGTCGATGGCGGGAGTGAACACGGGCGTTGTGCCGCTGCACTGGACACCCTGACCGTAGAGCAACGCGCCCGAGTCGTCGTAGCGGTTCACGTAGAGGGAGTTCAACGATCCGTTGTTGCCGACGAAGGCGACGATCACGCCGCCCGAACCGTCGGCGGCCGCCACGGGGTTGGACATCGTGGAGACCCCGACGGGCCAGGGCATGACCTGCGTCCACAGGATGTTGCCGTGACTGTCGAAGTGCTTGGTCTCGATGGCTTCGGTCAGAGTGTGGACGATCTGCACGAAATAGCCGCCCTGATCCGTATCAGGAACTATTGACTGGTGGCTGACCGACGAGGTGCTGGAGCGGAAGAGGGCGCCGTCGTCGATCCATTGGGAGAAGGCCATGTGCGGAATCGCGATCAGGACGAGCAGTCCCGCAGCGACGGACATCGGAATGGAACGACGGGGCATGGTGATCTCCCGGATGGTGTGGGTTGTGTGATTGGGTGATCCATATCGCGCATGAGAATACTGCATCATAGCATCCGAAAGTTGCAGGCCGTGGGACGGGCGGATGGCAACACGCTCCGCGTATTCGAATTTCCGTCCCGGAATTGCCGATTCACGGGTTCTCGGCTACCCTGTCCCGGATTTCCACCCCTCGATTCCAAGGAGACCCCCATGCCTCGCCTCGCCCTCGTCTGTCTTCTCTTCGCCTTGGTCGTCCAGACCGCGGCGGCCTGCCCCGACCGCTGCACCCATGGCCTGCTCGACCATCACGCCGCCGACGCCCACGGCGACGCCGTGACCGAGTCCA
>CALEMW010000018.1 GCA_937910695.1 uncultured bacterium
GCCTCTTGAGAACGTTTGTGGCTTGAGGAGCTGCTGATGCAGCCCCGCTAGCCGCAAGTGTTCCGCGGCAGGTGTGCCGCGCGAGAGAATCGTGTCGGCGCCTAGGCGCCGTGTCCGTCCCCTGCGACCTGCGAAGGTCCGGGGGTCGAAGGGCTTGAGGACCCCGCGGGGTCGCTCGAGAGCCTCCGCTCGTAACGGGCTGTTGGGTTCCCCCCCTCCAGCTTGTTGCAGGTAGCGTGAGCGCGGAGCGGGCTAGGAGGCCGTTCTGAGAGGAGCGCAGCTGCATTGGCTGTGCATCCTAGGTGAGAGTATCTAGAGGTTCGAGTAGGGTAGCCGGCGCGCGTGCTATCAGAGCTCAATTGCGAGGGAGGGTGTGCGCGTGTCCTGGACACGTTTGCGGCATCTGAGCTCCGTCGTTCGTTAGCCTCCTTTGGAGCTGCGTTCGGCTTCCGTCCCTCTGTCCTTTCGGGGACAAGGCTGGCTCTGGCGTGTGTCGGCGGGTCCTTGCGCGTTCCGGGAGCTTTCGATCGCGCGGATAGTCTAGAGGTGGCGAGCGGCTTTCTATCGAGAGCGCGAGCTGCAGTCGGTGGCGGTGGCGGCGATCGCCTCGCAGAGGCTGTGGGGCTGGGTGCCGGGGTGTGGCTTTTCCCTGCGGGTTGTTCCTTCCCCGGCATCCAGCCCTCCGGTCGGGCGCGGTTCTGGGTTATCCCTCCCGCGTTCGTCTGTCAGGCTAGGAGCCCGCAGGAGTAAGTGCGCGCGCCTTCCTCCCCGTCCCTCCCTTGTTTATCCTTGGTAGTTTGCAAGCGTGCGAGCAGGTCGATGTCCAGCGGGGAGTCGGAGATAGCAGAGTCATTCCAGACCGTTGAGGAGCTGGAGGCGGACGCGCTGGAGGAGCTCGGAGAGCTGGACCAGGCAGTCCAAGCGTTGGAGAGTGGAAAGTGGACCGGGTCCATTTCGGCCGGAGAGCGGGACAGCAAGCGAGAGCAGGTGTCTGCTCTGCGCGCTATCTTGCAGAAGGCGAGGTCAGCTGACGCG
This sequence comes from uncultured bacterium, assembly GCA_937910695.1. Taxonomy (GTDB): domain Bacteria; phylum Krumholzibacteriota; class Krumholzibacteriia; order LZORAL124-64-63; family LZORAL124-64-63; genus CALEMW01. The sequence continues at coordinate 1,036 of CALEMW010000018.1, forward strand.
GAGAGGCTCAGGTCGCGCCAGGCGCGACTGCTCACTCCGGCCAAGGATCGGCGCGAGAGTCTGCGGCAGGAGCAGCAGCGGTTGGGCGAGGAGCTCGACAGCGAAGACCAGCGGGAGTCCATCAAAGAGGCTCTGAGCAAGTCGGCTCATCTGAGCGCGGAGGAGAGTTTCTCCGGGGGCAGCGGCTACCCGGCGCCTGCCTGGTTCCCGTCGGCTCGGGAGATAGAGCTCCTGGAGGACAGCTCTCGGGAGCTGTTCGATCAGGTGTGCAAGGCAGCGGCAGATCGCGAGAAGGAGTTGCTGGTGTTCGTTGCGGGGCTCGAAGCGCAGCTCTCTGCTGAGGCCAGAAAGCTGAGGCTGTGCGACCAAGAGAAGGTTGCAGCCCAGCTGGCAGCTCAGGCTGCTCAGGATCAAGAGGCGGTGTTGCGTCATCAGCTGGAAGATCTGCAAGCCGAGATTGTCGAGCAGCGTTCAGAGGTTGCGGACCTGCAAGCTGAGTTGGCGATCCGGCCTGCGAGAGGGGTTACCGTAGACGCAGCCGCTGTTCCAGAGCCGGCCGCGGTAGCGTTCTGGGGCGACACGTCCGGCTGGAAGAAGCCGGCGCGTATTCTGCAGGATCAGATCCGAGCGCAGCTGGCCCACCAGACGTTCGCCAATCGGTGTACGCTCTACCGGGCGACGGCAGGAGAGGCCCGAGATCGGGACGAGCTGTTTGAGCTGTTCCCGTTCCTGACCAAGGACCTGGTTTCGGAGCAGGCCTACGAGGCGCTGAACTTCCTCGTGCCGGTGCTGACCGCGCTTACAGATGTCGTACAGCACCTTCGGGCTGGAGATGGCGTTCCCCTCGTCGCGCTTCACGGAGCGGGATTCACTCTGCTCCTCGAAGCGACGGATCTCCTCGAGGACTACGTCCTCTACCATCTCCACCATGCCAAGGCGCGAGAGCTGGCGGTCCACCGCGCCCGAGGTCTCAATGCCGGGGGCCTCGCGCAAGGGACCATTGGGGAGCGGACGCCGATGGAGGTCAAGCAGGACTTCCTCGTCAAAATGCGGGACGCCCAGCAGTACCGAGACCTCCCCACCACTGCCGAAGAGGAGCGCGAGCAGGAGGAGCGAGTCGCTGAGACCCGCAAGCTCTGGAGGTCAACCCAGATCAAGGAGCAAGTCAAGGCGGACATCGCTCTGCTCGCGAAGAACGAGCGGCGCGAGTCGCAGAGGTTCCTCCCCGCGGGAAGAGGCGCGGGCGGCCGCGGCGGCCGGGGCCGTGGCAATGCGCAAGGCGCAGCTCCTCAAGCACAAGGCGGTGGCAGTGGCTGAAGCCGCGGCCGCCGCCACGGATCGCTGCTCGTTTGTGAGAACGAGAGCGAGTCCAGGGTGGCGGCAGCGGGCAGAGGAGGGCATCGACGGGGTGGCGGACCGTGCGGTGCGAGAGGGGGCCAGGGGAGTTTTGAGGCGGCGAGCGCCGACGAGCGGTTTCTGGGTCAAGGCGGGGGCGAGTCGCAAGGCGACTCAAACTCGAGAGAAAGAAAGAACGAGAGACGAGCTGTTCGCGAAGGGTCACGCGATAGTGGCCCCGTGCCAAGACGGAGCGGAGTTGGCGCGGCGCGGGTACTGGATTTCTCCGGGCTTCGTGTTGGAGACGACGAAGACGGTAGGGTCCGGCGCGGACAAGAAGCGAGTGACGAAGCAGCGCTTCTGCGTCAACGAGAAGGAAGCGAACAAGCGGTACCGGAAGAAGACGTTCAAGAACGACAAGATCGAGGACATCGCGATCTGCATGGATCGCCCAATCGAGATGGCGCCGGTCATCGAGGATCAACCTCACGTCTTTTCGTGGGACGTCGAGGGGGCATTCACGGTGGTCGGGATCTACCCGCCGCACACGATGCGGCACTGCGTGGACCTGGGACCCGACGTCTCAGGTCCCAGGTTCATGGTGTACATCGTCCTGCCGTTTGGGTGGACTCTGTCGCCCTACTTCTGGGGAGCGGTGGCGAAGGTTCCCATCACGGAGATGCGAGCGGCGTCTATTCCGACCCTGCTCTACGTCGACGACGGGCTGAACGGAGGCAAGACGTTGAAGGACGCGTTGGCGAACCGCGACAAGGTCGAGGAGATTCTTCAGCGGTATGGGATCCCGCAGGCGCGGGACGAGTCCGGCTGGCCAGTCAAAGGCAGCTGGACGCCGGTGAGGCGACTGGAGCACCTGGGCGAGTACATGCTGCTGCCAGAGAATCGCTTCCAGACACCTGTGCAGACGTGCGAGTACATCCGCCAACAGTCGCACGCTCTGTTGAGGTCGTACGCGAAACACCGCGGGAGACTGAACGCGGGCTGGATCGCGTCGTACGCGGGCGTGTGTCTGTCACGGCGGAGAAGCGTGCAGTTCGCGCGCTACCACTGCCGCGGGATGTTCGATTCGATGAAGGCCGCAGGCGTCTATCGAACCCGCAACTACGGTCTCATGGTCAAAGTGTCGAAGCGCATGCTCGACAACATCCGCTGGTGGTCGAAGATCCGGTCGAACAAGTCGATCTCGAGGTCGATCTGGCGAGGAGGGCTGACGCAGACGTGGGCAGCCGACTCCTCCGGTTCGAAGTGGGGCGGTCTCTCGGGTGTGGAGGTCAAGCCTCTGAACGAGCGGAAGCCGGGCGAGTTCAACGGGACGCCGGTGATGAGGATCTGGAGCGACGAGATCAAGAAGGAGCACATCACCATGAAGGAGTTGCGGACGGTCGACGAGATGATCGAGATGGAGGGCCACACCGTGGCGAACGGAGTGCTGGGGTTTCTGCAGGACAACATGTCCGTCGTCGCGATCCTCACGAACTTCGTCTGCCGGACGCCGGAGATGATGGCGGTGCTCGACCGCATCATCGCCAACCTCGTGCTCTACGACATCGAACTGCGGTTGTTTTATTGCAACACGCATCTCATGCCAGCGGATTGGTTCTCGCGAGACGCCAACAAGGGCGATTGGCAGCTGTTGCCTGCAGTGGCCAACCGGTACATGCATCAGTGGGGGACCTGCACGGTCGACAGGTTCGCCGACTTCCAGAACGCGCTCCTGCCACGGTTCAACGCAGCCTACCCCTGTGTGGGGTCCGAGGCCCTAGACTGCATGACGCAGGATTGGCGGCACGAACGCAGCTGGATCAATGCGCCCTGGGCGATGATCGGGAAGGTGCTGTTCAAGCTGCGGTCTACGCCAGAGGCGGCCGCGACCTTGCTGATTCCGCACTGGCCCAGCGCGGTCTGGTGGCCAGCGCTCGCGGACCTGGTGACAGACTTCATGGTGCTGCACGACGCGTCCGACCCCGAACTTACGCTACCAGACGCTGCGTTCGTGCCCGGAGCGATGCTCGCGCAGACCGACCGCGTGCCCGAGCCGCTACGCAACCGGGGCTGGACCCTGTGGCTGGTGAACATTCCCAGCAGGGTCAGTGGCTAAGAGTCCCAGCACTGCGGCGGGAGGTTGGTGTGGAGGTGCCACTGAGGGAGTGGCCGGGCGGAGCAAGTGAGTTCGGAGTGGAGCCCACGACGTTGGCGGCGGCGGGTTGGGAGACGCGTCCGGGAGCAGAGGGCGCGAAGCAGCTGCTGTCGATGGCTCGGAATGTCACGACCGCGGCGAAGTATGCACGGGTCCTGAACAAGTGGTTCCGTTTCTGCGAAGTGGGGCATCTGGGAAGGCCGTACGACCCCCTGGTGTTCAACCTGGCCAAGTGGTGGCTGTTTGCGGGCTTCATGCTGAACCCGGAGGTCAACCGCGACAAGGATCTCAATGTTGTGCGGTCGGCGATGAACCGTTACTTTGAGGACAACGGGCGGGGCCGTCCGGCTCTGGGGTTGACAGTCCGGACGGTGATAAGCAAGTTCAAAGACGCTATGGAGGACAAGCTGCGAGCAGCAGGGGTGCCTGTGGGCTTGAATCGTCAGCCGTGCCCGGAGCAGGCTTTCGTGGAGCTGCTGCAGCTCGGCGAGGTGGTGTTTGGACGCCTGCTGCGGCAGGTGGCCTGTCAGCTGCTGCAGCTGCTGTGCTGGTTCAGGTCGAACAGCATGGCGGGGATGCAGTCGAGCGACGTGTTCTTCACGGACGACGGGTGGCTCAACGTCATGGTCCGGTTCGTGAAGATGCAGCCGGAGCGCAGGCTGGATCCGGCTCACCTGCGCATTGCGCCAGGGTGCGGCCGCGTCAAGGGACGGCTGCACGTGCGCGACAGGTTGCTGTCGGTGCTGCGGCGGGCGACGGCCCTGGAGCCGGGCTGGCAGTGTTACGTGGCACGGGCGGTGAAAGCCCAGACCTACGGAGGTTCGGCGGCGGCCTCGCTAATGACGCAGGACCTCCGGGATCTGGTCGGCTCGAGGGTCTCTGTGCCGCCGGGTGTGACCATGTCGTCGCACAGTTGGCGGGAGATGGGAGCGGTGTCGTCGTCCAGAGCGGGATGGTGCCTGTTCAAGATGATGCGACGAGGCCTCTGGAAGCGGGTCGAGACGATGATCGCATCGTACATCGATCCGTTCCCATACTTCCCGTTCTCGCCAGTGTTGGCGGAGTTGTACGACGACCTGGCGCCAGGGGCGGTATTCATCGCCGGCAGCCATGCGCGGTCGGACGGACATGCGGAGCAGCAGCGATGGCCGGGTCGGCTCTGACGTGAGAGAGGGAGAGAGAGAGAGGGAGAGAGAGAGAGCAGGAGAGAGAGAGAGAGAGAGA
>CALEMW010000019.1 GCA_937910695.1 uncultured bacterium
GGGCTACGACCGGCCCTTCCTCGAGCTCGAGGACGGCGTGCGCGACTACGTGCGCCATTATCTCCTCGAGCGCTTCCCTCCCGCGACGCCGTGAGCGGCGCGCCGAGTCTGGCCTGGAGCGACTTCGCGCGGGAGCGCTACGTTCCGGGTGGATCCCACTCGTATTTCGAGGGGACCGCGGACGAGCTCCTGGTCCTCGTCGCCGCCCATTGGGACGACCGGCGACCGGGCTCCGGTCGTACCGACCTCTCGGAGGTGATCGTGGTACCCGTCCCGCCCGAGAGCTTCGTCTGCGGGACCGTGAAGATCGACGAATCGACGCGGCTGCAGGCTTGCTTCACTCGCCGCCAGGCTCACGAAGACGGCTACGTCGCGATCCGGGCCGCTGGCCCCCGCGAGCCCGCCCGTCATGCCGCCGTCGTGCTCTACAGCGCCGCCGCACTCGAGCTGAACGACGGCCGGCGCAGCTCCGACGCCGACTGGGAGGTGGTCTGCGTGATCGCCGCGCCGGTGCCCGACGAGCCCATGGATCCGCTGACCATGGCCCGCAACATGCTCGCCAAGCCGGGAGGCACGCCGTGCGACTACACGGCGGTGCAGTTCGCCGAGGCGGTGTGGTATTGGGCGTCGCGGGCGGATGTGATCCCCGAACAGGCGTGATCTTGATCCATGTTTTCGATTCAGCAATACGGGCGACATAGAGGAGGCGTGGCGACTCCGCTCAGTCGGATCTATGTCGCGTGGATCAAATCGACCATGGAGTAAAACGACCGTCGATACCAACCACAACCGTTCGAAGGAATCCTGGGGCCCTCAAAGCCCTGTTCCCTAGCTCTACTACATTCTCGCAATCACCTGAACATCCTCTTCAGATCCCCCATGCTCTTGCCCTCGTTTCCGACCGGCTGCTCCAGGTACGGCTCGAACTGGACGAACGTATGCACCGTGGGGTCGTCGTGGCCGTCGTAGATCAGCGTGGCGAGGGAATCCGCATCGGTAATCCCCCACCAGTTCCCGATGAGGTCGACGGCATCCTCGGGACCGTTATGGGCATTCACGTAGACGGAATACGGCGATCCGTTGTTCAGGATATGGCTGTCGCGGACCGTCGCGCCGCCCCGAAACGACCACAACGTGGCATAGCTGCCGTGGCCCGAGAATGAGCATGAATCCGCAATGAATGAGCCATAGATGATGGCATCCCGGTCAGTGCTGTTGTTGACTCGGACATCCCTGCACTCAAGTATACCATCAACTGATATTCCCGTAGCAGACCCGTTGATTACACAAGACGTAGCCGTAGCGGCTCCGCCCTCGATTTGAATACCGACTCGGGCACGGTCGAAATGACAATCCTCGATCGTCAGATTCGGGTGGGTCGAATAAACTCCCTCACCTGCTGCCCATGGACCGTCGGCATCATGGATACTGAGTCGCCTGACGACGGCCGACGTTTCGCCGTTACCGGAATACTGGATCTGGACTCCTGTACCATCTGATAACATCACATCGCAGTCCTCCACTAATAATTCGAAGTCGGGCCAACTGTTCTCAGCGTTGTCAGAAAACACGGCGCCATAATGGATATGACGGAAGCGGCAATTCCGCACCGCACCGCCCGGATGACACCGAACGCCGAAATCCATATTCTCGATCGTCATCGACTCGACGACGAGCCAGTTGTTGTCGCCTCCGCTGACGATACCGTGTGCAGTGATGCGCTTACCGCTCACGTCGTTTTGTTTATTCGGATACGGCTCGGTTCCCCCGATGAACACCGCATCACGGTCCGTTCCGATCAACGTCAGGCTGTCCGTCGCCACTTCGACGATCGTTTCCCACCCCGGCCGAATTTCCCTGTACTGGTCGTACCGCCCTGGTCCCACGAATACCGTATCTCCGGGTGCCGCCACATTTGCTGCATCCTGGATGTTGAGGAACTCACCGCTCCCGTCCTGCTCGACCCGCCAGGTGCGGGCCGAACAGTACGTCGCTGCGAGGATGCTCAGAAGCATGATCGAGAGATGCACCCTCATGCCGTCACCTCACCAGTACGAGACGCCGAGTGTGGAAACCGTCGACGGATACGAGCCGTGCGAAGTACACGCCGCTGGCTACCGACCGGCCATGGTCATCGACACCCAGCCAGGACACCTCATGCCGGCCGACGTCGAGTGTCCCGGCAACCAACGTCCTGACCCTCGCGCCGCGCAGATCGAATACGACCAGCTCGGCATGTCCCGCGCTGCGCAACGTGAACGAGAGCTTCGTCTTCGGGTTGAACGGATTGGGTTGCGGCGCCGCCAGCGCCGTCGTGTAAGTGATCAACTCAGGCGCTTCGAATGTCACGGCTCCACCAAGACCCTTGTTCGTGTCGTAGACCGGTTCCACCTTCAGATGGATGGTCCCATGCATGGGAGTCCAGGCTCCACCATCTCCACTGATCCATGCTTTGAGACCTCCAACCCCGATTTCGTAACCGATACCGGGGCCCTCTCCCGGTGCGCCTCCGGCGACCGGCGGAAAATGGAACACGAAGAACAGGTCTCCGACATTGCTCAAGACCGCTTCCTCGAAGGTCAGATCGCTCCAGTCCTTTTCGAGGCCGTACGTCTCGCCCGCCACCGGCATGGCGCCACTCAACATGGGAACACCGTCGTCGTCCGCCATGGCCAGAGAGAGATCCGTGAACGGTACGGCACTGTCGCTGTTGTACCAGCGCAGCCCGGCCAGGGCCAGGTCTTCACTCATCGGCACCCGCACGGCCAGATACGAAGTTTCGGACGCCGGCGTCACTGCGAGGACGTCGTATTCCGTTTCCGCACTGAAAACCGCACCCGCCGACAAGGCGGTCAAGATCACCAGAATCAAATAATTGGCTCTCATTTCACACCTCACTGGCTGGGAACGCCGCCGATGCAGGCGGACACGGTGAATCGGCGCTGGCTGGTCGCCGAAGTTCGGTAGGTGCCGTCAGGGTTCAATGTCGCGCTCGAGGCTACCGCATCGTAGCTGCAGAGAGGCGTACATGGCTGGTTCCTCCAGACCAATGTGTGCCTGTACCCTCCTCCTGGCAACGGTACGACAGAGTGCACGACTCCGGCCGAGGCCGGCGTGAGCGAGACCGTGCCGATCTGGCACTGAACCGGGGACCGGGGTGTATCGGCGACGGTCACGACATCGAGTTCGGGAATGGATCCGAACGGCGTGTCCCAGACGAACGTCCAGTCTGCCTTTTCATCGGGCAGAGCCATCGCAACCGCCGTGAAGCCGCCGACGACGATTCCGGGGGCGCTGTCGTCATAGATCTCCACCACCTGATTGCGCTGGGCGATGGCCGGCTGCCGATAGCCGTCGGGCCAGATCACCGTGATCGGGATCTGCAGGGACTTGTCCACAGCCGACGCACCGAAGACGAGCAGGCCGGGCTGTTGTCCACCGAGACCGCTCCCGCCGTCGACATATTTCCTGGCTGTCGTACCGTCGATGGTCGCCTCGACGACCGCGCCGATCGCCGATTTGTTGGTCCCGCCGTCGCCGATCAGCCGGACACCGAACCAACCCCGCAGGGGCTGATCCCCGCCGTAGATGTTGCCGTTTCGGTAGTAGAACCTGCCGTACGTCGCCGCATCGATTTTCGTCACATCCCCCAGAACGATTTCCGGATCGCCGTCTCCGGTGAGGTCCCCGACGACGGCGGAGAGCATCCCGCCGTGGGTGACGAGGCCCGACTCGGCGGCGACGTTCTGCATGGTGAATTGTCCGCCGTCGTTCACCACCTTCAGAAGCACGGCCGAATCGGCCTCACCGTGGGGAATGCAGAGATAGTCATCGAGGTTGTCCAGGTCCATGTCGAATGAGACGACCGTCGACACTTCCTCTGCATAGTCGGGCACGATGATTTCGCTCGTCGTCAGATCGCCCGCGCCATCGTTGTGCAGCAGTTGTGTGATGTTGAGACCACCGACCAGCAGGTCCCAATCGCCGTCGTTGCCGTGATCCGCCCACGACATGCCGCCGATCCAATAGTCGTTGACCAGGGGCAGACGGGAGGCCGTCTCGTCGATGAAGGTACCGTCGCCCTGGTTGATATAGAGAGCGGTCCGGTTGCCGAAGGGACTGCCTCCGTTCGCCAGGGCGCCCATGTCGCCCACCAGCAGATCCAGCTCTCCGTCTCCGGTCGCATCCCGCCAGGACGCGGAGATCGTCGCGGAATATTGATCGGTCGGGCTCGTCAACATGCCTGCCGAAACATCCTCGAACTGGGCGACGCTCGATGTGGAGACGTTCCGCAACAAGACGTTCGGCATGCCTGACAGGTCGTTCGCATTGGGATCCATCGGATCCTGCGCCCAGCCGCCGGCGCGGCCGACGAAGAGGTCCACGCGGCCGTCGCGGTCGTAGTCGCCCCAGGATGCGCACCAGGAGTTCTGGATCAGCGTCGTCAGGCCGAGCGTGGTCGTGACGTCGGTAAAACCGGCACCGCTGTTGTTGTGCAGCAATCTAGACGAGGAAAAGTGGGAGAGGAATATATCAGGGTATCCTCGACCACCTTTCTCTGTGTCGATGTCGTTATCGTAATCCGCGACAGCGACCCCACGAAATCCAAGCACATCGAGTACGGAGTGGCTAGTCTTCACAAAGCTCGGATCACCGGTTGACGATTCTCCTTCTCGATGGTAGAGCACCGCAAAGTCATCCTGCTGCGTGACCAACAGATCCTCATTACCGTCAAGGTCATAATCCAACATCACCTCGCTGTACGGACGCCCCGCGTACTTGATCCCGTTCTGAGGATCACCGGGCTGATACACTTGCTCCGACCGATCGGTGAAGACCGCCTGGCTCGGCGGCGCCGGCTGCACCGGCACATCCACCGCAACGACCTCCTCCCCGTCCGTGCCGACGTACAGCCTGGAGTCGTCAAGCGGATCGAAGGCCAGTGCGCTCACTCCACGCAGTGTTCCGCCTGTATGACCGCCGAACACCTGGGACCATGTGTCGTCTTTGTATCTCCAGACGCCGTTGCTCTGGTGCAGCCACGGCAGGTTCAGACCTGCATAGACGATGCGCGGGTCGTTGGGATCCACGACGAGTGCTTTCACATCGGTCGGTCGCAGGTACTGCTCATCGCCGTCCCACCCCCAACGATATGCATCGCCCGCATTTGCATAGTGATACGGATTGTCGGGAATCTGGAATGAGTTGTCACCTGCGCCGTTGGCAATCACCTCCCAGTCGCCCTGTGTTGGTGGGGAGTCGAAAGGCCCGAAGCATCTCAGCACACCGCCGCGCCACATAGCCGAGGTTTTGAAGTGATCAAGTCCGTAGGTACCGACATATAACACAGTTCCTTCTGCATCGGTCGCAAGCGTCTGTACCGCCTTCGCATATTCGCCATATTCTGGCCACGCCGGATCCAACCACTTGGTATAGACCCCTGGTTCGTCAAGATTCAAGGCATAGACGCCACCCGTGCCGCCACCGTCGGATGTGGACGCAGCGAGAACCTGATTCCTGCCCGGCAATAGGATGATCGCTGTTATATTCAAATCGAGAGGGCTGGTGTTCCATCGTTCCCAGGTCCAGCCCTCACCCGGTGGCGGCGGATCGCCGTTGGGTTGTGACCCGATCCAGACGTCTGACCACTTCGGATCGCCATAGACCTGGACCGTGAGCACGATGCCCCCGTCATCACGTATCAGATGATCCTGGATCCTCCATTTCGTCCCGCCGTATACGGCGCTGAACGCCGGTGTGGACGAGTGCGCCAGGTCGACATATCCAGGGTCGGCACAGTCGCAATACTCGATCAGCTTGCTCTCGACCTCGTAGTTGGGTGGAGTGGAGGACAACCGGCGGACGGCGGTGATCCGTCCTCCGTAGGTTTCGACATCATCGATGAAATCACGTTCTTGCGCGAATCGGTCCAGCCAGCGTACGGCTGTGTTGGCAGTGGAACTGGCTTCGAACAGAGCGAAGTCCTGCGCCCCGATGAGAAGTCGGAAATCTTGTCCGATCTCGTCGACCTGCCTGAACGCGAAAGAAGTGACGGACATCTCGCCCAAGCCGTTGGTCCTCCAACCTCCATCTTCTGATCGACAATAGGCCTGCAACCAGGAAGCCCCTCCATCGATCGTCCTCAGGGGGACATGATACATCCAGGCGACCATCACCGAGGGGTCCGAAGGAGCGATGGCCAATTCGACGGTCGGGTTGATGTTGGTGTTGTCGCACCAGCCGGTGTCGAACGTGTTCCCGACCACATCGCACTGGTTCGGATCCAGGCTGTGGTACGTGAAATCGTTCCACCGCCCGGTGACTTGTATCAAATGCCTCCACTTTCTTGTCCCATCACCACAGTCGTGATTGATGTAGAACCCTCCCAACAGTGCCAGGTTACGCTCACCCGCGTAGATGGTATCCAACGACGGGTCGACGCCCTCGACGACGGTCAAGCGTGTGAGGTCGAATTCTGCCGTATTCTCGACGTGGGCACGCCAGCTCGTCCACTCCGCGGAATCCCTGCCGGCTTCCTCGACCGGCTCGTCATAGTCGCCGAGCGGCTGCCAGCTCCGCAATGCGCCGTCATCCTGAACGTCGCAGTAATAGACACCCGAGACCTCTTCCAGCGCATCCACGCGTTGAAGGCTGTACAGACGGGCATCGGCCCCGAAAGCCAGTCCCCAGTACTCCTGCGACCACCCGAGTCCCAGCGGCAGTTCTTTATTCACGTATGCCAGATTTTCCCAGGTCGCGAACGAACTCGACGACCAGCCGAGATGGATCCCCGTGTTCGACGAAAACGCGACCACTGTCTCTCCATCGATCCTCTTCACCGCAATCTCGCGCACAAGTCCCTTCTGAGCGGTGCCGGTCACTGGCGTCCATGACGTACCTTGTGTCGACAGGTCCAATGTCCAAAGCGAGTATTGATCGGTATAGCCGCTTTCGTATGGCGCATAATTCGGCCAGATCGGATATGCCATGTAGTTGTTATTTCGGTCCCAACGGGAGTGCCCAGCACCGGCGAACAGAGTTTGAGTGCCTTGATCGAACGCAAGCGTGGAGAAAGGAATCGGTGCGGCCGACGTGAGTTTGGTCAGGAGGTCGTCGGAACCGTAGTATGAATATTGATCCCGATCCGTCAACAGGGTCCAACTCACTCCGTCGAGTTCGCGGAAATACATCCCCCCCAGCGTCGCCGCGTAGATGCCTTCCCATGCCGGATCGACTCCCGAAGTGGAATCGAGGACCAGCAGATCCTCAACGTATCCTGTGGCCGCCTGATCTGAGTTATCGAGCCCCTCGTTGAATGACTCCCATGAAACACCGCCATCGGTCGAGCGGTAGATGCCGAACATGTCGCCGCCGGCGTAGATCACTTCTGGGTTTGTCGGGTCAATCGTCAGGGCGGCGATCTGACCGGCAATGCCGGGACCGATCGGTTCCGTCACAGCACGGGCGGGATCAATAATCCCCGCCATGCCTATGAGAATTACGAAGAGGAAGGAAGGAAGGAAGGAAGGAAGGAAGGAAGGAAGGAAGGAAGGAAGCACGATCCATGCCAATCCGATATCGCATGTTATCCTCCAAGAAAAGAAAAACGAGAAGGAATAATGATCGATTTGCCCTGCGGCGACTCTGGTATATCAATGCATTGGGAGACAAACCGTTGCATATACCCCATGATTGCAAATTTCTCGGGATTTGAGAGATGCTAAAAAGTTGAAAGACGGCCCCAGACATGGGATTATGCGGTTACGACGCCAGCAAAAACCCTGTCAGAGGAAGCCGTCTTTCATGAGATCCAGTAAAGCACAGATTCTCAGCCGCGTCCACTCCGTTGCTGCCCTCCGTTTCACCGACCAAACCCTGACCTCGGCGAGCGGCCTGGTGCTCTTCCAGGTTCTTTTTGACCGTCTCGATCTTCGCTGCCGAGTTCGGCGGGCCTGCCGCCATGTGCGGAGTGTCGGCGACTTCAAGTTGCCCGAGTTGTTCCTGGCCCTGGTCATCCATATCATCCTAGGCTACCGCGAACTGGACGACGTGAAGTTCTATAGCGACGACCCGCTCGTGTTGCGTGTGCTGGGCCTGCGCCGCCTGCCTTCGACCGCGACTCTCAGCCGCCGCCTTCGGTCGGTTGATATGGCGACGGTCACGGAACTGCAGCAGGTGAACCGCTCGCTGATCCTTGACCGCCTGGCCGACGAGCAGGTGCGACGGGTGACCCTGGACTTCGACGGCAGCGTGATCTCGACACGGCGTCGGGCCGAAGGCACGGCCGTCGGGTTCAACCGGCAGCGGAAAGGTGAACGCAGCTACTATCCGCTACTGTGCACGGTGGCGCAGACCAGCCAGATGTTCGGTGCGTTGCCGCGGTCGGGCAACGTTCACGACAGCAATGGGTCGCTCGACTTCATCACCGATTGTGTGCAGGCTGTTGACGAAAAGCTTCCCGGTCTGGTGATCGAGAGTCGCTTCGATAGCGCGTTCTTCAGCGAGGATACGGCCCTTTTGATGGAGGAACTGGACACCGAGTACACGATCAGCGTTCCGTTCGAGCGGCTGCCGGAGTTGAAGGGGGTGATCGAGCAGCGCAAGCGCTGGTGTCGTATCGACGATACCTGGTCCTGCTTCGAGGCGCAGTGGAAGCCGCAGAAGTGGCTGCACCCGGTGCGGTTCGTGTTCATCCGACAGCGGTCGACGAAGCGCCGGTCGGGGCCCATACAGTTGGACTTGTTCGAGCCTCGGAGCACGGAGTACAGCTACAAGGTGATCATGAAGAACAAGTGCGTCTCGGCGAAGTCGGTGATGTTGTTCCATCATGGTCGGGGCGGCCAGGAGGG
>CALEMW010000020.1 GCA_937910695.1 uncultured bacterium
TCCGACTGGATTTTCGACGTCGGTCATGTCTACGATGACGAGATCCCGGACCCGATTGGGGGGAAAGCGAAGAAGGATGTCTTCGATGAGAGATCCGTGAGGATCGATCACGCCGACGCCTCGTCCTTGCCGGATGTCATGAAGGATCATGTGGAGCAGGAGAGTAGACTTTCCCGTCCCGGTCTGACCGATGATGTGGCAGTGGCGGAATCGGGATTCGATGTCGAGGGCCACATTGCGTCGTAGTCCGCGGTGGATATTGGTGCCGAGGAGGCAGTCGCCGCCGCCATCGCCGAGCATGGGAGCCGTCCTCGCCCGGGTCAAGGGGAAGCCGGGGAACTCGCTGTCGGTCGGCATCGGGGTGCGCAGAACGGCGGGCGCCTCTTGCGGTGAGAAGAGAAGATCCGGGCTAGGATTATCAAGAGGAGCCATCATGTCGCTGGTGTCGCTGTCGTATAGGGAAGCGCCCCCGCGGAACAACAGTTGTCCCCCGGGTTGATGGCGCTCCACGGAGGGGTCGTCCAGGGACGATTTCACAACCGAGATCAGGGCCGACGACGGCTCTTTCTCAGAGGCAAGAAAGACACGAGCAGCGATCACGGGGCCTTCCAGGGCGGACAGGCGTTCGAGCGCCTCTCGGCTCAGGGCGCCGGCCTTGAGGCGCAATACATCGAGATGGTGCCCATCGTCGCCGATTAACTCGGTAGCATGTTCGACTCCGTCGAGGTCGTGGAGGGCGGCATCGCGGCAGCCCTGAGGAGCTGATTGCCAACCGAGAGCGTGGACGACCAGCGCGGCCCTTCCCCGCTCCTTCGCCATGATATCGACCAGGCGCCACCAAGGGTCGTCGCCTGGAGCCCACGGAAAGAGATGACGGACCTCCAGAGACGTGGCTGAATTTCTCATGCCTTTGCGCTTGAAGGGTGAGGCCGCAAAACCGAGGACGGGTTCGCTGGTCAACCGTCCTTTTCCGATGTGGATCAGTTCCTGCCGGCGGCGGACCTCCGTCACATGCTCAGAGTTCAGGTGGGCCGTCATGCCGTCGAGGCCGTTCGGTTCGGTCACGGGTTCGTATTCGGCGTAATCCAGAACGGCCGAGAAAATCTTTCCAAGGTCCGAAGCTGTCTGGAGGCACAAAGTGCGAGCCATGGCCTTGGTGCGGCCTCTTCCGACCGCCAACACTCCGCACTCGAAGACCGGGAGTGCTCCGTCAGTGGTTGGGTTGCAGGTGAGCACGAGGTGCAGCTCGGCCGGCTCTGGCATGGCGGCCAACATGCCAGAGAGGTCGGTCCAACGATCACGACAGCGGTCGGCCAAGCTCTTGTTTGTATTCATGTTTTGCGGAATTCCCAACTCCATGAATAGATCGGCGGATAAGATTCGGCGCATTTTGATGCCGGCGAGACATTGCCAGCGGGATCCGGTTTTAATGAAGTGCGTTTGCATCTCGGGCATAGGGGAGCTCCTCGCAGAATCGAGACCGATATGTACTTGAGATATTAGCAGAGTCAGTATCGGAGAGGCCATACCTGAGTGGCAATGGATATGTCGGGTGTGTTATCGTCAAGGAAACGATCCTGTAAGGGCTGAACGATAGGGGTATGACTATGGAATGTCCCCGTTGTATCGATGTCGAGCTGACTCACATCCACTCCATTTTGCTCGACGAGTGCAGCCAATGCGGAGGCGTATGGTACGACAGTGATGAACTGCGTCGGGCCAAGGATACCGAAGACCCCGATTTGGCTTGGCTCGATTTCAAATTCATGGAGCACGAGAATCTCTGTGTTCCCTCGGATTGCGTTTCGAATTGTCCCGCCTGCAACAGCGCTCTCGTATCACTCGAGTATGACAAGACCAGCGTCGTCATTGATGCCTGTCCCTCCTGCTCCGGCATATGGCTCGACGCA
>CALEMW010000021.1 GCA_937910695.1 uncultured bacterium
GCCGCCGCTGAACAATTTGCCCACCCAGTCGGAGACGCCGGGGATCGATCCGAGAGCGCCAGCGCCCGCGAGGATCGAGCCGAACGGGGAGGCCGAGGAGCTGGCGCTTTGAGATTGAGACTGCTGCGTCTGGGTGTTCTGATTCGTCGGTATCTGAAGACCACGCTGCGCGGCATTCATGAAGTTGACCATCTGGAACGGCCACTGCGCGGCGTTCTGGAATTGCTGGTAGTTCGCCGACAGCGGCAGCTGCGCCTGCTGTTGCTGCTGCTGGCCCATCTGGTTGAGGAAGCCGGCGTTCTGCTGGTTCATGTTCGACAACGCGCCGCCGAGGCCGGAGTAGGCGCTCGCCAATCCGGTGCCGGAGTTGATCGCGCCGCTGGTGACGTTGGCGGCCTGCGATCCGAGGTTGCCCAGCGCGCCCATCGAGCTGCCGGCGAGACTCCCAAGTTGGGCGCCGGTCTGGCCAAAACGACTCATGTCGGTGTTGAACTGGTTGGCGCCCTGCCAGTAGTTGTTCGCCATCGTCGTCTGTGCGTTGCCGCTCTGCTCGTTGGCAAGATCACGCACGGCGCGGCTGGCGAACTCCTGATAACGTCCGCGCCCAAGACCGCCGCCGGACTTGACGAACTGGTCGTTGATGCCGGGCATCGTCTTTTCGAGGAAGTTGCGCGTCGACAATTCATTGGCGCGATTGATTGCGCCCTCGGCGAACTGGTTCGAATACTGTTGCTGTTGTGGCGCTCCCCACGTCTGCGCGCCTGCGGAGAGGTATCCTGCACCAGCGGCGTAGGGGTCGGGACCAGAAGCCGCGCGATTGAAGAACGGCGCCGCCTCGTTCATCGGGTTGTAGCCTGAGACGTTGCTCAGGGCGCCGGTCGCAGCTGTCCCGTAGGGCTGCCAAGCGTTGGCGCCCTGACGCGCCATACTCTGCGCCGTCATCTGATCCTGCGAGAACGGCGCGAACATCGTGCTCGTGTCGTAGTAGGGGAACGGCGTGTTCCCCAGACCCTGCGCCTTCTGCAGGATGTTCGAGACGTAGTCGTTGTATTCCGGCGTGAAGTTGGTGCTGGCCGTCGAGGAGCTGCTGCCCGAAGACGTCTGACCTCCGCTGCCGCTGAACAAGGAGCCCATCAGATCACCTTCATCATGATGGCTGGGGCTTCGACCCAGCCGAGTTTCAGCAGCGCACGACGCCACCCGTCGCGGCCCATCTCGGAGATGAACTTGCAGCGGTTGGCTGTGGCGAGTCGTTCTAGGTAGATGTCGGCGTCGGCCAGCCACTCGTCCATATGGCGACCGCCGATGGCGACGACACTGAGGCCTCGGCCACGCGAGCCTGAGACAAACTCGGTGACGATGACGGCATGAATAGCATCGCCGCCGCGAATGACGTGAAGGTCCATACGACCGTCGAGAACCGCATGGTAGACGTCCCGGGAAGACAACAACCCCGCGGGATGGTCGAGCGCAGCATCAATCCAGTTGCACACGTCGACCCACACCGACTGGAGGTTATCCACTCGCTTGATCGAAATCATGGGGACCTGAAGGGCGGCGGTCACGCGCGTCTCCGACGACTCGGGTAGGGGTCCTCATCCATATACTCGCCGGGGGACTTGGCGTCAGGTGAGAATTTGCCTTGCGCCAACGCGCGGCCCTTGTGCTGGCGGATGCCTTCGCGGAACTCCTCCATCCTCTCGGCTCCCGCGTCGGGATCGCCATTGCCCAACATCGCCATCGTTTCCGCATCGACGACAAATTCCTTCGGCGACAGAAGCGCCTCGACATGGTCTGACCGGCCATCGCCGCGGCCATCGCCCTCGACGTAGCTGCCCTGCGCGTAGTCGCGGCGAACCGGCAGCCCATTGGAGCCTTGCAGATAATCGAAAGGATAACCCCCTCGCATCAGTCGCAGGGGGCCACCGTGCGACATCGCTGGGCGCTGCTGCGCCATCCCAGCGCCAGCCGTCGGCGTGACGTAGGAGCCGCCCGCGCTGCGTTGCCCCTGCTGCGCCTGATTGAGCTTCGCGAGGAGCTGGTAAATGTGGGCGGTCTGGTCCTGAGGAGCACTCATCTGCGGCGCCTTGGCGGCCGACTGGACACCCATCTGGATCGCCTGCTGGAAAGCCTGCTGCTGCTTTTTCTTGTCCTCGCCGTTCAGCAGGCCAATGATCCGGCCAACGAGCCCCTCGTTGCCGGGCTGCTTGGAGGTGGCCGGCGGAGGTGTTTGGGGGCCTTGGGGACCCTGCGGCGGCATCCCTGCGCCCGGGGGACCCTGCGGCGGCATCCCCGGAGGCATTTGCGGCCCCTGTGGAGGGGTTATCGCTGTGGTGGGGGGCTGAAGTGGCTGAGGCTGATAAGGCTCTCCAGCAGGCTGCTTTTGCCCCCCTCGGCCCGGTCCTTCAAACCTGCCCCCCACATTGATGGTCATACCCGACCTCGGTGGAGAATCGGTGCGAGTGGTGGTCGACAAGGCACCTCCGGGGGGTGCAAACCCGGAGATCACAGGATCGCGAGGATTAAAACCCGCGTAAGGCGACTCTTCCGCCAGCTTCTGGGTGTCATAGGGATCGGACACGAACGACTCTCCTCCAAAGAAGCCGATCCGCCGCCTCAAAGCCGCCTGTGGGAGGGGCCTACCTGTAGCCTGCGAAGAACCAGCAATTTACGCCCTCGACGGGGCGACGTCAAAAACTCAAGGACGCCCGGAACGCATGGACCCACTCTTGCCACGTCGGGAACCCGTCGTGGCGGGGTGTCTTGGTGAAGAACAACGACACCTCGTCGGCAAAATCACGCCAGTCGCTCGTGAGGCTGATGTTGCTGAAGAGCTGCCGATTGAACCCCACCGTCGTATCGCGCCACTCCTCCCACGTCAGGCCTTCGGGATTGACCGAGGTCGGTGAATAGGTGGCCAGAGGAAGTGCCATCAGTCTTCTCGCCGTCCGTCGCCGGCCTGAACATGCAGGACCGGGGAGCCGGTGATGAAGTTGCCTCCCCGGGCGTTGGACTCGATGATGAAGCTGGTGAGTCGTCCAGCCTTCCGGAACTTGGCGAGCTGATTACCTGACGCGGGGGGAACCTCCGGTATGGTCACCGTACTCATGACGATCTCGTTGGCACGGGCATTGGCGCGCGAGATTGCAGTGAACATGATGTCGCCAACCTGATCGAAGTCGGGCTCCAGAAGTCCGTAGGACAGGGAGCGGTCGATGCCTGTCTGGCCGGCAGGCGCCGCGACGACATTGAACTCATGGGTCCGGTAGAAGGACCTGATCGCCTTGGACGAAGCGACGGCACCACTGACCTCGTCGAAGCCGAACTCGTGTTGCCACATGCTGTATCCGCCGGAGGTGTCCTCGTTGGCGACGATGCCGGCCATGATCGGGTAGTTGAAGATCATCTCGTAGGTCCCCGCCGAACGGCCGCCGTTGGGGAGTGGTGTGTCGTACCAGAAGCCGTCCTTGTAGTTGAAGATAACAGCGTGGTTGCATTCGGTGGCGCTACCCTTGGGGAAGCACCACCAGATTTCGTTCCAGCGTGGAATCTTGAAGGAGAACACCTTCTGGCGCTGCGCGAAGTTGAGGTTGTCGAGGAACCACTGCTTGTTTTCTTCGTTGGGCAGGTCTCGAACGACTCCATTGAAGATCGCGAACCCCGACGAGGTCGCCCAATAATATATGCCGGCGTGCTCGACGAACCCATTCGACGACAATACGGAGCCGGACGTCGTGATCGTCGTGAAGTCGAATACGGTGGCGCCGCCGACGTAGTTTCCCACGATCACCGCGCTCAGGGACCATAGGACGACCGCGGGGCCTGTCTGGCCGCGCAGAGGCATCCCACGAACGATCTTGTCCGCTACCGGTCTTGCGTCACCGGAGCCGACGCCCTCGAAGTCGAGGGGGTTGCCCGGCATGCTCCACTTAACGACACCATCGTGTCCGTAGAGGAAGAGGAAAGGCCCCGAAGCAACGACTCCACCTGACGATACGGTGGGGGCGCCTGATGCCTGGTTGGGTATCGCTACCAGTGGCGCTGTCGCGAGGATGTCGCCGTAGTAGACCGGCGTCTCCAGCTCAGTCGAAATCTCCTCGGCGTTTGGTGTTCCGCTGGCGAAGATATTGGTGGTGGTGTCGGCGACGCTGAACATCTGGCTGAATTGCCAGTTGTAGAGGGGGTTGGGGGCGTAGCCAGCGGGAGTGCGGTCGACGAGACCGCTGTTCAGGCCCGTAGAATTTTGGATGGAGTATCTCTGGATGGCGTCTCCGGACGCCGAGTGGACGTAGCTGAAGCCATCGTCGCTGAAAGAATCCAGCGCGCGAACAATGCCCTCGACATTGCGGAGCTGCTCACGATAACCACGAATCTTCCTCGGAAGTTTCTGATACCAACGACACCACTCCCCATCGAGGTAGGTCTTCTGGGACAGCTGCGTACCGTCGCGCGAGATGCCCGGCATCGACACCATGAGATGTGTCTTGGGGGAGGTGTCTTCCGGCATCAGAGTTTCACGAGGACGTTGCACACCAACGTCGGCTGGGTGACGTTGAAGGCCGTGCTGGATCCTTGATTATAGGTTGTGAAGCCCGCGTCGCCGGCCCAAATCACGGCACCACCACCAGAGCCGCCGAGTCCGATATTGTAGACCTGTATGCCGTGAGCATGTGTCGCGAGTTCTGCAGTCGTCTGGACGTGAGACTTCTCGCCGGCCTGTGTGCCCAGCGACGCTGTGCTGGAAAAGCCGCCGGTGCTGGGGTTGCTTCCGAGGTTGCCCCGGTTGCTGCCCCCCATGTTCTCGGCGGCAGCCAAGCCAGTCCCCCGGCTATCGAGTGAGGTGATCGTCTTGTTGGCGGCGAAGTCCGCCGCTGCGCTGGCGCCACGTCCTGTCGAGACCGGGCATAGAGTATCGCTGTAATTGTTCCAGAAGAACTCGTAGAGCGGCTGGTAGGTCGTTCCCTTGAGAGTGGCGGCCGAACCAGCACTCCCCAAGGTGCGTCCGTTCAGCCAGATGTAGCCCGATTCTTCTGTGGCGTTGAGAGACCACTTGATGTCGCCAGTCGTGAACCCCGCGATGGCAGGAATAGCCGCGATGGCTGCCGCGATGGCTGCTGTCACAAACGCCGTTGTCGAGACCGACGTGTCGTTGTCTCCCGGCGCGGGTGTCGGCGCGACGGGGCTTCCTGTCAGGTTGGCGTTGCTGATCGTCGGCCCCGTCCCGAAGACAGCGGCACCCGTCCCCGTCTCATCGGAGATGACGGCCGCCAGCTGCGCGCTGGTGCATGCGGCGCTATCCTTGATGTTCATCTGAGTCGTCGAAGCAGTGAGGAGACGTCCCTTCTGGTCGACCTGAAAGTTGCTGAGAAGGCCTGCGCCGCCATACGACCCCGGCGTGACCGCCGTGTTGGCCAAACCGATGGAGCCGGTCGTTGTGATCGGGCCGCCTGTGGTCTCTCCAGAGACCGTGTTGACCTGCGTCACGGTGCCGACGGTGGCGGTAAACGCGACCGACATGGTGGTGCCGTTCGACCGCAGAATGGAGAAGCTGCCCTGAGGAATGACAACTCCCGTGTCGATGGCATTCACCTTGAAAGTGGTGTCGTAGGCGCCACTGGTAAGGTTCTGGACGAACCAGTATCCGACGCCAGTTCCGTACTCGATTGTGCGCGCGCCAGTAAGGGCGCCTGAGAAGTCCTGAACCTGTGCGGTAGCCTCGGAGGAGGAGAGAGTGTAGGTCCCTGACCCGGCGATGTTTATGGCGGCACCCGTCACCGTCGAGGTGATTGCGCGACCGTAGCCCAACGTCCAGAGGTTGGAGCCATCGCTGAACACGATGCACGACTCATCAGGGTTGATCGCCTTGGTTGACTGCCCGTCGATGGTCTCTGCCGCGGTGGGGTCGAGCGTGACGACGCCGGTCCCCCCGTTAATAACGTAGACGAACCAACCATTCTCCAGCGACGCAGCGCCATCAAAATCATATGTGACGGCGCCAGTGTTGTTGCGGAATACGCCGGCACGATCTGCCGTCGAGAAGGTGTATCCGGCGTTAAGGGAAGATATGATCAGGTTCTGATCGAGAAGGGAGACGTTGGCGCGGAGGCCGGCGCCGGCAAGAGATGAGGCGTTGGCGGAAGAGGTCGCAGCAGAGAACTGAACGACTCGCCAGCCCCCCGCTTCGGTGGAATTATCGATAAGATAGACGAACCACTGGAGGCCGGGGGTGATGTTAATGAGCGTGTTGCCCAACGCATCGAGGACCGTGAAGGCGTGGGCGCCTGTATTGTTGAACAGGATGTCCTTGCCGACGCTGACGTTTCGGGCGTCGGGGAGATAGACTGAGAGACCACCTACCGTCGCAGCGACGTCGATCTTGGCCGCCGCGATGTTGGAACCATCGAGCGCCTCGAACGGCCATTGACAGCGTAAATCCTCCGAAATAACGTAGCCCTTGTATGAGAGCTGTGAGGGGTCGATGTTCTCTCCCCCGAAAAAATTCGTGTAGGTGTTCATGTCACGCCCCTACCGCCGCAACCCCGTCGTAATCAAGACACTCCGGGGGCACCGGGTTCGTTTTACCTGTGAAAATTGTGGACGGCGCGTCGAATGGCGGCGCTCCAAATACGAGCACACTCAGCGCGCCAAAAAGAAGCATTACGCTTGCAGCGTCAAATGCCGGCACGCGCTCCATAGAAATGAGTGCGGCGCGGAGTACCTCAAGACAAAAGGACCCGATGGCAGGCGGCGAGGAGAACATCGAAGAGTTGTGGAGAACTCCATCGGGCGCGCACTGCGACGAGAGGAATACGTTCACCATAAGAACGGAGACAAACGCGACAACCGCCTGCGAAATCTCAAAATCATGAGCGCATCGGCCCACACAACAATGCACACGACGGAACGACATCGCCGCGCGGGACATCGCATGTCGAAGTAACATCACGACGTCATCCTTATCTGCGCCCGGTCGGACACCTTCATGAGGTCCTGCGTATTCACGTTATTGATCTCGTCGTCGGCGAGACCCTTCCACACTGCCAGCCGGGCGTCGTTGCGAATGAACGGCTCCATCGCCTTCAGGCACTCATACAACAGGAGGGCGGGGGTGAACTGTGTCAGGTAGTTCTGTTGGTTCGCTTCCCCGAGAAGGTCCGGTAGACGGTAGACGTTGGCCTCGAAGGGGTAATCGTCGTCGGGGGTCGGCCCGACGATCCAATGTTGCTGGTCGTAGTCGGCGTAAAAGACTGGCGCATCGAGGTTCGAGTCGTCGGGGTAGATAGCTCGGACGTACTCGTACGAACGTGCTCGAAGCGTCCGTCTCGTATTGCCTTCGGAACCAAGGCCGAAGTTGATGGAGACGGTGTTTCGCCACCCGTCTGGCTTGGCGATGACGTTTTGGGCTGCTTCCATCGTGCCCGTAAGAACATAGCGATACCCCTGAATTTTCAACTTGTCGGCACACGACCGCTCTGCCCGATTGATGAGGTATGGGATTTGCCGCCGGACCGTCGTGTCTCCGGCCTGACCGCGTTCGACGTAATCCTTCAGGTCCTGAACCAAGGAGTCGTAGGTCATTCCAGTGGGGGCGGTAGGCATCAGTCGTCAGGCCTCAACCAGTCTATGACGGGGACAGCTTCCAGCGGCGTGTCGGGCCGATAGAACGGAAGCTGCGTCGGATCAGGCGCGCGTGCGGGCAGGCGGTAGGGGTCGTATTTGTCGATGCAGCCTTCACTGGGATCACGACAAACCTTGAGGCCGGGGGCGTTGGGGTCGCTCGCCAGCTCATGCAAGGCGCGCTTCGTCGAGCAGCGGTCGCATATCGCGATGCCGAGGGTACTGTTGCCGGTGGTGTTGAGATATCTGGTCATGACATCCTCACGCGGTGTACGCCGAGAGGCCCATGTCGTACTGCGTCGGGGAGTTGTCGCGCTCCTCACCCTCAGCCAGCTCGACGGCCTCCTGCTCTTCGCCACGAAGCATATCGTAACGCTTGATGTCCGCCTCGGGCAACGACCGACAGAGTCGTCGCGCCAACATGGCAGTTATGGCGTCGTACCAGCGCCGCGGCACGTCGAGTGATTGCGTAGGCGCGGTCACGTCATCGAGATACTCCTTCACCCACACCGTAAGCTGGTCGTACTTGGCGGAGGTGTTGGGCACCGGCCATACCAGAAGATAGGGCGAATCGAGGTCGCGCTGCTGGTAGTAATTAACGACGCTGCCGGGGGACGTCTTGTTGGGCATCGCGTTATAGGAATCGAGGTTCCAAGGATCGAGGACGATCTCACTCGGCGTGTTGCCGAAGTATAGTTCCTCGACCGAAAGGTACGTCGTGCTAACGACTCGAATGCGCCACCCAACTGCGCTGGGGGCGCCATCAAGATCGAGCCACACCCACTGTTGGGCGGAGACCTCACTGACCGAGGCGTCGAGCGACACCCACGTCGCGCCGTCGAGGGAGTATTCTACGAACACCGTCAACGACATCGCGGTGCCAAACTTGATGCCGACCGTGGTGATTTGAACAGCCGAATCGAAGATGCAGCCGAGGTTTCCGTCGAGACCCGTCTGCTCGCAAGCAGTGGCGAAGTCGTCATCGAAGGCCAGCGTCGCGTCGCCGCCCTCACTGGTGAATGGGGTTCCGGTCTGGCGCTGCAGTGTGCGGCGCGTCAGCTTGTCGACCACGTTAACCCCCTGCGGAAGGGGGACACGCGCTTCATTCTCGTAGCACGGCAGGATCATGCGCTGGCGCTTCCAGAGCTGTATGCCGCGATTGAGAAGCTGCGTGAAGATGAGGTTGATCTGATCGAGGCTCTTCTCGACGACTTCGGACGTCAGCTGCGTCGGCTTGATGCCGGCGCGGCTCGTCGCCTCTTCGATCAGCTCGCGAGCGGTGTAGGGTCTCAACGCGCCCGTATTGCTGCCTGAGAGGGACATTCCGACCTATCCTTAGATGAGCCCCATGACGAGAGCTGTTCCTGCCGTCCCGGTCTTCGTCGCCTTGATGGCGAGGAACGGCCCCTTGACGGTGGTGTATTGAGATGCGGCACCTGTCAGCGTCGCAATCGTGAACCAGTTGGTGTTGTCGGGGGTGCCTTGGATCGTCACCGTGTCGGCGGCGTTCATGTTGGTCATGATGTTGCGATCCTGCGCGCCGCTGTTGCGCCAGTCGCAGGCCGCCCCATTCGGCAGGAGGGCCGAGGCCCCCGCCGCCGACTGGTTCATCAGCGTCACCGCTGTAAGCGTCACCTGAGCCATTGGACGCTCCTTAGCGCTGCTTGGCGAAGAACACCCAATCGAGTGTCATGACGCGCGCGACAGCGGTCGTGTTGACCATGCCGATGGTCGGAGCCATCAACGTAGCGGCGGCCGGCGCCACCCAGCCCGTTACCGGGGAGGCGGCGTCATCCTGAAAGAACGTCATCTTGCCGTCGGCGGCAGTGTAGGCGAGACCCGCAACGACGAAGGTGTCGGCAACCATCGCGGCGCCGGCCACGGTCGTCGAGACTGTACCCGTCGAGGATTGGACACGCGCCAACAGAGTCGCTGCACCGCCGGCCTTGATCAGGGCAACAGTATTTGTCGAGTTTGAACTTCGGAGGCCGATGAGGGCGGTGGGAAGAGAGGCGTTGTCGAGTTTGAACTTCGCCGCAACGAAGAGGTCCTTCGCAGGATCGAAGGTGAAGTTCCCGAGGAAGGCGCCCGATCCACCGGCCCATCGCAGGTCTACCACGTCGGTGATGCCGGCCGTGTTGGTGATGACGAGCTGGCCACCGTCGGCGCCGACAAGCGCCTGCGTCGCTCCAGCGTCCGTCTCGGTGACGACCCAGTCGCCGGCCGTGTACCGGTCGAAGTCGTCGAAGAAGACGTGATACTTG
>CALEMW010000022.1 GCA_937910695.1 uncultured bacterium
TGCCTCGTGTGAAAGATCCGGCCTCGCTCATAGCATGTTGGTAAACATATAGATGCAGCTACTTGCGGCGGACCTGTGTTCTGGGTGTGATCCCTGCCTTCCGGACCCAGGGAGGTTGCAATGATTGATCCAGGATTTTGGTTTGAAGAGTGGAGATCGTGCCCGCTGGGGCCCGGTGCCCTGAACGTCTGGGTGCTGCGGCAGGACGGTCCGGCCGCACCGCTCCAGGTGCTTTCGCAGCATCTTTGGCGGGGCGGTTCGACCAGGGAGGAGCCGGCCGTCGCAGGTGCAGTTCCGCCTCTGTCCCAAATCGTAACGTCCATGACGACCAGAGAGGTTCGCTGCGACGACGGTCCGCCGTTGCGCTGGACGATGCCGCTGAAGGGGCGCCGGACGGTTGGAGCGGTCTCGGCGATCCTCACTGCTGAAGGGCCGTGGCGCCAAGCACAGCTCTTGTGGCTCCGTCGTTTCGCCACGCGGCTCGAATCCCTGCTCGACGGACTCCCGCCCCAGAACGAAGACGTGCGCAGCAAAGACATGCCGCAACCCACGCTCTTCTGCTGGCCGATTCCCACCCGACCGATTCGTGAAGACAGGGCGAGGCTGCCGCGAGGCACCCAGGCGCTGCCCATGCCCGTGGCCGTTCCGTCGGTTCCCGACCTGATCGCCGCCTCAGTGGAGATGATCGAGTGCTGCGAGTCGGCCCTGGCGGTGGCCCGCAGCGGCGTCAACGTGCTGATCCATGGCGAGAGCGGCACCGGTAAGGAGGTCCTGGCCCGGGCCGTCCACGAGGCCAGTCCCAGAAGAGAGGCGCCGTTCATCGGCGTCAACTGCGCCGCCCTGCCCGAATCCCTCTTCGAGAGCGAACTCTTCGGCCACAAGGCGGGAGCCTTCACTGGCGCCGGCCGCGAGAAGACAGGCCTGCTCGAGGCGGCCAACGGGGGCACGTTCTTCCTGGACGAAATCGGCGACATGCCCGTGTCCCTGCAGATCAAGCTGCTGCGTGTGATGCAGGAACGCCGCCTGCGCCGCATCGGCGACCTGCGCGACCGGGCCGTGGACGTGCGCTTTGTCGCCGCCAGCCACCGCGATCTCGACGAGGAGGTGGCCCACGGCCGCTTCCGCCTGGACCTCTACTACCGCCTGAAGGTCGTCCGTCTGGTCATCCCTCCGCTGCGCAACCGCCCCGAAGACATCGCCCCGCTGCTGGCCTATTTTCTGGGCAAGGCGGGGAAGGAGACTTTCAACTTGGGCATCGAGCACGAAGCCCTCGATGCTTTGCAGCGCTATCGGTGGCCGGGCAATGTGCGAGAGTTAGAAAACGAGGTCAGCCGTTGGCTGGCGCTCCACGGCGATGCGGACCGCATCCGCCTCGACGATCTTTCGCTGGAGGTGCGGCGGGCCCGCAATCCCTCGGTGGATCCTTCGGATCTGGGCACTTTGCGGTCCATGGACGAGGCGACGGAGATGCTCGAACGTTACTTGATCCGCAAGGCCATCAGCGCCTGTCGGGGCCGCAAATCGGATGCGGCACGGCGGCTGGGGTTGTCGCGGCAGGGGCTGTACAAGAAGATCCGGCGGTATGGGATGGTGGATCTGTTGCAGCCGGCCGTCTGATTCTTCATGGCCGCTGCGTTTGCCAAATCCGTTACCGATGAAGTATCATGATGGGTGTCTCTGACCCTATACGTGAAAGGATCATCGGATGAACAAGCGTCTGAGCCTCATGGTCACCGTCATCACCCTGGTCACCCTGTCGGCGGTTGCTGCGGCGGCGAACCCGGTGTTGAGCGTCGAACTGTCCGGTCATGGGTCCTGGGTGTTCACCCAGCCCGCCTCGGGTCTCGTGGTGCTGGAGCTTGCGGCAGACATCCCGATCTCGTTCACCTGGTCTGGTGATGCCTCGGCGTACGGCGGCGAAGTCGTCGGCTATCGCTATGGCTGGGACCTGGTCGACCCAGGCGACCCGAACGATCCGGGTTGGACCTCGGCCGGGTTCGTTCCGGATCTGCAGGTATCCTCGCCCATGACGTTCAGCTCGGGCATCCATCGGTTGCATATCGTCGCGATGGACGACGCCGGATCAACGACGGAGGCGGGGTTCCATCTTGTCATCGTGGAGTCTGTGTCGAACAGGACGTCGACCTGGAGCGCGTTGAAGCGCAGGTTCTAGGCAGGCCGCTCCTAACCTGCACACCGGTCCACCTGAACATGGCGCCCTCCACCGGGCGCCAGTTCTGTTGCAGCCCGCCACCCGACGGCGTATGTTCCGCACCATGAATCATCTCCATTCCGAGGCCGCTCGCGGCCCTATGTGGCTCCGAACGCCCTCGCCCTCCGCCTTCGCCGCGATCGGCGCCGGCATCATGGCCACCACCGCCATGCCCCCGTTCCAGGGCACGGGCCTGCTCATCGTGCCCGCGTTGACCCTGCTGCTGGGCGCCCTGCGCGCGAGCCGCAGCCCGGCCCGCACGGCCTGGCTCTTCGGTGTCGTCCACCAGGCCTCGCTGCTGCACTGGCTCTACCAGCTCGGCCCCGACGCTCCCATCGCCTCGCGTACCTTGATTCCGGCCATGGCCACCGGGGCGATCGTCTACGTGTCGCTCTTCTATCTGCTCTTCGGGTGGATCTGGGGACTCGTTCGCCGCACCTTTGGCGCTCCGGTAGCCCTGGCCCTAGCGCCGCCGCTGTGGGTCGGCATGGAGGCCCTGCGCAGCGCCGGCGAGCTGAGCTTCCCTTGGTGCTTGAGCGGCGCCGCCGTGTTGGCGACACCCTGGCTGGGGCTGGCTGCGGCCGGAGGGGAGCAGGCCCTCGGCTTCTGGGCCGTCGTCGCCGGCGCCGTGATGGCGGCCTGGTCCGCCGTCGCCGCCCGAGACATAGCCTATCGCATTCCGGCACTGGCGTTGACTGCGCTGTTGCTGGCGGCCAGCGTGGCGCTCGTGACCGGCTCGCGGTTGCCGTCGACGCCCGCCGATGCGCCGACCTTCAGCGTCGTCGCCGCCCAGGCCGACGTGTCCCTCGCCGACAAGTGGCACCGGGAGCGCCGCGATTCCACCGTCGTGCCCTACACCGCCCTGACCGCCGAGGCGGCCCGCCGCGGCGCCGACCTTGTCGTCTGGGCCGAGACGGCCGTGCCCGCCTACCTGCGTGTGGCGTCCAACCGGGTGCTGTTGGACTGGGTCTCGGCCGTGGCCGACACCAACGACGTCTATCTGTTCGCGGGCCATCCCGACGTGGAGGCGGCCCTCGACGGCAACCATCGTCGTTACAACGGGTCGTCCCTGTTCGATGCCGACGGCGTGCGCCGCGACGGCTATGCCAAGCACCACCTGCTGCCCTTCGGCGAGGTCATGCCCTTCCAGCGTCTGATCCCCGCCCTCGGGCGCCTGGATCTGGGCCAGGCGGAGTGGCGCCAAGGAGCACTTCCCGAGCCCATGGCCGTCATCGCTCACGGCGACACCCTGAACATCGCGGCGATGATCTGCTTCGAGTCCTGTCTCGCGCCGCTGTCCCGCCACGCCGCCCGGTGCGGCGCGGAGATGCTGGTGAACATCACCAACGACGGCTGGTTCGGTTTCACCGCCGGACCGATCCAGCATGCGGCCATGGCGCGGCTGCGTGCCGCGGAGACGGGCCTGCCCCTGGTGCGCTGCGCCAACAACGGCCTGAGTTTCGTCACCGATGCACGAGGGAAGGTGCTCGACGAAGCCATGCTCGGACAGCGGCGCATCGTGATCGCCGACGTGACGCCGGGCGCCGGTGCTACGACCTACGTCCGCTACGGGACCCAGCCGTTGCTTGTGCTGCTGCTGGTCTGGTCGGCGGGCGTGGCCGTCGTCGCGGGGAGGAAGCGTCGTGGATAGACTGCGCCACGCCTACCCGCTGTGCCCCCAGTGCGGTGCGGCCATGGGCCGTCGCGAGGAAGGCGGCGTGCCGCGGCCGGTCTGCCCGGCCTGCGGCTTCATCCAGTACCTGAATCCGTCGCCCGCCGCTGCGGTCATCCTGCGCCGCGGCGACGAGGTCTGCCTGGTGAAGCGCAAGTTCCCGCCCAAAGCCGGCCAGTGGACCCTGCCCGCCGGCTTCCTCGAGTACGACGAGGACGTGGCCGAGGCCGCCGCCCGCGAAGCCCTCGAGGAGACGGGCCTGGAGGTGCGCATCACCGGCCAGCACGCGGCCCTCAGCGGCATGCTGCCGCCGGACCGGCCCGTGCTGTTGATCGTGTTCCACGGCGAGGTGATCGGGGGCGAGCTGCAGGCCGGCGACGACGCCGCCGAGGCGGGCTGGTTCGCCCTGGACGACCTGCCCGGTCCCATCGCATTCTCCACCCACCGTCGGGTCCTGCGCGACCTCGGCGCCCGCGATGTTTCCAAGGAGCCCTCATGACCGACCGCGTTCGCACCGCCGTGCTGCTCTCGGGCAGCGGCCGGACCCTCGAAAACTTCATGACCCGGATCGAGGAGGGGGAGCTGCCCCTGGAGATCGTGGCGGTCATCTCCTCGCGGACCGACGTGCGCGGCGTCGAGCTGGCCGCCAACGCCGGACTGAACACGGCCATTTTCCAGCGTCGCGATTTCCCCAGCAGGATGGTCCACAACTTCGTCCAGAACACCTGGCTGATGGAGCAGCGCCCCGAGCTGATCCTGCTCTGCGGCTACCTCAGCTACTACCAGCGTCCCGACGGCTTCGACGGCCCCGTCCTGAACATCCACCCCGCCCTGTTGCCCAGGTTCGGCGGCAAGGGCATGTACGGCGACCACGTCCACCGCGCCGTGCTCGAGGCGGGGGAGACCGAGAGCGGCTGCACCGTCCATCACGTCACCGAGGTCTACGACGCCGGGGCGATCATCGCCCAGCAGAAGGTCTGGGTGCTGCCCGACGACGATCCGCACACCCTCGCGGCGCGCGTGTTCGCCGCCGAGTGCGAGCTGTATCCCCGGGTCGTGCGGGAGATCGCCGAGGCAATCCTCGATAGCCGATCGGGATAGGGTCTTGGGGGGGCGGTCCAGGGGGACGGCTCCGCGGGACATCCTGTCCCGCTCCGCCTCGCCTTCACTGCGCTCCCGGCCTCCTTGCCTCCCGCTTGTTCAGGAGCCCCCTGGACCGCCCCCCAAGACCCTATCCCGACCTCCCACTGAGGATGGCCGCCGTTCTGCCCCACGACAAGGGTCTCCACGAGGGCACGACCATGCTGAATCCTACGTGCCGGGAGAGCTGTGGGTTGGTGGGGTCGTCGGGGTGAAGGCACCCCTCCGGGGGGCTCTGGAGGCCTGTGGAGCCAGGAGGGCGGAACAGGCCGGAAGGCAGAAGGGGCGGCACACGGATGTGCCGCCCCTTCGTCCCCCGGAGGGGTGCCTTCATCCCGACGATCCCTACTCCACGGTACAGCTCCCCGTCATCAGGAAGTTGTGCATCGCGTTCGCCGCCATGCGCCCCGCCCCCATGGCGAGGATCACCGTAGCCCCACCGGTGACGATGTCGCCGCCGGCGAAGACGTCGGGCCAGGTCAC
This sequence comes from uncultured bacterium, assembly GCA_937910695.1. Lineage (GTDB taxonomy): Bacteria > Krumholzibacteriota > Krumholzibacteriia > LZORAL124-64-63 > LZORAL124-64-63 > CALEMW01. Next base: position 5,508 of record CALEMW010000022.1, read on the forward strand.
CGACTGCATCGTGTTTTCATCCACGATGATGGTGTCCTTGCGCGGGTCGCGCTGCAGTTCGGGCACGTCGGCGGTCAGCAGCGGGTTGGGCCCCTGGCCGATGGCGATCACGACGGTGTCGACCTCGAAGATCTTGGTCTTGCCTTCGATGGGCACCGGACGACGGCGTCCGCTGGCGTCGGGCTCGCCCAGTTCCATCTGCTGGCACTCGATGCCGCACACCGTACCGGTGCCGTCGTCGAGGATGCGCAGGGGGGAGTGCAGGAGGTTGAACTCCACGCCTTCCTGTTCGGCGTGATGGATCTCCTCCTGACGGGCGGGCATCTCCAGGCGGCTGCGCCGGTAGATCAGGTAGACCTTCTTCGGGTCCAGACGCTTGGACGTGCGGGCCGAATCCATGGCCGTGTTGCCGGCGCCGATCACGGCGATGCGCTTGATGTCCTTGACCGGGGTGTCGGTCTCGGGGAAGCGCCAGGCGCCCATCAGGTTCACACGGGTCAGGAACTCGTTGGCGCTGTACACGCCGTTGAGGTTTTCCCCTGGGATGTTCAGGAACCAGGGCAGGCCCGCGCCGGTGGCGATGAAGGTGGCGTCGAAGCGCTCGCGGATCGAGGCCAGCGGCTCCGCCTTACCGACCGGATAGTTCATGACGAACTTCACGCCCATGTCCTTCAGCCCCTCGATCTCGCGCACGAGGATCGCCTTGGGCATGCGGAACTCGGGGATGCCGTAGAAGAGCACGCCGCCGGGCTTGTGCAGGGCCTCGAACACCGTTACGTCGTGACCCTTCTGGATCAGATCGCTGGCGGCGGTCAGGCCGGCGGGGCCCGAGCCGATGACCGCGACCTTCTTGCCGGTCGGGGCGTCGCACTTGGGCGTGATGTTCAGGTTGTGTTCCATGGCGTAGTCGCCGAGGAAGCGCTCCACACGGCCCACGCCGCCGGGCTCGCGGCCCTTGTCCGGCTTGTTCAGGTTGCAGACCAGCTCGCACTGGTCCTCCTGGGGGCATACCCGACCGCAGATCGCCGGCAGGAAGTTGGTCTCCTTGATCTTGCGCAGGGCGTCTTCGTACTTCTGTTCGCCGACCAGACGCATGAACGCCGGGATGTCGACGCCCACCGGGCAGCCAGCCTGGCAGGGCTTCGCGACACACTGGATGCAGCGCTGGGCCTCGGTGGTCGCTTCATCTTCTGAGTAGCCCAGCGGGACTTCCTCGAAGTTGTAGATGCGTTCCTCCGGCGCCTGCTCGCGCATGGGGGTCTTGGTCTTGTCCTTGTTGAACTTGTAGCTAGGCTTGTCGGCCATGTCGATCCCCCCTTACTGGTCCTGTTTGGCGTGGTTTTCGGCGATCAGGGCGTCGGCGGCCTCGTCGATCCGGCACACGTGGTTGGCGCGCTCGAGGGAGCGGGCCTCTTCGGGCTTGTAGTAGGACAGGCGCTGCATGAGCTCGTCGAAGTCGGTCTTGTGACCGTCGAACTCGGGACCCTCCACACAAGCGAAGCGGGTCTTGCCGTCCACCGTCACGCGGCAGGCGCCGCACATGCCGGTGCCGTCGACCATGATCGGGTTGAGCGAGGCCAGGGTCTTGATGCCGTGGGGTTCGGTGGTCTTGCACACGAACTTCATCATGATGACCGGACCGATGCACACGCACTCGTCGATGTGCACGCCGTCGGCGACCAGCGACTCGATGGCGTCGGTCACGAGGCCCTCGCGGCCGTAGCTGCCGTCGTCGGTGGTGATGATCAGCTCGTCGCTGACGGCCTTGACCTCGTCCTCGAGGATCAGCAGGGCCTTCGTCCGCGCGCCGAGGATGGTGATCACCTTGTGGCCGGCCTCCTTCATGGCCGTGGCCATGGGCCAGACCACCGCGTTGCCGATGCCGCCGCCCACGCAGAGGATCGTCTTGCGACCCTCGGGGATCTCGGTGGCCTTGCCCAGGGGACCGGCCAGGTCGAGGATCTCGTCGCCGACGTTCAGGGCGTTGAGATCGCGGGTCGTCTTGCCCACTTCCTGGGCCACGATGGTGATGGTGCCCTTTACGACATCGCGGTGGGCGATGGTCAGGGGGATCCGCTCGCCGTCGTCGTGGACGCGCAGAATGATGAACTGGCCGGCTCGCCCGCGGCGGGCGATGTGCTCGGCCTCGATTTCGAACAGCATGGTCTTGTCTGCCAGGAGCCTGGCGGCGACGATCTTGTTGGCCACGTCACCTCTCCTTGATCGCTGGTGCACCTTGGACCCCGAAAGAAGAGTTCGTGGGTCCTCAAATGAAATCTCACGATCAAATGTCGTCGCCGGGCGTGGGGAAATCAAGGCGGGGCGGGGGAGTTTCACCCGAAATTCCGGCTGAAAACCATATTCAGGTAACGAGTTGCGATGGAAGGTGATTCCCGGCTCCGATCGCCTTGACCGCGACCCGAGTCGTTCTTATGGTGGGGGGCCAGTCCCGACACCCACGGCCCCGGCCGCGACATAGAATCCGCGTGGAGGAATCCATGGAGAAGCTGATCCACAGCCTGCTCGAGCACATCGGCGAAGATCCCGAGCGCGAGGGTCTGCTCAAAACACCCGAGCGCGTATCCCGCGCCTGGCAAGACGTGACCAAGGGGTACCATGAAGATCCCAACGCCATGGTCCAGAAGGCGTTGTTCGAGGCCGAAGGCCACGAAATGATTCTGATCAACGACATCGATTTCTACAGCATGTGCGAGCACCACCTGCTGCCGTTCTTCGGCAAGGCTCACGTCGCCTATATCCCCGGCAAGAAAATCGTCGGCTTGTCGAAGGTCGCCCGCGTCGTCGAGGTCTTCGCCTGCCGCCTCCAGGTCCAGGAGCGCATGACCGCCCAGATCGCCAGGTGCCTCATGGAGAACCTCGATGCACAAGGTGTCGCCGTCGTGCTCCACGCCCAGCACCTCTGCATGATGATGCGCGGCATCAAGAAGCAGAACTCCTTCGCGGTGACCTCCGAGATGCTCGGAGTCTTCAAGGACGACTCCAAGACGCGCGCGGAGTTCCTGACGCTCATCCAGGAGAAGCCCTGGAATTAGTCCGGGCTCGTTCGGGGTCGTGTGGAAAGCACTTCGGAGCGAGTCGGCAAAACAAGAAGAGGCCGGTCGTAAGACCGGCCTCTTCCGTTTTTGCCAGACGAGCGGAGGTGCTTTCCACACGACCCCGAACGAGCCTAACGGTAGGAGAGCTTGAGGGAGCTCCACGTCGCTGCGCTCGTGGAGGTTGGGGCGCACGAAGGGGAGACTTTGACTTCTGAGACGTTTTCGTAGCAGGCGCCGGAGGTCAGCGGGCCGGCGGGGGCCGCGTAGACGGCGATGGTGGTGTTGTGGGTGGCCCAAACGAGCATCTGGACTTCGCTGACGCCGAGCTGGACGGCGGTGATGTCGGAGCAGACGGGCCAGCAGTCGGCTTCGCAGCCCTGGAGTTCGTAGTGGCCGGCGGCTAGGGAGGCGACGCGGCCCACGAAGGTGGGGGCGGGGCCGAGGGCGGCGTGGTCGTAGACGGCGCCTGGCAGCGTGTGTTCGAGACCGCTGTCGTCGACGACGCGGGTCTCGAACCGGTAGTTCACGCCGGCGATAGGGACCGCAGTTTCAAGGACGTGGATCAGGGTCTCGCCGGGCGCAGGCAGGTCCAGCAGATCGGCGGTCAGGATCTGCGTCTCGCCGCAGGCGCCGATGCGGGTGCGCTCCACCACCAGCCCCTTCCAACTTGCGGGCATGGCGTCGTTCCTAGCGGTCACGGTGACCCGCACCTGGCCCGAACCGTCACAGACGGCCTCCAAGGACACATCGGCATGGGCGAACAACGGTGAACAGATCAGCAAGGCGACGATGGCAAAACGCACGATGGATCCCCCGTCGGTTGATGAAGACGAACCATTGTAGCACATCCTGTGCAACTGGAAACCATAAAAGGCATAAATCATCATATATAATCATGAAATATGCAATCATGGCAGGTAATCCGCCCAGATTCACGTCTCGCGCAACGTCTCCCGGAAACGCTTCGGAGCGAGCCGTCCGGACAACGAAGAAGCCGGCCCTTTTGGGCCGGCTTCTTCCCGCTCCGGACAGGCGAGCGGAGGCGTTTCCGGGAGACGTTGCGCGAGACGCCTCTCAGATCCCCTGCTCCCCGATCCAGCGCTCGCACTCGATGGCCGACATGCAGCCGGTGCCCGCTGCGGTGATGGCTTGGCGGTACACATGGTCCTGCACGTCGCCGCAAGCCCAAACGCCCTCGACCTCGGTGGCCGTGACGTTGGGGAGGGTGACGAGGTAGCCGTTCTCGTCGATGGTGAGCTGGCCGTTCAGGAACTGGGTGTTGGGGATGTGGCCGATGGCGATGAAGCAGCCGGTGACCGGCAGCTCGACGTCGGCGCCGCCCTGGGTGTCGGCGAGGATCAGCTTCTCGAGCAGTCCGTTTTCGCCGCCGACCAACTGCTTGACGGTCTTGTTCCAGGCGATGTCGATCTTCTCGTTGGCCATGGCGCGGTCGGCCATGATCTTGCTGCCGCGCAGTTCGTCGCGGCGGTGGATCAGGGTGACCTTCTTGGCGAAGTTCGTCAGGAAGATCGCTTCTTCCAGTGCGGTATCGCCACCGCCGACCACGGCGATCTCCTGGTCGCGGAAGAAGAAGCCGTCGCAGGTGGCGCAGGCGCTCAGACCCTTGCCGTGGAAGTCGTTCTCTTCGGGCAGGCCGAGCCAGCGGGCCGAGGAGCCTGTGGCGAGGATCAGGCTGTGGGCCAGATGGGTCTCAGCGCCGACGACGACCTTGAAGGGCCGTTCAGAGAGGTCCACGCCGTCGACTGTCTTGGTGATGATCTCGGCGCCGAAACGGGCGGCCTGGGCGCGGAAGTGCTCGGTCAGCTCGGGGCCGGTGATGCCCTCGGGGAAACCGGGAAAATTCTCCACCTCGGTCGTGATCGTCAGCTGGCCGCCCGGCTGGTCGCCTTCGAACACCAAGGGCGGCATGTTGGCGCGGCCCAGGTAGATAGCAGCTGTGAACCCGGCGGGGCCGGATCCGATCACGATCGACTTGTGAATCTTCTGGCTCATGGTACGGACTCCTTTAAATTCCTGCGACCACCTCTCGAGTGGTCTATGATTAAGGGAAGGAGGGCCGGGTGTCAACCTGACCCGCCCCTGGACGGAGAGTGAGTGCGCCGAGGATTCATTTCTTGACGTTCGGCGGTAACGTTGTTTATTATTCGCGATTCCGGCCGGTGACGGTGGCTGCTTCGGCAGAGACCGAATCCAGGCCCGTCCAGGCGTGACCCCGGCTGAGTCCGATGTGGGTCACGGGTGCGGCATCGGTGCGCCCGGAAGCCCCTTTTCGATTTGGAGACGAGAATGTACGCGATCGTCAACATCAAGGATGTCCAGTTCCGGGTGGAGCCAGCAGCGAAACTGCAGGTTCCCCTGATGGACCTCGAGCCCGGCTCGTCGGTGACCTTCGACAAGATCCTGCTGCTCAGCAACGGACAGGAGATCTCCGTGGGCGCTCCCCACGTCGAGGGCTGCACCGTCGCGGCCGAGATCCTCCGTCACGGACTGGGCGACAAAGTGCGCGTCTTCAAGAAGAAGCGTCGTAAGAACTACCGTCGGAACAAGGGCCATCGTCAGCCCTTCACCGAGATCGTGATCAAGAGCATCAACGCCTAGGTTCGGCCGGGCGCTCGCAGACCAGGGAGCAGGACATGTCTCATAAAAAAGGTGTCGGCAGTTCCAGGAACGGACGCGACAGCAACGCCCAGCGCCTCGGCGTGAAGCGCTTCGGCGGCGAGTACGTGACCGCCGGTTCGATCATCGTCCGGCAGCGCGGCACGAAGATCCACCCCGGCGACAATGTCGGCAAGGGCGGCGACGACACGCTGTTCGCCCTGATCGACGGACGCGTGGTCTTCGGGCACTACAACAAGGCCCGGAAGAAGGTCAGTGTCCAGCCCGCCTGACAACGGCAACACGGCATTGGTAGGGACCCATTCCCCGGCGGGGATGGGTCCCTCTTCTTGTGTAGATAGGGCAGGAGGTGGGGGCCGTGGCTGATGTCGTGGTTGTGATTCCTGCCCGTTACGGTTCGAGCCGCTTCGTGGGCAAGGCCCTGGCCGACCTCGCGGGAGCGCCTCTGGTCGTCCGTACGGCCCAACGCGCCACGGCGATGACCACTGCCGACCGCGTTCTGGTGGCTACCGACGATGCCCGGATCGCCGATGCCGTTCGCACGGCCGGGTTCGAGGCCGTCATGACCGGCGAGCACGCCAGCGGCACCGATCGCATCGGCGAGGCGATGGCGGGAATCGACGCGGAGATCGTCGTCAACCTGCAGGGCGACGAACCGTTGCTCGATCCCGTCGAGGCGGACCGTCTGGTTCTGGCTCTGCGGGCTGATCCCGAGGTGGGCATCGCCACTCTGGCCCACGCCTTCGACAGCCACAGCGAGTGGGCCGATCCCAACGCCGTCAAGGTCGTCACCGACGACCACGGCCGCGCCCTGCTGTTCACGCGGGCGGCCGTTCCTGGCGGCCATCCTGGCGGCGAGGGGGAGCGCTGGCGCCTGGCCCGGCGCCATGTCGGAATCTACGCCTATCGTCTCGACGCCCTGCGCCGCTTCCTGGCAATGCCGCCCCATCCTCTGGAATGTGCCGAAGGCCTTGAACAGTTGCGGGCCCTGACGGCCGGTGAAACGATTCTGGTGCTCGAGACCGCCCAGAAACCCGTGGGTGTCGACACGCCCGAGGATCTGGAGCGGGCCAGAGAGCTCTGGAGAGACCTGGCAGACGACTGAGGCAACGTATTCCGGTCTTGTCGGATCGGTGCTTTGATGGACCGGGGCCCTGCGTTACCATGGCCCCGGTCGACGTATGAACGACCTTGCTGCAGCGGATCTGGATGGAACGAAGGAGCAGGACGAGATGGCCAAATACATCTTCGTAACGGGCGGCGTGGTGTCGGCCCTGGGCAAGGGCATCGCCGCGGCGTCCCTGGGGCAGCTGTTGAAGTCGCGTGGCCTCAGGGTCGTACTCCAGAAGTTCGACCCCTACCTGAACGTCGATCCGGGCACCATGAGTCCCTACCAGCACGGCGAAGTCTACGTACTCGAAGACGGTGCCGAGTGTGATCTCGACCTCGGCCATTACGAGCGCTTCACCGACACGGCGCTGTCGCAGATCAACAATCTCACCAGCGGTGTGGTCTACGAAACCATCCTCCAGCGCGAGCGCAAGGGGGAGTACCTGGGACGCACCGTGCAGGTGATTCCCCACGTAACCGATGAGATCAAGCGACGGATCGCCCTGCCCGCCGAGCAGGACCCTGAAATCGACGTGATCCTCACCGAGATCGGCGGCACCGTCGGCGACATCGAGTCGCTGCCCTTCCTCGAAGCCATCCGACAGTTCCGGCTGGAGCAGCCTCCCGAGGACACACTGTCGATGCATCTCACGCTGGTGCCCTACATCAAGGCGGCGGGGGAGATCAAGACCAAGCCGACCCAGCATTCGGTGCGCGAGCTGCGCAGCATCGGCATCCAGCCCGACATCCTGATCTGCCGGGCCGAGATGCCCCTGGCCGACGAGGCGCGGGCCAAGATCGCCCTGTTCTGCAACGTGCCCAAAGACTACGTCATCAACGCTCCCGACGCACAATCGATCTATGAGGTGCCTCTGAACTTCCACGCCCAGAACATGGACGAACTGGTGTGCCGCCGACTGCGGATCGAGGCCCCTCAGGCCGACATCGCCCAATGGGAGCGGATGGTCGAGATCATCCTCAACCCGCCCGACTCGGTGAAGATCGCCATCGTCGGCAAGTACGTGGAGTTGAAGGACGCCTACAAGAGCATCATCGAATCCTTCGTGCACGCGGGGATTCCCAACCGCTGCCACGTGGAGCATGTGTGGGTGGATTCGGAGAGCCTTGAAGGCCGCGACGTAGGCGACGGGTGTATGGCGGCAGCATTCAAGGACTGCCACGGCATCCTGGTGCCAGGCGGCTTCGGCGACCGCGGCATTCAGGGCAAGGTCAACGCGGTGCGCTGGGCCCGCCTCAAGGACATCCCCTATTTCGGTATCTGCCTGGGAATGCAGGTGGCCATGATCGAAATCGGCCGAGATCTCGCCGGCCTCGACATGGCCAACAGCAGTGAATTCGACCCCACCTGCCCCCATCCCGTCATCGACCTGATGCTCGAACAGCGCAAGATCACCGACATGGGCGGCACCATGCGGCTTGGCGCCTATCCTTGCCTGTTGCAGGAGGGTAGCCTGGTGGCCGACTGCTACGGCACCCTCGAGATCAGCGAACGCCACCGCCACCGGTACGAGGTGAACAACAAGTACCGGGCGCACTTCGAAAAGGCGGGCGTGGTCTTTTCGGGCCTGTCGCCCGACGGCACCTTGGTCGAGATGATCGAACTGCCGGGCCATCCCTTCTTCGTCGGCTGCCAGTTCCACCCCGAGCTGAAGTCGCGGCCGAATCGTCCTCATCCCCTGTTCAACCGCTTCGTGGAGGCGGCCCTCGTCCATCAGGGCGGGGTCCGGACCGTCGAGGCCCAGGAGGCCCGATGAGCGACGTGAAGCTTGGCGACCATGTCGTCGGTCCCGGCCGGCCGCTGTTCGTGCTCGCCGGACCGTGCGTGCTCGAGGATCCCGACGAAATGCTGCGCACCGCGGGCACCATCGCCGAGATCGCCCGCCGCGTCGGGGTGGGCGTGTGCTTCAAGGCCAGCTACACCAAGGACAACCGCACCAGCAGTGCTTCGTACCGCGGGCCGGGCATGGAGGAGGGGCTGAAGCTCCTGGCCCGGATCGCCGACGCCCACGGCCTGCCGGTCGTTACCGACGTGCACCACCCCGAGGAGGCCGTGGCCGCCGCCGAGGTCGTCGACGTGCTGCAGATCCCCGCCTTCCTCTGTCGGCAGTCGTCGTTGCTCGAGGCCGCTGCGGGAACGGGCCGGGTCGTGAACGTCAAGAAGGGCCAGTTCCTGGCCCCACCCGACATGGAGCATGTGATCGGCAAGCTGCGCGCCGCCGGGTGCGGACAGGTGATGGCCACCGAGCGCGGTTCCTTTTTCGGTTATCGCGATCTGGTGGTGGACTACCGAGCCCACCACGTGATGCACGGCTTCGACGTGCCGGTGGTCTTCGACGCCACCCACTCAACCCAGTCGCCCGGCAGCGGCGGGGGTGTGACCGGGGGCACGCCCGAGTTGATTCCCTTGCTGATGCGCTGCGGACTCGCCGCCGGTGCCGACGCCCTGTTCATCGAGACCCATCCGGAACCGGCCCGCGCCAAGAGCGACGCCGGCTGCCAGCTTCCCCTCGCCAACTTCGAAGCCCTCTTGGTCGAGGCGAAGAAGTGGCGCGACCTCTACCTGGAGTCCACATCGTGAGCCGCCCCTGGCCGCCCCGAGACGACGCCTCCTACTCCCTGGACGTGATCGACCGCCTGAGTCCGGAACTCTGCACCCTCCTGAGGAACGTGAAGGCCCTGGTGCTGGACTGCGACGGCGTGCTCACCGACGGCCGCATGTACTACGACGGCGACGGTGAGGCCTTCAAGGCCTTCCACGCCCACGACGGTCTGGGACTGGTGCTCGCGCGGGCCGGCGGCCTGAAGCTGGCCCTGCTCACCGGACGCAACAGTCCCGCCGCCGTCCGCCGCTGTACGGAATTGGGATTCCACGTGATCAAGAGCGGCCGCTTCGACAAGCAGCGGGCCCTGTTGGAGATCGCTGCAGAGCTGGACGTGACATGCGGACAGATCCTCTACCTCGGTGACGATCTGATCGACATCCCCGCCCTCGACCTGGCCGGTCTGCCGGTCTGCGTACCCGAGGCGTGCCAGGATGTCCGCGACCGCTGTCTGCTGACGACCGAAGCTCACGGAGGCGCCGGCGCCGCCAGGGAAGTAGCCGAGCTCGTCCTGAAAGCTCAAGGCCTGTTCGGCGACGCCCTCCGGCGTGTGGGTGAGAAGGCCTGGCTGCCCGCCACCGCCGATGGAGGAGACGGAGCATGAACGAACGCCACGATCATATCGATGACGCCGGTGTCCTGGAACTGGGACGCAACGCCTTCGCCCAGATCACTTCGGAGGTCGCGGCTGTCGGCGAACGTCTGGACAATTCCTTCGTCCGCGCCGTCCGTACCATCATGGATTGTCCCGGGCGCGTCATCGTGACCGGTCTCGGCAAGTCGGGCATCGTGGCCCGCAAACTCGCGGCGACTCTCACCTCCACCGGCACGCCGAGCCATTTTCTGCACCCGGTCGAGGCCATCCACGGCGACCTGGGCATCGCCGTGGGCGGCGACGTCCTGGTGGCGATTTCACGCAGCGGCAACAATCCCGAGGTCACCCAGCTTGCGGCCCTGGCTCGTCACTTCCGCATGACGATGATCGCCATGACCGCCGACCCGGCTTCCCAGCTCGCCGCGGCCAGCGACATCGTTCTCGACTGTGCTGTCGCACGGGAAGCCTGTCCTCTCGATCTGACGCCGACGACCAGCGCCGCGGCCACCCTGGTGATGGGCGATGCGATCGCCGTCAGCCTCATCACGCTGCGCGGTTTCGCACGGGAGGATTTCGCCGTCTTCCATCCCGGCGGTGTGCTCGGCCGCACCCTGTTGATGCGCGTGGAGGAACTCATGCACGCCGGCGATGAACTCCCTGTCGTGCCCCTTGGCGCGACCCTGAGGGATGCTCTCCCGGTGATCGTGGGCAAGCGACTGGGCGTGGCCTGCGTGGTGGACGACGACGGACGTCTGCGAGGCGTCTGCGTGGACGGCGACGTGAAGCGCATCCTCATGGCCCACGATGCTCCCCTCGATCGGGGGATGGACGAGGTCATGACCCGCAATCCCGAAACCATTACTCCCCGAGAATTGGCGGTCACCGCCCTCGGGCGCATGGAGAAGCGCGAGGCCGGTCCGATCACGGTTCTGGTCGTGGTCGACGAAGACGGCAAGCCCGTCGGCATCCTCCACATCCACGACATTCTCCGTGCCGGAATCCTCAGCTGACGAGCCACCCGAGACATTCCCAAAAACCCGTTGCCAAACATGCAGATGCGGCCTGGCACGCCTTATGCTTGACGGAGGCGCCTCCATGGGGCAACCTCATTGGGTGATCCAGGCCACGGGGTGGATGATGTTGCCATGGCACCGCCGATTACGACGCCGTACTTATGAGGGGCTCGCGAGGGTCCTGCTCATGGTCCTCGGAGCGTTGCCCGCCAAGGTGGGATACGCCGTCGGCCGCGGCCTGGCCCGGCTGGCGCTTCGGCTGCGGATCGACGACGTCTGTCTGGCGCGACGGAACCTGGCCCTGGTGTTTCCGGACGGCGACGCCTCCTGGCAGCTTACGACCGTCAAGGCAGCGACCGACAGGCTCGGCGAGAACCTGTTCGATACCCTCACATTGGAGCGCTGGCTGAACGACTCTTACAGCCGAGTGACCGACGACGGCGCCCTTGCCGAACTCCAGCGTTTGCGTGCGGAGGGGAACGGCGTGCTGATCCTGACGGGACATTTCGGCTGCTGGGAGCTGCTAGGTGCCTGGTTGGCCTACGTGATGGGCGGTCTGACCGTGGTCACAGGCGTGGTGCGCAATGCCCCGGTGGATCGGCTGCTCAATGATCGCCGGCGTCGCCTGGGGCTGAATCCCGTACCCCGGGACGGCGATCTCAGGCCGCTGCTGCGGACGTTGCGGTCCGGTGGTGTCGCCGCACTGCTCATGGACCAGAATGTGAAATCGCCCAGCCTCGACGTACCGTTCTGCGGTGTGGATGCCCCGACTGCACAGGGGTTCGCCGCTCTGGCCCAGCGAACGCAGGCGCCGATCCTGCCCCTGGCCATCCAGCGCGAGAGGGGCGGCCACCGGGTCATCCATCTGCCGCCTCTGCGGCCGGAGGAATTCGGAGAATTTGCAGACTGGGCAGAAGTGCTGCGGGAGTGCAATGTTCGCCTCGAGACATTCCTCAGGGGGAACCCGCAGGAGTGGGTCTGGTTTCACGAACGCTGGCCCGAGACGAAGACTGGCTCGATGGAGGCTGAATCGTGAATGCCGTACGTGGAGGACTCAGACTCGAAGCGACAGTGATCCTTTGCGGAGTGATCGTGCTGCTCATGCTCGCCGTCGGATGTTCCCGCGAAGAGGATCAGCCCGCACCGACATCGATCGCCGGCGACAGGCCCCCCGACCAGGTCCTTTTCGACGCCACGATCACCGATACCGCCGAGGGTGCCCGCCACTGGATCCTCGACAGTCAGCGACTCGAGAAGCAGAAGAAGAGCGACGAGGCCGAGCTCTATACCGTCCACATGGATTTCTACAAGGCGGACACGCTGTTCTCGACTCTGACGTCGGAACGAGGTCGCGCCAACCTGAAGACGAAGCTGCTCTACGCCTGGGGCGACGTGGTGGTCGTCACTCGTGACGGGCGGCGTCTGGAGACCGAGGAGCTGACCTACGACAACAAGCTCGGCCGCATCCACAACGATGTCTTCAACCGGTTCACCCGCGGGGACAACGCCGTCATGACGGGGATCGGGATGGAGGCCACGCCGGAATTGGACTATTTTGAATTGAAGAACGAGGTCGCCGCCGAGTTCGACAACGATGGGCAAGGAGAGCAGAAGTGACGTTCGCCACCGACACGATGGTCCTCGGGGCCAAGGGGCTGCGGAAGGTCTACCGCGGACGTGCAGTCGTGGACGGCGTGGACCTGGAGTTCCGTCAGGGAGAGGTCACCGGCCTGCTCGGCCCCAACGGCGCCGGCAAGACCACCACGTTCTACATCATCGTCGGCTTCATCCTGCCCGACGCCGGCGTGGTGTCGTTCGGGGAGCAGAACATCTCGCGTCTGCCCATGTACAAGCGTTCCCGCCTCGGCATCGGCTACCTGCCCCAGGAATCCTCGATCTTTCGCCAGCTCACCGTCGAGCAGAACATCATGGCCATCCTCGAGACGCTGCCTCTGTCGCGAAGCGAACGCAAGGACAGGCTCGAGGAACTGCTCGAAGAGATGAGGATCACTCATATCCGCAAGAGCCGCGGCTACCAGCTCTCCGGCGGCGAGCGCCGTCGCGTGGAAATCGCCAGGGCCTTGACGACCAACCCCCGGTTCATGCTTCTGGACGAGCCCTTCGCCGGCATCGATCCCATCGCCGTGGCCGATCTGCAGAAGACCGTGGCCCGCCTCAAGGAGAGGGGGCTGGGCATTCTGATCACCGACCACAACGTTCGCGAGACCTTGTCCATCACCGACCGCGCCTACATCATGTTCGAGGGACGGATAGAAATGTCCGGAACCTCGGCCGAAATCGTCGACAACAGCAAGGCCCGGGAAATCTATCTGGGCGAATCGTTCCGGCTCTAGACCGGACATCGGAGCAGCCGAACATGGATGTGAAGCTCAGACTGCACCAGGGTCTTTACCAGCGGCAGCAGCTGGTCATGACGCAACGCCTTCAGCAGGCGCTCAAGCTGCTGCAGATCCCCACCCTCGAACTCGAACAGGTGCTGCGCCAGGAACTGCAGATCAACCCCCTGCTCGAGGAACTCGATTCCACCGACGAAGACCTCACCGAATTCAGCGACGAGGCCACCGAAGACAACGAGGACGTCGCTTCCGAAGGGGAGAAGGTCGACTGGGACGAGTACTTCAAGGACGGCTTCAAGGACGGCACCTTCGAACGCGAACACGACGACGAGGACAGGCTCGAGAAGCCGACCGTGGCCATGCCGACCGGCCAGCAGGAACTGCTCGAACAGCTGTCCATGGCGGTGAACGATCCCCTCGACCGGCAGATCGGCGAATATCTCATCGGCTGTCTGAACTCCGACGGCTTCCTCAGCGCACCCCTGTCCGAGGCCGCAGCCTATTTCGAGGTCGACGAAGAGCACGTCCAACGCATGCTCGAAGTGATCCAGGACTTCGATCCCCCCGGGGTCGGCGCCCGCGACCTGCCCGAATGCCTGCTGCTCCAGCTCAAGGCCCAGGGGCGGGAGGACACCATCGAGGCCGACGTGATCCGCCACCATTTCGAGGCCCTCAAGAACCGCCGTTTCACCGACATCGCCCGCGAGATGAAGATCACGCCCCGCGAGGTCCAGGACATCGCCGAGATCATCGGCGGGCTGGATCCCCGCCCCGGGCTGTCCCTGGGTGGCGAGGCCTCCATGTACATCACGCCCGACCTGGTCGTCGACAAGGTGGACGACGGCTACGTCTGCTACCTCAACGACGGCAACCTGCCGCGTCTGCGGGTGAGCAACGCCTACGACACCGTCGCCGCCGGCAAGACGGGCGGCGACAACGATACCGTCCAGTTCATCGACGAAAAGCGGCGCTACGCCGAGTGGATCATCAAGACCATCGAGCAGCGGCGCCGCACCATGATCAAGGTCATGGAGGCCATCGTCCGCGAGCAGAGCGACTTCTTCGAACAGGGAGCCATCGCGCTGCGCCCCTTGACCCTGCAGCAGGTGGCCACGGTCATCGGCATGCACGAATCTACGGTTTCGCGAGTGACCAAGAGCAAGTACGTGCAGACGCCCCGCGGCGTCTTTCCACTGAAGTACTTCTTCAGCGCCGGCCTCGACACCGACGAGGGCGACGAAGTGGCGGCCAAGGCCGTCAAGGAGATGATCCAGGAGATCGTGGGGCGTGAGAATACGGCCCACCCGCTGTCCGACAAGAAGATCGTGGACCTGTTGTCGGCGCGCGGACTCAAGATAGCCCGGCGGACGGTCGCCAAGTATCGGGAGCAATTGGGCATCCTGAATGCCAGGATGCGGAAGAGGTTCTAGCCAAGGAGGACGGAATGCAGATCGAGATCCATAGCCGTCATTTCACGCTCGGCGAGGAGATGAAGGACAAGATCGTCGAAAAGCTGGAGAACCTGCAGCGCTACAGTCCGAGTGAACCTGTCGGGGCGCGCATGGCCCTGACCCATGACGGCGGGCGTTTCGTGGGTGACCTCACCCTCAATCTCAAGCAGCACTCCTGCCACGCCAAGGTCGAGCACGTGGAGCCCGACGGCGCTGCGTTCTTGGCCATCGAAAGCGTCGAACGTCAGCTGCGCCGTCACAAGGATCGCGTCAAGGACCATCGCGGCAAGGCTCCGGACGGGGGCCTGGGGATCGTGATGAGCGACGAGGTTCTCGACAACGAGGGTTCCGCGCTCATCGGCGATGAATTCGCGCTCCGTGATCTGGACCTCGAGCAGGCCAAGGCGGCCTATGCCGAGTCCGAGACGCCGTTCTTCGTCTTCCGCAACTTGAAGACCAGCGAGGTGAACGTCCTCTACCGCCGAGACGACGGCGAGTATGTCATCATGTCCCCGGAGTCTCGGGGGTGACGATCAAGATTCCAGTGACGGTACGGGGGGTCTTCGAGGCCCTCCGCGAACCGCTCGGCCTCGAGCCGCTGACCGAGCTGCCGGACCCGGGGCCGGAGCTCGAGGCGCCTGACGTCCACCGCCCGGGTATGGCCCTCATGGGGTACATGGAGAACTTCCAGCCGGGACGTCTGCAGGTTCTCGGCGAATCCGAGATGTCGTACCTGCGTGGCCTCGACAAAGAATCTCAGGTCGAAGCTTTCCGCCGCCTGAAGGAGCTGAGGGCTCCCGCACTGTTCGTGACGAGGGGGCAGTCCGTTCCCGAGACTGCTCTGGGCGCCGCGGCCGATCATGGACTGTCTGTTCTGCGCACGCCGATGACCACCGACGATTTCATCCGTGCCCTCGGCGATCACCTGAATGAGCAGTTCGCACCCAGGGACGAGGTCCATGCCTCGCTGGTCGACGTTTATGGCGTGGGGCTGCTGTTCACCGGCCAGAGCGGCATCGGCAAGAGCGAGTGCGCCCTCGATCTCGTCGAACGCGGCCATCGCCTGGTCGCCGACGACATCGTGGAGCTGCGTCGGGTCGCCGACGACGTTGTCATCGGCACCTTCCGCGAAGTTCTCCAGCACAGCATCGAGATCCGCGGCGTGGGTGTGATCGACGTGCAGGCGGTGTTCGGCATCCGCGGCATCCGCATGCAGAAGCGTATCGAAGTCGAGGTGAATCTCCAGCGTTGGGACAACGACGCCGAGTATGAACGGATGGGCCTGGACAGAAAATACGTCGATTATCTCGGCGTCTCGATTCCACGCATCGAGGTCCCCATCGTGCCCGGCAAGAACATCACGGTGATCGCCGAAGTGATCGCCCTGGACTTCATGCTCAAGATCTACGGCATCGATGCGGCCCAGGACCTGAACAAACGCATCATGAAGACCCTCCGCAGCGGCGACGAGCTGCGCGGCTACCTCCGCCACGACAACGAGTAAACGAAGGGAGACCGCGGTGATCCACGGTCTGGTCTTGACCCACGGTGCCGTGGGAGCAGAACTGCTTCGGGTGGTGACGATGATCCTGGGCCCAGAGCCGAGTCTCTCGGCCGCCAGCAATGCTGGGCTGTCCATCAACGATCTGACCGCGCTGGTGGCGACGGAGGTCAAGACAGCATCCACAGAGAATTCCCTCGGTACTTTGGTCTTCATCGATGATGTGGCGGGCAGTTGCGCGACGGCGGCGCGGCTCGCCTCAGTCGCAGCGGGACCGATGAGGATCGTCTCGGGCGTGAACCTGGCCATGCTGCTCGACTTTACAACATGGCGCGAATCTCTCGACCTGGACGATCTCGCCCGCCGTCTCGTGGAAAAGGGACGTTCGGCCATCGGCGTGGTTCCCCTTGGCGACGAGGAGTCCTGAGGTGCCGGTTGTCCTTGCCCGTATCGACGACCGACTCATCCACGGCCAGGTATCGGTGGGATGGAGTCGCAAGCTTCAGCCCGATCGCATTGTTCTATGCTGCGACGAGATCGCCGCCGATTCCTGGCAGAGCCGCGTGTATGCCACCTGCGCGCCGCCCGGTACTTCGGTGTCGGTCATGGACCGGGCGGCGACGGTCGCCGCATTCAACGATGGAACGTCGTGCTTCGGCCCTGATGAGAGAATCATCCTGCTGACGGCCGACCCTAAGGACATGGCCGATCTGCGCCGCCGGGGGCTCGAGTTGTCGAACGTCAACGTCGGGGGCATGCACTACGCCAAGGGCAAGGTGGAGATCCTCGAGTACGTCTGGTTGAACCGGGAGGACATCGCGGGTTTGCGCTATCTTCTGTCGGCCGGAACCCGCGTCACGGCCCAGGCGGTTCCAGGCGATCGCGAGATCCACTTCGACGACGATTACCTCGACACCGTGGACGGCCGTCTGTGATGCCCGTTGCGAGTGTATTTCTCGTTGATGCCGCTTGGCCCCTGTGGACTGCCGCAGCATTGCTCGGGGCCTGGCTGACTCTCGATGAAACGTCGTGGATCCAGACCTGGTTCAGTCAGCCGCTGCCGGCTGCACTGCTGGCGGGACTGCTGGTCGGAGATGTGACCGCCGGCCTGCTGATCGGCTTGCCCTTCCAGCTTGCGACCCTTGGCAATCTACCGGTGGGGCAGAGCTTCCTCGGGGACAAGCCGGCCCCGGTGGTCGGCGTCGTCGTCGCCGCCGCTGGAGATTTGGAAGGGGTGGGGACACTGCCCTGGGCCATGAGTGACAACGGCGCGACCCTGGTGGGCTGGCTCCTGATCCTGCTGGCCATTGCAAGCATTCTCGGGCATCAGGTCGTTCACCTGGAACGTAGGCTTCGCATCGGCTGGAGTGCGGCCAGCCTGCGCAGCCTGAGGGATGGGAACACGCGTCGGCTTGACCAAGCCCAGCGACGCTGTCTGACCGTGACCCTGGTCAGGGGTGCCGCAACGACGCTGATCTGGGGTCTGGTGGCGGTCAAGGTCTGGATTCCTGCAGTCTCGCGTTTGCCGATCCTGCTCGGTGATGCCATGGCCATTCTGCCGGCTCTTTGTCCTGCAGTGGCTGTGGGCGCTCTGGCTGAACTGTACGGAAGCCGACGCGGCCTGCGCTGGCTCGGGATGGGGCTGCTCGGTTCCCTGGCTGTCGCCTGGCTCGTAGCTCTTCGTGTAGGAGGTGCCCAGTGAACATCGCACATCCTCACCGGTCGGTGCCTCCGGCGGACTGTCGGGAGATGCGCACCATCTATCTGCGCTCGTTGGCGTTGCAGGCATCCTGGAATCCCGTACGCATGCAGCATCTGGGCCTGCTGACAGCCTTGCTGCCTTGGTTTCGCCGCCAGGATGCGGGAAGGGACGAAACCCGGACGTTTTGCAGGGATCATTTCGGGTACTTCAACACCAACCCCTACATGGCCAACTACCTGTTGGGGGGACTGGTCCGACTCGAGGCGGAGTCGCGAGCTGCCGGGGGCGGTTATGCCAGAACGATTCGCAGCTTCAAGGACAGCGTTGGCCGGGCCCTGGCCTCGATCGGCGACCAACTCTTCTGGCTGGGCCTGCATCCCGGGCTCATCGTCGTTGCGGCACTGACGACCTTGAGCGGCATCCCCTGGCTGCCTTTGGTTCCGTTCGGCATGTTCGCCGTGGGCCAGATGATCTTTCGCCTGATGGCCTTGAACACGGGTTACAGGCTGGGCATGGATATCGTGGATCTCTTGGGGTCCTCGATCTGGCACCGTCTCATCCTCGTCTGCAAACGCGGTGGTGCCATGTTGACCGGCGTGCTCGCCGGGGTCACCGCCCTCGGAGCTGCCCGGCTGGCGGGAGATCCGGAGACCCGTGCGACCACTCTGGGCGTGGTTCTGGCCTGCATGCTGACATTGGCCTTGCGACGCCGTGTCCCTGGGGAGTACGTGCTGCTCCTGCTGGTACCCCTTGCCATGCTTCTGGCCGCCCTGTAGATTGCTTTCGCCCATGCGCCTGAGTACGCAAGAGAGGAACGATGTGAAAACCACCAACGCCAAAGTGTCCGACCCGGTTGGATTCCATCTCCGTGCAGCGGGCCGTATCGTGAAGCTGGCTAAGACATTTACGTCTGAAGTCACCGTCCGGTTCAACGGTCGAGTTGCCAACGCGAAGAGCATCATGGGATTGGCGAGCCTGGCTGCGGATCACGGCAGCGTTGTGGTCTTGGAGGTCGTCGGGGCCGACGAGGATCATGCCACCGAGGCCCTTCTGCATCTTATCGAGGTCGATCTGGCCCAACCCGAGGAACCCAGGGGCTGACGTGTTCACCCTCCACGGCATCCCGGCATCACCAGGCCATGCGGTGGCCAGAATTCATCGGATCATCCGTGAAGAAACAAAGGTCCGTCGCCGAGATCTCGTTGCGGGCGAGGTTGAGACCGAAATCGAGGTCTTCCGGGCCGCCTTGAACCAAGCCAGATCGCAGATCTCGGCCCTGGTGGCACGACTCTCCGATCAGCTCGGTCAAGACGAAGTGGCGATCCTCGACAGCCAGCTCCTGATCCTCGAAGACGAACTTCTCGTCGATCGCACCGAAGAGAGGATCCGCACCAACTTGATGGGCGCGGAAGGTGCTCTGCACGACACCATGGGCGATCTCATCCACCAGTTCGATACCCTAGAGGACGACTACTTCCGCGAACGGGTCCTGGACCTGCGGGACGTGGAGGAGAGGCTGCTGAGGCGTCTGCAGGGCATCGATGACCGGCCTCTGCAGCTTCCCACCCATCCTCATGTGCTGGTGACCGGTGATCTGACGCCGTCGGAGACAGCATCGATCGGTAGGACCCAGGTGCGGGCCTTCGTCCTCGGCTCGGGCAGCAAGACGAGTCATGTCGCGATCCTTGCCAGATCTCTGGGTGTTCCCGCCGTGGTCGGTCTCGGCGACCAGCTAGCGATTCTGGACAACGCGAACCTCGTGGCCGTGGACGGAGAGACCGGCGAGGTCATCGTCGAACCCGACAGCGCCACCATCGCCCGCGTGCGTCAGTTGAGCCAGAAGCAGATCACTGTCAATGCCAAGCTCGAACATCTCCGCGATCTCCCCGCCGAGACGCCGGACGGCAGACGTCTCGGGATGTTGACCAACATCGAGCTGCCCTTGGAAGTGGAGATGGCACGTGCCGCCGGCGCCGAAGGGGTCGGACTCCTGCGCACCGAGTACATCTATTTTCAGCACCAGACCATCCCTTCTGAAGAGGAGCAGCTGGCCGTCTACCGGGAGATCATCGATGGTATGGACGGTCGGGCGGTCCTGTTCCGAACCCTCGATGTGGGTGGAGACAAGATCCAACGCTACCTCGGCGCCAGGAAGGAATCGAATCCCTTCCTGGGCTGGCGCGGCATCCGGTTCCTGCTGGCCAACAGGCCGTTGCTCAAGACCCAGCTGCGGGCCGTCTACCGTGCCGCGGCCCATGGCCCAACACGCCTGATGTTTCCGATGATTACAGGCGTCGACGAACTGAGGGAGGCCAAGGAACTCTGCCGGGAGAGCTGTGACGAGCTGGCAGCCGAAGGTCTGGACCATGACCCCGGCATCCCGGTGGGCATCATGATCGAAACACCCTCCGCCGCTGCGGTCGCTGATCTGCTGGCCCGGGAATGCGACTTTTTCAGCATCGGCACCAACGATCTGATCCAATACACCCTGGCTATGGACCGGCTGAACAGCCGGGTGGCTTATCTGTATCAGCCGTTGCACCCTGCGATCCTGCGCTCCATGAAGTCGATCGTCGCTGAGGCCCATGCCGCCGGCATCACCGTGGGCATCTGCGGCGAAATGGCCTCGGAAACCAAGTACGCAGAAGTGTTGTTGGGACTCGGTTTCGACGATATCAGCGTCCATGCCGCCCAGCTGCCCAAGATCAAGCAAGTGGTGCGCTGGACGCCGATGCCCGAGGCTGAAGGTCTTCTGGCTGAACTCATGAGTTTCGCGACAGCTGATGAAGCCGTCCGTCACCACGAATCCTACCTCGAGGCAAAGAAGCGGCGCCGCAACGAAGGGACCGGATCATGAACGACGTGGTCCGTGGCGCGGCCTTGATGAGAGGTCAAAGCTGGCGAGATTCCTTTTCCCCGTTCAATATGGAGATTATCTTACAACGTCTCCGGTCCTGGACGCCTGAGCCGGCTTTGGCTCGATGACCAGGATCGTGCAGTTGAAACGACGTCTCGCTCGGTGCAGTCGGCGAGGTCGGAATCATTCGAGCAATCACGGGTGACATCGGCAGCGGAATTCATGTTCGCTCCGCCGCCCACTCGTTTCCTGAAGGAGGACTCATGGCCGAACGGCATCTCTTCACCAGCGAATCGGTGACCGAAGGACATCCCGACAAGGTCGCCGATCAGATCTCCGACAGCGTGCTCGATGCCATCATGGCCGAGGACCCTCAGGGTCGCGTCGCTTGTGAGACGATGGTCTCGACAGGCATGGCGGTCATCGCCGGCGAGATCACCACGAAGACCTACGTCGACATTCCGAAGCTCGTACGCCGGACCATCAAGGAGATCGGTTACACCGACGCCGCCTACGGCTTCGACTACGAGACCTGTGCTGTGCTGTCGTCGATCGACGAGCAGTCTCCGGACATCGCCCAGGGCGTCGACGAGTCCGGCGACCACGCCCAGGGCGCCGGCGATCAGGGCCTGATGTTCGGCTATGCCTGCCGCGAGACCGATGTGCTGATGCCGTTTCCGATCACCCTGTCGCACCGCCTGACCCGTCGTCTGGCCACTGTCCGCAAGGACGGCACCCTGCCCTGGGTCCGCCCCGACGGCAAGAGCCAGGTGACGGCTGAGTACGAGGACGGCCGCCCGGTCCGCGTCAACGCCGTGGTCATCTCGACCCAGCACGACCCGGGTGTCGAGGACCTGATCCGTGACGCCATCACCGAACACGTGATCCGGCCTGAACTCGACCTGGCCGGCCTCGATTGGGACGGCGCCACGCTCCACATCAACCCCACGGGCAAGTTCGTAATCGGTGGTCCCCAGGGGGACTGCGGTCTTACCGGACGCAAGATCATCGTCGATACCTACGGCGGCAGCGCACCCCACGGCGGCGGTGCCTTCTCGGGCAAGGATCCCACCAAGGTGGATCGTTCGGCCTGCTACGCGGCCCGCTGGGTGGCCAAGAACATCGTCGCGGCCGAACTGGCCGAGCGCTGCACCGTGCAGCTGGCCTACGCCATCGGCGTGGCGGAGCCGGTGTCGGTGATGGTGGACTGCCACGGCACCGCCGAGGCCACCGACAGCGCCATTACCGCCGCGGTTCGCCGCGTCTTCGACCTGACGCCCAAGGGCATCATCAAGGACCTGGATCTGAGACGTCCGATCTATCGGGCAACGGCCTCGTACGGACATTTCGGACGCAACGAACCCGGGTTCACCTGGGAGCTGACGGACCGGGCCGAGGCACTTGTAAAGGCCATGGGCTGAGTCCCGAACCTTTTGCGGTCAAAACGAAAGAGGCGAGGCCAAACGGCCTCGCCTCTTTCGTATGTCGTATCCGAACGGAATGCGTTCAGCGCTCAGGGCGCCGTGACTTCGATGGACACCGTAGTGTTGCGGAACACCCCTTGGAACGTGTCGTAGATCCGGAGATGAGCGGTGCGGGTGCCAGCGTCGGCGGTCGTGAAGGTGTGCCTCGGCGAACGGCCCACATACGTGGAGGACAGCACGTCGTCGATGGTCCAGATGAATTCGAAGCGGCTATAGTTTCCGTAGTCCTGATCGAAACCGCAGACATCGGCCCAGAGATTCAGCTCGACGGTTCCGCCGGTTCCGGCATCGTACACGCGTCCGAAGGATACGTCGGCGGTCGGTGCAGCGGGGATTTCCATAATGTCCAGGAGGGTGTTGTTGGGCGCGAGCAGGTAGATGGTTGCGCCGGTCCAAGCGGCAGGATCGGTCACGCCGTTGCGGATGTCGAAGTTGGTGTGTGCATCTTCCAGGTTCTGGTTGCGGCCGTCCAACCAGATGAGCTGGAATTCGCCCGGGGCGATGGACGTGTTGTTGCCCAGAATGTGCATGTCGGGCAGGAAGGGGTCGGTCGTGACCGAGAAGCCCTGCAAGTTGACGGCGGATGTGCCCGTGTTCAGTACCTCCATGAACGCACCGAATTGGCCGGTGTTGTCCGCCAATGTGGTTACGTTGAAGATGAGGACTTCGTTGATGATCAGGCCGGTGTCCACAGGCCTGCCCTCGGCGGCGCCGTTGCTGGCACGGGGCGTGGGCGAGTCGAAAGTCGTCAGGCTGGCCGTGACCGTGGTGTCCGGCGTTGTGATCAAGATCAGAGAGTCGGCGCGGACTTCGACCGGGACGATCATCGTCGCCCGATCGTCATCGTTGTCGGTCACCGCGATCACGACGTCGTAGTTTCCGGGTACGGTGAAGGTATGTGAAGTGATCGATCCGGTCCCGGTGCTGTTGTCCCCGAAGGTCCAGTCGTAGTTCAGATAGGAATTGCCGCCTGTCGGGGCGTCGAGCTGATCGCCACCCGATGCGATGGCGATGAACTGCACGTCCAGAGGCGCGACCCCGCACTGGGAGCTGACCTGAACCCTGGTCAGAACGGGGACGAGGTTTTCGCCCTCGTCACAGCCGACCAAAAGGCCGAGGCAAAGGGACAGCAGGAAGAGAATCAGCATCGGCTTGCGAGACAGCATGGTCGAACTCCGTCAGTGGACACCCAGGAGTGACGGGAACGCCGCTGCGCTCCCGGGAAAGGGTCACATCAAAATAAAACCCTAGGGGAGGGGGGGCAAGGAGTCCATGAATATTACCGTTTAGCGCCTGATCCGAAGAAAGAGGACCGCCGCGCTGAGGCCGAAGGCCCCATTTCCCGCCCAGGCGGCGACAAACGGGAGCACCAGTCCATTGTGCCCCAGGGCGCGTCCGAAGTTGATGGCGAGGTAGTAGCCGAAGCTGATCAGGATCGTCCAGCCGAATCCCGAAGCCACCGTGGTCTTACGGGGCCCCGACGCCAGCATGATGCCGAGCATGACCACGATCAGGTGCACGACCGGGAAGGCCAGTTTGAACTGCAGGTCAACCTCGTAAGAGGTCGCATCGCCCCCGCTGAGACGTATCATGCGGCTGTAATCCCGCAATTGCCGCACGTTCATTTCTTCGGGTTTCGTTTGCATATCACGGAACGAGCTGGGAGTGATCCCGGTCAGTCCACTGGCCAGAGAATCGAAGTGTGTGACCCGCTCACCGGCCTCGTCGAATGTGCGGCGGTAGCCGTCTTCGAGTAGCCACTGGGCGCCGTCCCAGTTCGCCCGGGCGGCGTCCCAGCGTTCGATGACGACCGAACCGTCCGCGCCGATCGCTCGGAAGCCGCGGATGGTAGACTTCTCGGGCACCCAAGTGCGGGCGTAGTAAAGACGTTGATCTTCGCCGTTGAGGGCGACGTCGTTGGTCGGTGAACGGCGGTCAGGATGGCCGTGGACCTCCACTTCCCAGATTCTTTCAACATTGGCGTTGGTGGTCGGCAGCACGTATTCGCTCCAGGCGAACGAGAAGATCATGGCCAGCAGAGCTGCAATCTGGAGCGGTCGGCTGATCTGCATGAGAGATCGACCGGTGGCGAAAAGGGCCGTGAGCTCGTTGTAACGCGCCATGCCGCCGATGGTGAACAGGGTGGCCATGAGCATGGCGATGGGCAGCACGACGTCGATGATTCCCGGAGCTTTATTCAGGTAGTACCGGCTGATCATGCCGATCGAAGCATCGTTGTCTTCAAAGCTGTCGAGGTGGTCGAAGAGGTCGATCAGCGTGAAGAGAATCAAAGCGCAGATGAGGGTCAGAATCAAGATTCTCAGGAAGTGGCGCAGAATGTCGTTGTGGATCAGCCTCATGGTGTCGTCTCCGGCGGACGGATGTCGGTGTCTTCGTGCCTGTGACGGAAGGGCAGGCGAAGAGGTGCCCCGTCGCGAACCGCGCGCATGAGCATGACGATCCCTACACAGGTCAGCACCACGTTCGCCGACCACATGGCGATGGCCGGGGCGATCTTGCCGCGGTCGGCCAGGTGTTCGCCTCGTACCAGAAACAGGTAGTAGACGAGGTAGAGGACCAGGGCCAAGCTCATCGAGACGCCGCGGCCGCTGCGGGCGGTGGTCACGGCCATGGGCAGCCCCACCAGCACGAACACGATGCACGCTACGGGGATGGCGATCTTCTTATGGACCTCCACCATGTAACGGCTTTCCTTGGCGTGGTACGACTGCAGGACCTCGTCCTGGAAGTCGGCGGCCCGCCGTGAACGTGCGACCTCCTGGCGTGTGGCCTTGAGCAGCGCACGCCGTCGCTGCACCGGCAGGGAGTTCGCAAGGGTGTTGCGGCGGCCCGCCCGTTCGTCGCGGCGTTCGGGATCGAGAAGCGACCACTGGCGTTCGGCCAGATCGTCGGCCACCGCGAGATTCTGGACGACGGCCTCGTCACGATTCTCCCGTTCCAGCCGGGCGGCTTCCAGTAGCTGGGTGATGTTCATTTCACGGTCGCCGCGTGAGGTGCGGTCAGAATCCCTGAAGTCCCGTTCCATGTCCGTCAAGTGGATGTGATGCCGTTTGAAGCGGGTCACGCTGTAGCGGGTGAGGTCGGTGTCGTCGGGGAGTTCGTGGATCTCGCCGTCCTCGAGCTCGATGCGCATGGCGTCGGTGTCGTGCAGGGGGATGATCATTCCGCGTTCGGCGGTGGTCATCGTCGGCGCAGGATCGCCGGGGCCGTCCTTCTCGATGATCACAACGCCGGTGATGCGGTTGGTCAAATCATCCTTCTCGCGCACAAAGATCGTCAGATCGTCGTTGAGGTCGGTGAACATCTGTTCGCGGATCTCGAGCATGGGTCTTTTGTGGTTGATGTCGTAGATCAGGTTGGCTAGCCTGTGGTTCGATTCTGGGAAAACGTAGTGATTATATGCTGTTAGGGCGATGGCGATGACCAAGGCCCCTCCCAGCAGGGGCATCAGGATCTGGTACAGCCCCACGCCGCTGGCTTTCAGGGCCGTGATCTCATGGTCCGCAGCCAGCTGACCAACACCCATCAGAACGCCGACGAGCACGGCCATTGGTATGGATAATGCAAACGTGTGCCCCAGGCTCAGGATCAGAACCTCTGTGGCCATGGGAAACGGCACGCCCTTGGAGACGAAAAGCTCGACGTAGCGGTACAGAATGTCGATGATGAGTACGAATGTGATGACGAACAGGCCGAAAAGGAACGGTCCGAACGTTGCTCGCAGCAAATGTCGATGGAGCAGGGACAAGGGGGCCTCCATGGCCAAGGCTGTCCCCCTGAGGGGGCAGCGTGACTCCTGTGGTGGACGGGAACACAGCCCGCCGCGCAGTGTAAGCTCCGACCGGATCCCGGTCCAGCCGCATTCCCGTGGTCGAGCCGCCTCGCCGCAGCACACCGCAACCGGAACCCATTGAAGCGCCGGTCCTGGACCGAGTCGCAGGGAGGGCGTCGTTGATCCGCAGCCTCGGCAATCGTCGTGACACTGGACGCCTTGTGCGGCTGCTGCCGTTGTTGGCCGTCCTGCTGTCCCTCGCCGGCGGTGCTGCAGCCGACCCTCAACTCGAGGGACTGATCCTGCCAGGCTTCGATCCCCTGCTCCGCTTCACCGACGACCCTCGCCTGCTCGGTGCCGAACGGCTCGTGCTGCGGGAGCGGCTGCTGTCCCAGGGCGTCGACCCAGTCAAAGGGGAGGGCCTGCCGACGTTCGAATCCCTCTATCGGTATCTTCTCGAGTCCCGACTCAACGTGGATCTCGTCCGCGAGGAGGAGGAGATCGAGACCTCGGGTACTCTGGGTATCGAAACCCGGTTCCGATACCCCAAATGGGTCCTTCTGTTCCAGGTCGCCCACGAATTGCCGGGAGGCTTCGTCTATTACCCGCCCCGGGACGTGGGGATCGCGGAGATGGACCTCTTCATCGACGACATCGAAATCTCGCGCCAGAGGCGTTTCGCCGCAGCGAGCCTTCGCAATCGGTTGACCATGCTCGATCGGAGCGGCGGCGTCCAGCGGGGCGGCGAGGGTAGCCTGATCAATCTGACGATTCCCATCAAGCTGCCGCGGACCCTCGAAAAGATCATCGGCCGCGGCGAGAAGACCAACATCAGGATCTCGGGCCGGGAACACATCTCCATCGGCGGCGAGTCCACCACCAGCAATCGGTTCACAGCCAATGAGCGCCGGCAGAGCCAGAGTCTTTTCCCGTCCCTGGACATGGAACAGCAGCTCCAGATCAACCTCTCGGGCCAGATCGGCGAGAAGATCAAGATCGAGGTGGATCACAACAGCGAGATGATCGGACCCGACGGCACCAAGATCAAACTGTGGTTCGAGGGCGGCGAGGACGAGATCATCCAGTCCATCGAGACCGGCGACGTGGGCCTGACCCTGCCGGGCAGCCAGCTGCTCGGCTACAGCTCCAACAAATCCGGTCTGTTCGGTATCAAGGTGGTGGGCCAGGTGGGCCGCGCCGATTTCACGGTGGTGGCTTCGAAGCAGAAGTCGGAATCGTCGTCGAAATCGTTCAATTCAACGGGCGGTAGCCAGTCCGAGCACGTGATCCTTTCCAACCAGTACCTGAACAACCGCTTCTTCCGTCTGGATCTGCCGCCGGGACTTCAGGCCGCCCATGGCTTCGAGACGCCCGACTTGCCGGGTCGGACGGTCTTCGCCGACCGCAATACACCCGGGAATCAGTTCATCGATCTCGGTTCGATCAGCATCTACATGGTCCAGGGCGCGACAACCCAGCCCCAGGCCGACGATGTCCAGTGGGTCGTGGCCATCCCGGATCACGGTGGTCGCTGGACGCAGAATCCCGGTGCGATTCCCGCGACAGAAGTCGAGAACCAGACTGACATCGGGCTCTATCCATGGCGGAACGCGACCCGTCCCGGCGAATTATGGCGCCGGATCAGGGACTTCACCATTCTCGCCGATCAAGACAACCGCCTGGTCGCCATCGACATGAACCGTTCTTATGGTTTCCGCGACGCCTTGGCGGTGACATACCGTGTGGTGGATGGCGACGGCAACGTGCTCTACCAGGTCGGTGACGTGCCCGGCGTGGATGTGAACAACCGCGTCGTCTGGTCGGAGAACAGCGATCAGCTCTACTACCGCATGAAGCTCCTCAAGCCGGAAAACCCCATCGACGACCCGCATCTTTGGCAGTACGTGCTACGGAACATCTATCCTCTCGGCGGAGCCAACATCGACGCGAGCACGTTCACACTCAGCCTGCAGCAAACCACACAGGTGTCGCAACCCAATCTCGACCTGGACGCCAACGAACAGGGGAGCGGGCTCGAGCTCTTCCGGATCTTCGGCCTGGATCGTGAAACCCAGCTTGCCGCCCCTGGCCACGACTACATTCCCGACTACCACAACGGCTTGATATTCGACTTCGCCAACGGGTTGCTGAAGTTCCCGTTGAACATGCCGAGGCCGTTCGATGCCGACTCAACTCTGTACATCGCCTACGCGGATACCGAGAGCTTCGATTTCAATGATTCCGTACTCAAGGATAACCGCGACAGAAGGATGTACAGGCCGGCCGATTCCGAAATCTCGCTGTTCCAGAATTCGGGCACATTCCGCTTCGTCGTGTCCCATGCCGCGGCCAGCAGTTCGTTCAACCTCGGTGTCTCGAATATCGAGGAAGGGTCTGAGACCGTGACCCTCGACGGGCGCACTCTGGTCAAGGACGTGGACTACACCATCGACTACACCTTCGGACAGATCGACCTGAAGGGCGATGCCGCAGCGAACCTGACCGCGGACTCCTCGATCGGAGTGAACTATCAGTACGCCCCCTTCCTGGGCGGCGGCAATTCGAGCCTGCTGGGCTTCAATCTGGGGTATGAGCTCGGACGCGAGAGCCGCATGTCGACGACCTGGCTCTACGAATCGAACCAGGTCGTGGGCCACAAGGCCAAGCTGGGCGAGGAGCCCAGCCGCACCCTGGTCGGCAACCTGAACGGCCAGTTCATGCTCAAGCCAGGTATCCTCACCGACGTGGCGAATGTGCTCTCGCGACGCGACTCGGACCGTGAAAGTACCGTGCAGGTCAACGGCGAGGTCGCCCTCAGCGTGCCCAACCCCAACACCTTCAACGACGCCCATGTGGAGGATTTCGAAGGCATCGATTCCTCGGATCTGATGCCCGTCTCGCGCCTGAGCTGGAACGCTTCGAGCGAGCCGGCGCATGAAGAGGGTCTGGAGATCGATCCAGACAATCCCCGTTATGAAGATTACAGCTACCTGCAGGCCCGGGACTACAACCCCGAGAATCGTCTCGAAACCCGTTGGTTCCTGCCTCACGAGGTGACCCAGAGGCGTTATCTGAACCCCGACCTGAAAGAGCAGGAGGGGCGGGAAGCCCAGCAGGTTCTGCAGATCCATATGCGCCTGGCGGAAGATCAGTCGACCTGGACGGCCGACAGCTGGGGCGGCGTCATGCGCGGTCTCGGCCGCAGCGGCATCGACCTGACCCAGACCCAGTTCCTCGAGTTCTGGATCAACGACTTCCGTCACGAGCTGCTTGGCGACGAACCGACCGGAACGCTCCACTTCGATTTCGGCAACCTGAGCGAGGACTTCTACTGGCCCGAGGTGGGGGGCGTCCCGCAATACGACACGTGGCAGCGCGAGGACGGCATCGTCAGCGGCAGACCGGACGGCATCTTCGTGATCTCGGCGGATGAACTGAACGAAGACATTGGACTCGGCGGGAATCCCGGCGGTGTGGACGAATTCCATGTTCCGCCTTCGGATCAGTTCAACGCCAACGATCCGTACCCTCAGATCAACGGCACCGCCGGCAACAACCGCGAGGACAGCGAAGATCTCGACGGCGACTCGATCCACGACCTGCGCGAGGGATTCTTCACTATCAGCATCGATCTGGCGGATTCGGCGTTGGTGGATGTGTTGAGGGATTATCCGGCTTCGGAAGTCACCGACAATCTCAACTCCCACCGGTCGTGGCGTAAGTACAGGGTGCGTCTCGGCGATATGCTGCAGGTGCTGCCGTCTCAGGGTACGACTCCATCGCTGGCCACCGTTACCCACATGCGCATCTGGTTCGAGGACCGGACGCCCGCGGCGGACCAGACGATGCGCGATATTCAGCTCTCTGAAATCAAATTCCTCGGCTCGCGCTGGGAACGCCAGGGTGTTCGCAGGATCGCCACAGCCGCCGACCCCGACGAACGCCTGCTGGAGCATGCGGAACGGGGTTCCGACGAGGGCTTCTTCCTCGGTGAAGTGAACAACAAAGAAAACCCCGACTACGAGCCTCCCTTCGAGCTTTACGTGCTCAACAACATTCCGGAGAAGGAATCGTCGCTGGTCGTCGACTTCCAGAATCTCGAACCCGGGCACCTGGTGCGGACCAGTCGGCTGGTTTCTCCGCGGGGCGACGACTACACCCGCTACGAGAAGCTGTCTTGGTTCATCCACAGTTCCTCGACCGATCAGGCCGACCTCGATATGTTCTTCCGCGTGGGAGCAGACACGCTGAACTACTACGAGGTGAGCTATCGTTTCGATGAGAGCCGGGGCGCCCGGACCGGCTGGAAAGAGCTGAGCCTGGACATGGCGGAGCTCAGCAATGCGAAGCTCCAGCCCAGGGATCCGGACACGCGCTGGATCGAAACGACCGTCGACGACTCGGAGTCGGGCGACGTCTACCGCGTGCGCGTGGTCGGATCGCCGGACCTGCGCCGCGTCAAACGTCTGTATTTCGGTGTCCGCAATACCGATCGCTCGACGCCGGCCAGCGGCTTGTTCTGGTTCAACGACGTGAAGCTGCGTCAGGTGAAGCGCGAGAAGGGTGTGGCCGAACGGCTCGCGGTTCGGGTGAACATGGCCGACCGCATCAAATTCGACCTGGACTGGTCCCGGCAGGACGCCGAATTCCACGGACTGAACACCTCGGTGGGGCAGGGCCGCACGACCGAGGATCTGAACCTGTCGGCGGGGCTGCGTCTCGACGATTTCGTGCCCCTGCTCGGCTTCCAACTGCCCATCAACGTAGGTCGTCAGCGCAGCACCCAGCGGCCCAAATACGTCACGAACAGCGACATCGAAATCATCGACGACGTCCTTCGCGAATCAGAGACATCCATCACGGAACGCGACAACTATTCGGTCCGTCTATCCCGACAATCCACCTCGACCTTCGCGCCCATCCGCTTCCTGATCGAGCCCTGGACCTTCTCTCTCAGCGGCTCGAAGGCCAATGAGGTGTCACCTTTGCTGTTGTCGAACACCCGCAACGTTCAGGGCACGATCAACTACAACCTGCAGCTTCCGCAGAACAAGACCTTGGGCGATGCGCCGATCTTCAGCTGGATCCCCATCCTCAAGAGCGCGGCCTACTTGCCCAAGCGGATCGAGTTTGCCGGAAACTTCTCCCAGGCGACCCGTAACGGCAGCTCTTACAGGGAGCAGGACGACGTCTTCGTCGTGCAACCCACAACGAACACTCGACGCGGGTCCCTGTCCGGCAAGATCGAAGCGAAACCTCTGCCAGTTCTCGACACCACCGTGACCATGAGGTCGGAGCGGGACATGTTCCGCGAGCGCAGGATTGCGGGCTTCAACGTCGGCTCCGAGACAATTTACGAACGCCAGATCCAGCTGAGGTTTTCACCGCCGAGTCGCTTGGGGCTGCCCGACAACTGGATCTGGCGACCCCTGACCGCCGCGAGCAAGGGGCTCCTGAAACTCCGGCCCAACGTGACCTTCAACGGAACCTACCGCGACGATCATTCGCCGTCGATCGCCGTCGGCGAAGACCCCGATGGGACCAAGAACATCCAGAACAGCGGCGACTGGACGGTCCGCTTCACTATGCCTCTGGGTGCTGCGGTCAAACGAGTATTTCCGCGGAAGGTCGAGGTGAACACTGGAGATCGTCAGCGCCTGCTGCGCAACATCGAAAACCAGGTGCGCCGCGGACAGCTCGAGGATGCGGAACTTCTGCGGCTGGTGGAGAGAATGGGCGACAGTGCCCTCGACGATCGGGAGCGGACCCGCATCGAGGACGAGGTCGTGCGTCTGGCCAGGATCGTGGAGGAGGAGGGCCGACGGCCGACCGGGGGCGGCACGGCCGCGGGCGACACCGTCATTGCTGAGGAGTCGGGTCTGGACTGGGACGCGGCCGGTACGCAAGGAGGCGGCATCAGGATTCCCAACCCGACCGGGCCGCTGCTGGAGGTGCTGCGGGAGATCCAGGACATCCAGCTTTCCTATACCGCCAAGGATGCCGGCAGCTACAATCGGGTCATGCCCGAAGTCAGTCCGACGTTCTGGTACCAGGCTGGTCTCCATCACGACACCGACATTCCGGACGATCTCTACACGGCCCGTAACGAGAACACGCGTACAACCAAGTCCGGGTCCACGGCCCTCAAGTTCTCGCGCTGGGTCTCCATGGACGTGAAGTACAACCAGACCGAGGGAGGCCGCACCAACAACGGCTTCACCACCGGCAACAAGAGCAGGGACTGGCCGGACCTGCAATTCCTGGTCAGCGGCATCGAACGTCTGGGCCTGTTCGGCGGCGGCAGCGATGGTCCGCTGCGATCGGCCAACTTCAACGTGATCTACAAGGAGAGCGAGATGGTCTCGGGATTCACCGCGACCGACTATAGCCCTCAGACCAAGACCCAGATCAGCCCTCGCTTCTCCTTGACCTTCCGCAACGGCATGAGTGCGAGCCTGAACGTGAACGTGACCAGGGATGAGACCGACAACAACGGCTCGCTGAGCAGGACCGGAAGATTCATGGTGGGGACGACCTTCAAGCATTCCTTCGGAGCCGAGCGCTTCCTCTCGCGGCTGGGGCTTTACAAGCCTGGCAACTCGCCGAAAGTGAACATGGACCTCGACTTTCAGTTCAGCCGTGACACGACCCAGCGCTGGCAGCCCCAGGACAGCCGCGACGGCGATCCGACCACGGAAACGGGGATGACCAAGATCAGCGTGAACCCCAGGTTCAGCTACCAGATCACCCGCAACCTGTCCGGGGCCATGCGCCTGATCTACGCCAGGGACGTGGTGCGGGAAACCGACACCATCACCCAGCGTTTCGGTCTGGGCCTCGAAGCGACGTTCACGTTCTAGACGGAGGCCGATCTCGATGCGAGCTCTTTGCGCGTTCCTGCTTCCCGTCCTGATCGCCGTCGCCTTGCCTGCGGCGGGGGCGGAGGTCTTTTCCGGATCCCGCGCCATGGATCTGTTGCGCTGGCAGTGTGCCTTGGGCCCGCGGACCCCAGGCAGCGAGGCTCACGCGGTGTTTCGCCGCGAGGTGGCGGCCATGGCCGACTCGTTGGGTTGGCGCCTGTCCGAGGATCGGTTCTCGGCGATCACGCCCCTCGACGGCGTGGAGCGGGAATTCATTAATCTTGTGATCTCGTTGGGGCCGTCGAGCGGACCGCGCATTTGGTTCGGGGCCCATTACGACTGTCGGTTGGTTGCGGATCAGGACCCCGTCGCAGCATCCCGCAGTCTGCCGGTTCTGGGAGCCAACGATGGGGCCAGTGGCACGGCTGTATTGCTCCACCTCGCTGAACTGCTGACGGTGACGGCCCCGCCCCTTGGTGTGGATCTGCTGCTGTTCGACGGAGAGGATCAGGGCGTGTCGGGCAAGCCCACGACCTACTGCCTCGGCTCGGAACACCTGGCAGCCGGTGCCGGGACCTTTGGGAGTCCGTTGAGCGACGCAGCACCCTTGGGACTGATTGTTGTCGACATGGTGGGCGAGTCGGGAGTCCGAATCCCCATGGAGCCGCTGTCCCTGCAGTATGCCGGGGTCTGGACGAGGACCGTCTTCGAACGAGCGGGTGAGCTGGGCCTCGGGGCCTTCGTGCCTGCACCTGGCCGTTCGACCTATGACGACCACGTGCCTTTCCTGCGTCGTGGGATTCCGGCTGTCGATCTCATCGATTTCGAATATGCCGCCTGGCATACGGCGGATGATTCACCTGAGAACTGCTCTGCCGCTAGTCTGGAACAGGTGGGCACGCTGCTCCTCGATCTTGTGCGCCGACCCCCGATGGGGGGGTTCTAGGGGCGTTTTCTCCTTGCCTTCGGTCGGGGCAGGGTTTACTATGGCCTTTGCTTCAGACCTGCGTCGGCGTCGGCGCATTGTGGAGTGGACGCAAGTCCACTTCTTTTCGTGTCAGGGAGATACGCCAGCGGCGTCCCCGACATGGCCGCGTTCGGAGGTGAGACCGTGGCGCTCGACAGGATCGGCACGGCCCGCCGTGTCATCGAATTGCTCGAAGGACCCCTCGCCGCCGAGGGCTTCGACCTGCTCGACGTGCGTGTGTTCATCGGCGGCGGTCGGGCGACTCTGCGCATCTTCCTCGATACGGAAGGCGGCATGACCGTCGGTGCGTGCACCAAGGCCTCCCGTACCGCGGGGATGTTGCTCGAAGAGGCGGATCCCATCGAGGAAGCCTACGTCGTCGAGGTGTCGTCACCCGGCATCCGGCGCCCCTTGCGTACGCAGGCCCACTTCGAGGCCGCCGTGGGGGAGAACGTGATTCTTCAGCTATTTCCGGGACGGGGCCCCAAGTCCGTCAAGGGAAGGCTCTCTGGTATGGCGGGCGATGTACTGTCCGTCGAAATCGCGGACGGAGAATCTCCGATTCAGGTCTCCGTGGCCCATATCCGCGAAGGCAATCTGAATCCGGATTTCGATCCGCGGACGCTGATTCAGGCGGACCGTCGTCAACGCAAGGACGACCGCCGTCAGGTGCGCGAGACGCGCCGCAAGGACCGCGAAGGAAGCTGATCCGTCGCAACGCATACGGGAGATCTGACCATGCAGTACAACGTCCTCGATGCCCTCGCGATGATCACGCGAGAGAAAAACGTGGACCGCAAGATCGTCATCGAATCCCTCGTGGCGGGATTGCAGTCGGCCGCCCGCAAAAAGCTGGGTGCCGAGGCCGTCATCGATGCACGCATCGACGAAGTCACCGGTGAAATGACCGTCGAACACGTGAAGGTCGTGGTCGACAACGTGATGGACGAGGACGCCGAGCTGACCATCGAAGAGGCACAGGAAGAGTTCGGCGAGGAGGTCCAGATCGGCGACGAGCTGCGCTGGGACCTGCCCATCGAGGAATTCGGCCGCAACGCCATCCTCGTCGCCAAGCAGATCCTCGTCCAGAAGGTCCGCGAAGCCGAGCGCACGAATATCTTCGATACCTACAAGGACCGCCTCAACGAGATCATCACCGGCACGGTCCAGCAGGTCGACCGCGGCAACGTGCTGGTCAATCTGGGACGCGTGGAGGCCATGCTGCCGTGGCGCGAGCAGATCAAGGGCGAGAAGCATCACCAGGGCAGTTCGATCCGCGCCCAGATCGTCGAAGTTCTCGACAACGCCAAGGGTCCGCAGATCATCCTTTCGCGCAGCCACCCGGAGTTCCTCAAGTCGCTGTTCGAGCAGGAGGTGCCCGAGATCCAGGAGGGCATCGTCGAGATCAAGGCCGTGGCCCGCGAACCGGGCACCCGCTCCAAAATCGCCGTGGTCTCCCACGACGACCGCGTGGACGCCGTGGGCTCCTGCGTGGGCATGAAGGGCAGCCGCGTGCAGGCCGTCACCCGCGAACTCGCGGGTGAACGCATCGACATCGTGCCCTGGAGCGCCGAAGCCTCGCTGCTGATCAGCCGCGCCCTGAGCCCGGCCGAGGTCAGCACGATCATCCTGCACGACGACGTGCGCGAAGCGACGGTGGTCGTGAACGACGACCAGCTCTCCAAGGCCATCGGCAAGGAGGGCAAGAACGTGCGGCTGGCCGCGAAACTCACCGAGTGGAAGATCGATCTGGTCTCATCGCGCGAGTACCACATCCGTCAGCGCGTACGCAACGAAGTGTCCATGGATCTCAACGAGATGAACGGGGTGTCCGAGAAGATCGCCCTGGCGTTGCGCGAGAACGGCTTCACCACGATCAACGACCTGGCAGAATGCACCTTGGCTGAACTGCAGACCGTGCCGGGGATCGGGGAGAAGACCGCCGAGACGCTGCAGTCCACGGCTATGGCGACCATCGACGAGCTGGAACGGATCATCGAATCTACCGTCTCGGAGGAGCTGGCTCTGATCGCCGAAGACGAACGGCCCCTGTTCGACGAGAGCCGCCTTGACGACGCCGGTTCGGATGCTGCGGACAATACGGAATCCGCCGAGGCGAGGGTCGAGGGCGATGTCGTGATGCCGGACGGAAATCTGTTCGAAGGGTTCGAGGACCGCGTGAGCGAGCTCGAGGACGAAGTAACCGTCGCCGACGAACTTGGTGACGCCGATGCCGCGGACGAAGGCGACGAGCCGTCGCCGAAAGAGTAGAGGCATGAGCGAGTCGGAACGGGGGCGGAAGCTCCTGGGTCTTTTGGGGCTGGCGATGCGCTCGGGAACGCTGGCTGTTGGGACGACGGCTGTGAAACAGATGGTGTCACGGGGCAAGAACCCCATTTTGATCCTCGCCCGTGACGCGGGCGATGGACAACTGATCCGGATCCGCCGCCTGGAACCGGTGGCGGGAATCGTGGACGACGTGCTGGATCGGGCCGACCTCGCGGCGGCCCTGGGGCGCAACGACTTGGTGGTCGTAGGCGTGGCTGACCCGGGCTTCGTTCACGGCATCCGAAAAATCATCACCGGGAGTTGACCATTGGGTCGACGACCGCAGTTTCGGTGCCGCCGTGGTACCGTTGGTCGAGACAAGGTTGCCCGCGTGAGTTGCGCGGAAGGTTGGAGGCGATCGCTTTGGCGAGGAAGCTGAGGGTCTACGAGCTGGCGAAGCACTACGGTGTCGACAGCACGACCATCATGAAGATGATGCGCGATATGCACGCCGAGGCCAAAAGCCATATGAGCGTGGTGGATGACGACATCATCGAACGGATCCATTCGTTCTATCAGCGTAAACGTGAGCAGATGAGGCTCAATTACGCGAAGTCCCACAACATGGATGCCGAGAAGCTGAAGCACGTGGCCAGTTTCAAGCCTCTGGAGATGCCTGAGCCGCCCGACGAACCCGAGCAGGAAAAACCGGTCAAGAAGAAAGCCGCCAAGAAGAAGACGGTCAAGAAGAAGACCACGAAGAAGACCACGAAGAAGGCGGCGACCCCGAAGGCCGAGCCGAAAGCAGACGTTGAGCCCGTTGAGGAGGCCGCTGTGGAAACCGCAGAGGCCCCTGTTGCGGCCGCAGTCGAAACGGTTGCTCCTGAGGCGGAAACTGCAGCCAAGCCTGAAAAGAGGCCTATCCGTCGCGCCAGAATCGTTCGACGAGCGCCCTCGGCCGAGCCTGAAATCGATGTAACCGCGACCGAACAAGCTGCAGCGGATGCTGCTGCTCCCGAGGCCCCGGTCGCTGATGCCGCGACTCCCGAAAGCACGGTGCCCGAAGACGTGATGACCGAAACCACCGCCACCGACGAAGCTGTCGTGACCACAGTCGAAGACGATGCGCCGGCCAAGGTGGCGCAGGACGATTCCGCGGCGACTGTGCAGGATGAAGCCGTCAAGCCCGATCCCGTCAATCGACGCCCCGTCCGTCGTCAGGCCCGCATCATCCGCATGGGAGAAGGCGAAATCCGGACGAGTACGGGTAAGCAGATTTCAGCGGAGCGCAAACCACCGGCACGGCAGGGCGGCGGCGCCCCTAGCGATCAGCCGAACTGGAACTGGGATCAGGTTCGAGGCGATCTGACAGGTGGCCGCTCTCGACCCCGTGCTGCGACCGAGGTGAAGGAGTCCGTCCGCGAGTCCGTGCAGCAGGCCATGCAGCGCCGCGCGGAACAGAGGGTTCAAAGCCCGGTTGCGCCTGGTCGGAAGCGTCGCAAGAAGAAGAAGGTCGATGAAGTCGCCGTGGCGGCGAGTGTGAAGGCGACCCTGGCCCAGATCGATGGGCACGGCGGCAAGCGCAAGCGCCGCAAGGGTGGCGCCGACGAAGAGACCGGAGAATCGACCAACATGCTGCATGTCACGGAATTCGTCACCGTTCAGGAACTCGCCGAAAAATTCGAAATCCCCCCGCGGGAGATCATCGGCAAGCTCTTCGCCTTGGGCGTGTTGGCGACCATGAACCAGCGTCTCGACAAGGATCAGGTCGAGATGCTCGCCGACGAGTTCGAAAAGGACGTCAATTTCCTCTCAGATTTCGGCGAGGAGGAGCTGGCCGAGGCCGAGCCCGAGGTCGCCGAGGAGGACCTGGAGGATCGCGCCCCGGTGGTGACCGTCATGGGCCACGTGGACCACGGCAAGACCTCGTTGCTCGATTACATCCGAGAGACCAACGTCATCGCCGGCGAGGCGGGTGGCATTACCCAGCACGTGGCGGCCTACAGGGTGGAGACGCCGGGTGGACCGATCACCTTCCTGGACACGCCGGGGCACGAGGCCTTCTCGGCCATGCGCGCCCGCGGCGCCCAAGTCACCGACATCGTCATCCTTGTCGTGGCGGCCGACGACCAGGTCATGCCGCAGACCATCGAGGCCATCAATCATGCCAAGGCAGCCGGCGTGCCGATCCTCGTCGCCATCAACAAGTGTGACCTGCCGGCAGCCCGTCCCGACCTCGTGAAGCAGGGACTCCTGCAGCACGGGATCCAGGTGGAGGATTTCGGCGGCGAAGTGCTGAGTTGCGAGATCTCGGCAAAGATCGGCACGAACGTCGACAGACTGCTCGAACTGGTCCATCTCCAGTCCGAGGTTCTGGAGCTACGGGCGACGAACAAGGGCCCGGCACGTGGTGTCGTGGTCGAGGCGTCCAAGGATCCAGGCCGGGGTGTGATCTTCACCGCCCTGGTGGATCAGGGCACCTTGCAGGTGGGAGACAACTTCCTGGTCGGCATGCAGGACGGCAAAGTGCGTGCATTGCTCAACGAGCGCGGCGAAGCGTTGACGAAGGTGGGACCTGGAGAGCCCGCCGTGATTCTGGGTGCCAGCAACGTGCCCGTGGCCGGCGATCGTCTTCATGTACTCGAGTCGGAGCGCGAGGCCCGCGATATCGCGTCACGCCGTCGCCACATGCAGCGGCTTCAGCAGTTTTCTGCCCCGAAAAAGACCATCAGTTTGGAGAACCTGGCCGAATTCGTGGCCGACTCCGACCTGAAGGAGCTGCCGATCATCGTCAAGGCCGACGTCTCGGGCTCTCTCGAGGCCATCTGCGATGCCATGATGCAGCTGAACACCGACGAGGTGAAGGTTCGCATCATCCACAAGGGCGTGGGTGCGGTGAACGAATCGGACGTGCTGCTGGCGGGCAACACCGGCGCGCTCATCGTGGGCTTCCACATGCGTCCGGGCGCCAACATCCTGGAAAAGGCGGCCGCGGCCAACATCTCCATCGAGACCTTCGACATCATCTACGAAGTCGTCGACACGATGAAGAAGGCCATGGCCGGACTGCTCGGCACGATCCGTCGCGAGGTATCGACGGGTTCGGCCGAGATCCGACAGGTGTTCCGCATTCCGAAGGTCGGCACCATCGCCGGCGCCTATGTGACCAACGGCACGCTGATACGCAACTCGCTCGTGCGCCTGGTGCGCGACGAGATGATGATCTTCGAGGGGCGCATCAGCTCCCTGAAGCGCTTCAAGGAGGACGCGAAGGAAGTGCAGTCCGGGTACGAGTGCGGACTCGGCCTTGAGAACTTCCACAACCTCCAGGAAGGCGACATCGTCGAAACCTACCGCATCGAGGAAGAGGTCCGTACGGAACTCTAGACCCCGGGCCCGGTCACGTCAGGACGGCGCCCTCGTGGAGCCGTCCTGCGTCGTTCCGGGGAAGGATGGAGCATGGATCCCTATAAGCTGGCACGGCAGAACTCGGCCATCCTCAAAGTGCTGAGCGAAGTCGTTACGGTGGACGTCAAGGACCCGCGTGTCGGGTTCGTGTCCATCAACGA